>NZ_CAMLFY010000002.1 GCF_946479415.1 uncultured Shinella sp. | reverse complement strand
TTGCCGTCGGCTCCGCCTTCTTCGGCGTCGGCCTCGGCATGTCGCTGCTGATGGCCGCTCTGGCGCATGGCAGTGTCGGGGTCGTCTCGACGCTGTCATCGATGACACCCGTTGTTATCCTGCCGATGGTCTGGGCAAGAGCCGGCATCGTGCCGCCGGCACCCGCGTGGCTCGGTGCCGCTCTTGCTGTGCTCGGAACGGCGCTGATCAGCCTCTAGATTGGTCGCGCAAGATCGACGAGATAGGTGTTTTCCGCACGAGACTTGGCGTAGTCCTCTGGGCGCACTTCGGCAAACAGCAGTGTCTCGCCTTCGGCCGGCGCTTCTGCAAGCAGCTTGCCGTCGGGCGCAGCAATGCGTGACAGGCCGGCATAGGTGAAATTGTCGTCGGCGCCGCAATGGTTGATGTAAGCAACGAAGACCTGGTTCTCGAAGGCGCGGACCTGGATCATGTGGTTGGCGATGAACGTGCCGGAAGAGCCCTTCGGCAGCGCCGTCGGCACGACGATGAGGTCCGCTCCGGCCAGCGCCAGCCGCCGGACGTTTTCCGGGAATTCGACGTCGTAGCAGATCAGCATGCCGAGCCTGAGACCGCCAAGTTCCACCATGACGGAATTGGGGATGCCGGGTTTGAAGGCATTGCGCTCGTAATCGCCATAGAGATGGGATTTGCGATAGACGGCATTGGTGCCGATGCCATCGGTGAAGAGCGCGCTGTTATAGGTGAGCGTTCCCTCCTGCTCGGCAAAGCCCGCCACGACGGCGATCCGGTTTTCCCGCGCGATCGTGCTGAGACGCTCGGCCACCGCGCCCGTTGCGGGCGAGGCGAGTTTTTCGAAGGCGGCCTGCCCTGCCCCATAGCCTGTGACGGCGAGCTCGGGCACGATCAGCAGCCTGGCACCGCCCGCTGCAGCATCGGCGGCGGCCGCCGCGATACGCTCGATATTTGCGTCGTCGTCGCCGGCAATCGCGTGCATCTGAAGGGCGGCAATCCGCATGATCTCAATCCTTTGACGACATGGCGCCGAGCAGTTTCGGCAGATCGCCAAAGCGCGCGACGAGGCCGAAGATGGTGGCCGCGATCGCCACGAACAGGATCGTCACCGAGGCCATGGTCGGCGTATAGCCGTAGCGCAGGGCGTTGAAGATCTTGATCGGCAGCGTCTCCATCGTGAAGCCGATCGTCATGTAGGCAACGATATATTCGTTGAGCGACAGGACGAAGGCGAAGGCATAGCCGGAGATGAGGTAGGGCAGGATCAGCGGCAGGACAACCGTGCGGAAGATCGTGCGGTCATCAGCACCCATCGTCGCGGCGGCTTCCACCAGCGAACGGTCGATGGAGGAGAAGCCGAGCGACAGCGTCACCAGCGGCAGCGTCACGAAGAAGATGGCGTGGCTGATGACGGCGGTGGCGGGCTGGCCGTAGAAGCCGGTCGCCGCCCAGAAGGTGAGCAGGCCCAGGGCCGTGATGACAGGCGGCAGCGTGAAGGGTGCGATGCCGAGCAGCTGGAAGATGTTTGCCCAGGGCGCGTGGCGCCGCCAGAGGAACCAGGCGAGCGGCAGCGCGATCAAGAGCGCGACGGCGGCGGACAGTGCGGCCAGCGTGACCGAGGCGAAAAGCGCATTGCGCCATTCGACATTGGCGAAGATTTCGCCGTACCAGCCAAGCGAGAACCCTTTGGGCGGGAAGGCGAGGTCCTGCTTTTCGTTCACCGAAACACCGGCGACGACAATGATCGGTAGTGACAGGAAGAGGCCGATGAGGCCGAAATAGGCCTTCTGCAGAAACCCGTTCATGCGGCTTCTCCCTTGCGGCCGGCAATGACCGTCAGTGCCACGAGGCCGAGCGTGACGAGCACGAGGAACACGGCCATGGCGGCGGCGAACGGCATGTTGGACTGGTAGATCGCCTGGTCGGTGATGAGCACCGAGAGCGTCCAGTGCTGCGGCCGGCCGAGGATCTGCGGCAAGAGGTAGGAGCCGAGCGCGAAGATGAAGACCATGATCAGCGTGGCGACGATGGTGTTCCGGAGCGCCGGCACGACGACGGTGAAGAAGGATTTGATCGGCGACGCGCCAAGCGTGCGCGCGGCCTCCGTCAACGTCGGATCGAGCCGCACGAGGGCGGGATAGAGCACGAGCACGGTATAGGGCAGCGCCTGATAGGTCATGGCCGTCAGCACCGCACCGAAACTCGGGTTCAGCGCCACCGGTTCTGCCATGATGCCGAGCATCACGAGAAGATTGGTAATGCCGGCGGTCCGTGAGAAGAGCGTCGACCAGGCAAAACCGATGATGACTTCCGACAGCGAGAGGATCGACAGCAGCGCGACCAGCCAGAGCACCTGCGTTCTGCGCCTGGCGCGCGACAGGAGATAGGTGAAGGGCACGGCCAGCACGATGCAGCAGATCGCGACGGTGACGGCGAGAAACAGCGAGAAGCCGAGCACCTTGCCGAAGAACAGGCTGAGGAACCGGGCGTAATTCTCGAAGACGAAGTCCGGCGTGTAGAAGCCGGAGGGATTGCGCTTGAAGAACGAGACCGCGATCATCGTCGCGAAGGGCACGACGAAGAAGGTGATGAGCATGCCCGCGGGGAAGACGAGCGGGCCGTAGTCCGTGAGTTTTTGCGGGGCTTCGCGTCTCATGACTTGAGCACCACGCAATCGCCGGGGTTGAGCTGGACGCCGACGGATTGGCCGACGGACACGTCCGGCCGGGCATTCGGCATGGAGACGGCGACGATCTGCTTGCCGCCGGCCTCAACGAAGGTCTCGATCGTGCCGCCGAGATCGCGCACGAAGGTGACGGTGCCGGTGACCGGAGCGTCGCCCGGTGCTGTGAGATGCACGTCTTCCGGGCGCACCGAGATGATGCCGGATTTCAGGTCGGCGGGAACGGCAAGGCCTGATATCGACGCGCCGAGCACGCTGGCGCCGGTGCCGTCGGCTTTGAAGTCGATGAGGTTCGTCATGCCGATGAAGTCGGCGACGAAGGTGTCGGCGGGACGGCGGTAGATTTCCACAGGTGCCGCGGCCTGGCGGATTTCGCCGCCGCTCATCACGACCACGGTGTCGGCCATGGTCATGGCTTCGCGCTGGTCGTGGGTGACGACGATGGTGGTGATGCCGAGGCGCTGCTGCAACTGGCGCAGCTCGACCTGCATGGCCTCGCGCAGCTTGGCGTCGAGCGCCGAAAGCGGCTCGTCGAGCAGGAAGAGTTTCGGCGAGATGGCGAGCGCACGGGCAATCGCCACGCGCTGGCGCTGGCCGCCGGAGAGTTTGGCGACCGGGCGGTCGGCATAACCGGTAAGGTGGATCATCGAAAGAAGCTCATCGACGCGCTTCTTCTGCTCCTCCTTGCCGACGCCGCGGATGCGCAGCGAATAGGCGATGTTCTCGCCGACCGTCAGGTGCGGGAAGAGCGCGAGCGACTGGAAGACCATGCCGAGGTCGCGCTTGTGGGTGGGAACATTCGTGATGTCCTTGCCGTCCAGCTTGATCGCGCCGCCGGTCGGCAAGTCGAGACCGGCCACCATACGCATCAGCGTGGTCTTGCCGCAGCCCGATGGGCCGAGAAGGCAGACGAACGTGCCATGCGGCACGGTCAGTTCGACATTCTTGACGGCCGTAAACGTGCCGAATTGCTTGGTGACGTTCTGGAGGGTCAGTCCGGACATTGGTTCTCCGCTCGGCGCGTTTGGTTCAAGGCACTCGGCCGCCAGCATTGCCTTTTCGCTGGCGGCCGAGCGAAGTTATGGACGCTCGATCGGGCTTATCAGCCCGCGATCATTTCCGTCCACTTCTGGTTCAGCCAGTCGGCCTTGGACGTGTAGAGGTCGTAGCGCGGAATGATCGGATCGATATCCGACGACACGGCTGCGAATTCTTCTGCCGTGAGGTCGAGGAGGTCGCGCTTGACGGTGGGCGCGGTGCCGACCTTGCGCGACAGCAGCGCCTGGATCTTCGGCTGGCTCATGTAGTTGATGAAGGTGTGGGCTTCCTCGACCTTGCTCGAGGCGCGCGACAGCGCCCAGCAACCGGAATCCATGATGCCGCCTTCCTTCGGGAAGGTAGAGCGGACCGGCTGGCCATCCTTGGCGGCAAGGCCCGTCACGTCGTGATAGTACTGGCCCATCGGGATTTCGCCCGACTTCAGCGACTGCTCGAACTGGGCTTCGTCGCGATACCACAGGCGCACGTTCGGCTTCACTTCGGCGAGCTTTTCGAAAGCCTTCAGGAGGCCTTCTTCGGTGTCGAGCGCGTTCGTGCCGCCGAAATGGGTCTTTGCCGTCACTTCGAGCAGGAAGGAGTTGGAGACGAGCGCCAGCAGACCGAGCTTGTCGGCATTTGCCGGATCCCAGAGAGCCGACCAGGACGTCGGGGCTTCCTTGAAGACATCCGTGTTGGTGACGAGCGTGATGTACCAGGCGACGGCACCGATGCCCGCGACGCGGCCATCCGGATACTTGTTGACGAAATGGTCAATGAGGTTCGACGCGTTCGGGATCTTTGCCGTGTCGAGCGTTGCCCAGAGATCCGTCGACTGGCCCTTCAACATGGCGACCTGCGACATCATGGAGACGTCGGCCGGTGCCTGACCGGCCTTGGCGGCCTGCTCGAGCTGGACGAGCCAGGCTTCACCGGTCGGCTCGGCGACGGATTCGATGGCGATGCCCGTCTCCTTGGTGAAATCCGCAAAGATGTTCTTGTCGAAGGAATCCTTGAAATAGCCGCCGTAGACGCCGACCTTCAGCGACTTGTCCTGCGCGCGCAGCACCGCCGGCATGGCAAGCATCGAGGCGCCGGCAACGCCCGCACCCAGCACGGCGCGGCGGCTGACATTGGTCTTGAGGATATCACGCATGGTGGTTTTTCTCCTGTTGGGCCGACCGGTCGATCCGGCCGGAGCGTTCCCGTTGTTGCTATTCTACGTCAGGCCGTCCGGGCCACGGAAGGGCTGAAAACCATGAGGCTCAGAATTTCAAACAGAACCTGTGCGCCGGCATGCGCGCTGTTGGTCGTGGCGTCATATTGCGGGGCGACTTCCACCACGTCGCCGCCGACGAGGTTGATGCCCTTGAGGCCGCGGATGAGCTCCAGAACCTCGCGCGTCGTGAGGCCGCCGATTTCCGGCGTGCCGGTTCCGGGCGCGAAGCTCGGGTCGAGGCTGTCGATATCGAAGGAAAGATAGGTCGGACCGTCGCCGACGATGGCTTTCGCCTTTTCGATGATGGCGGGAATGCCCAGCCCGCTCACCTCTTCGGCATGGATGACGGTCATGCCGGATTCGTAGGAAAACTCCCAAAGATATTCCGAGGAGCCGCGAATGCCGATCTGGATGGTGCGGGTCGGGTCGAGCACGCCGTCGAGCACCGCGTTGCGGAACGGGCCGCCGTGGTGGAACTTCGTCTGGTCGAACATGCCGCCGGTGTCGCAATGGGCGTCGATATGGATCATGCCGACCGGCTGCTTCTTGCCGACCGCCTTCATGATCGGATGGGTAATCGAATGGTCGCCACCGACGGCAAGCGGGATTACGCCGGCATCGACGATCTGGTTGAAGCGCTTCTCGATGTCGTCATGGCTGAGTTCGAGGCGATAGCGGCTCTGGAAGGGCACGTCGCCGATATCGGCCACGCGCAGTTCCTGCACCGGTGCGCAATCGAGCACGTGGTTGTAGGGGCCGATGCGCTCGATGGTGCGCATGGCGCGGGGTCCGAAGCGCGAGCCGGGGCGGTTTGTGACACCGAGATCCATCGGCACGCCGGTGATGGCGACCTGCAGGTTGCCGAAATCCGGTTCACTGGCATCGACCTGCATATAGGGTGCGGAGAGAAAGGTCGGGACGCCGGCATAGGGGGCAAGGCGGGTGCCATTCTTGGTGAAGATCTTGTCGGCGACCTTGCGGAAGGCGGGATCGAACATCTCGCCACCATGGCTTGCGCCGTATTTCGCCTTGAGTTCGTCCAGCTTGCTGCCGCTCATCGTGCCTACCTCATCGCAAATGAAAAATGCGGGCAGACCGGGGGCCGGATCAAAAGCGTTTCGATGTGTTCCCCCGGGGTCTTTGCCCTCGTTCTTCATAGTATCGTAATAAAACGGCTGGAAAAGCAATTGACATTGTTATAGCGATTGGCGTGAGAAAAATTCACATATCTGGTTCTCCGCCCATGACCGCGCGCCTGCCGCCGCTCAATCCGCTCCGCGCCTTCGAGGCGACCGCCCGTCGCGGCGCCGTATCGGCTGCCGCGCGGGAACTGAACGTGACGCACGGTGCCGTCAGCCATCAGATCAAGGCACTTGAGGAATCGCTCGGCACGGCGCTTTTCGAACGCGGCGGCAAGCGACTGAAGCTGACGCCGCAGGGCGCGCTGCTGCTGCCCGCCGTCACCAATGCCTTTGGCGAAATCGCGGCGGCGACCGCCTTGATGAAGCAGCCGGAGACGAGCGGCGATCTCACCGTCACCTGCGTGCCGGCCCTGCTTTCCCTTTGGCTCATCCCGCGCCTCAACACCTTCACAGATCAGTTCCCCGGCGTGCGCGTCACGCTGATCGCCGCCAATGACCCGGAAAACCTGCGTTCGCTCGATACGGATGTCAGCGTGCTCTATGGCGATGGAAACTGGCCGGACTACTGGACGCGGCTTTGGTCTCGACTGGAGCTTTTTCCAGTCGCCAGCCCTACCCTTCTCAACAGCCGCCCGCTTCGCTCACTGCGCGATCTTTCCGATCATACGCTGTTTCATGGTGACGACGGCCGCGAATGGAGCACCTGGCTTTCGGCAGCCGATGCCATCGATATCGTGCGCGGGCGCCAGCACTTCATGAGCGATGCGCGCCTTTCCACCGAGGCCGCCCTGCATGGCCAGGGCATTGCGCTCGGCGATACGATTACCGCCAGCCACCTTATCGCGCGCGGCGAACTGGTCGTGCCGTTCGATCTGACCGTGCCCGCCAATGACGCCTTCTATGTCGCCTGCCGGCAATCCGTGCGGCAGGCGCCGATCGTGAAGGTCTTCATCGATTGGCTGTTCGCGTCGCTCGAAGAAAGCCTACCCGAGCCGCAGACCTCTGCCCGCATGCTGCTGCGCGGTCGTGGCGGCCGCGCAACTGAACCCCTTCGCCCGATGTCGGCCGAACGCCGGACCACGTCCAACCCCCAGCGCAAGACCCGCGCCTGATCACCACGGAACTGACCATGCCTCGCTTCAATCCGCTCGTCGAAACCCTCGCCGCCCCGCCGATCCCGCATGTCTTCGCCTGGGGCGATGCCTATGATGGCCGCAGCGGCCCGATGATCGATTTCTCGCAGGCCGTGCCCGGTTATCCGCCGCATCCAGACATGCTGCGCCTGCTTGGTGAATACGCCGCCTCGCGCGCCTATACAGGCTATGGCCCGATCGAGGGTGAGCACAGCCTGCGCAAGGCCTATGCGGAGCATCTCTCCGAAACCTACGGCGTGCCGCTCGCCGCGGGCAATGTTCATGTCACGGCCGGCTGCAATCAGGCCTTCATCTGCGCCGCGATGGCGATTGCTGGCGCGGGCGATGCCGTCCTGATGACGGACCCCTATTATTTCAACCAGGAAACCACGCTTGCGATGCTCGGCATCAAGACGCGCTTCGCCGCCTGCGATGCCGCAAACGGTTTCCTGCCCGATGTCGCGACGATCGCAGCGGCGATCACGCCGGATGTGCGGGCGCTGGCGCTCGTTTCGCCGAACAATCCGACCGGTGCCGTCTATCCGCCGGCCTTGCTTTCGGCGATCTACGACCTGTGCGCCTCCCGCGGCATCTGGCTCATTCTCGATGAGACCTATCGCGACTTCCTGCCGGCCGGTGCGGGTCGTCCGCATGATCTGTTCGGCCGGGCGGGCTGGGAGAACACGCTGATCGGCCTCTACAGCTTCTCGAAATCCTTCTGCATTCCCGGCCATCGCCTCGGCGCTATCACGGCGGGTGCCGATGTCGTCGAGCAGGTGGCGAAGATCATGGACAATCTGCAGATCTGTCCGCCGCGTTCGGCGCAGGCTGCCGTGGCAACCGCACTGCCGATTCTCGCCGATTGGCGGGAGGGGAACCGGCTGGAGATCGCGCGCCGGGTCGAGGCGCTGCTGTCCACCATGGCGGGTGCGCCGGCCTGGAAGGTGGGAGCCGTCGGCGCCTATTTCGCCTTTATCGGCCATCCCTTCGAAGGTGTGCCGTCTGCCCGCGTCGCGGAAAAGCTCGCCAAGGAAGCCGGAATTCTCTGCCTTCCCGGCAGCTACTTCGGCGCCGGCCAGGAAGGTTACCTGCGGTTCGCCTTTGCCAATGCCGACACGCAAACGATCGCCTTGTTGAAGGAGCGTCTCAATGGTTTCTCACTTGTTTGAGTGCCGAAACATCCTGGATGGGCAGGGCTTGACCTTGCCATGGGGGAAGGCTTCACCATGCAAAGGCAAATCAGGAGCCTGCCCATGAGTGAGACCCTTTCCTTCACCGTATCCGACATGACCTGCGGCCACTGCGCCAAGACCATCACGAGCGCCGTGCTTGCTGCCTATCCTGCTGCGAAGGTCGATATCGATCTCTCGACCAAGCGCGTCGCGATCGACCATGCCGGCGACCGCAGCGCCGTGGCTTCCGTCATCGAGGCCGAGGGCTATTCGCCCGTCGCAGCCGACTGAGCGGCAAAAAGCCGCTTCACCTTGACATGATGGGAAGGTGCACGATCTATCCAATATGAAGCGGCCTCCTTTGGTCTATGCCGGATCAAAGGAGAGCTTCGGGATGAAGGTGCATCATGCTTACCCTGGTGCCGTCAGCAGAGCGGCAGACGATCAAGCTTTCCATTTCCGACATGACCTGTGCGTCCTGCGTGCGCCGGGTCGAAAAGGCCATCGAGAAGGTGCCGGGCGTCTCCGGCGCCGCCGTCAATCTCGCGACCGAGAAGGCCGACGTGACCTTCGTGGGCGCGGCCGACGCCGCCGCCGTTGCGGAGGCGGTGCGAAAGGCCGGTTACGGTGTCGCCGAAGATGTGCTCGAATTTCCTGTCGAGGGCATGACCTGTGCCTCCTGCATCGGCCGGGTGGAAAAAGCGCTGAAAGCCCTTCCGGGCGTTCTCGATGCGACCGCGAACCTTGCGCAGGAGCGTGCCCGCGTGCGTTTCCTCAGAGGGGCCGTTTCCTTTGAGGACGTTGCCGCTGCCATCGAGCGGATCGGCTACAAGGCTATTCGGGAGACAGCCACCGCCCCTACCGAAGAAGATCGCAGGGCGGGCGAAGCCAAAATTCTGCGGCGCGATCTCACGATTGCCGCCCTTCTGACGGCGCCGCTCTTCGTGATGGTGATGGGGGCGCATGCCTTCCCCGCCTTCGGCCACTTCATCCACGAAACGCTGGGCATTCAGACGAGTCGCCTCATCCAGTTCATCCTGGCGACGCTGGTGCTCGCGGGGCCGGGTTTGCGCTTTTTCCGCAAGGGGGTGCCGAGCCTGCTGCGCCTTGCGCCGGATATGAATTCGCTTGTGGTGATCGGAACGCTCGCCGCCTGGAGTTTTTCGACCTTCGCCACCTTCGCGCCGGCCCTGTTGCCGGGCGGCACGGCGAATGTCTATTTCGAGGCGGCGGCCGTCATCGTCACGCTGATCCTCGCCGGCCGCTATCTGGAAGCACGCGCCAAGGGCCGCACCGGTGAGGCGATCCGCCATCTGGCGGGCCTGCGCGCCAAGTCCGCCCGCGTGCTGCGGGATGGCAAGGCCGAGGACGTGCCGCTGGAAAGCGTCGTGCCCGGTGACATGGTTCTCGTGCGGCCGGGCGAGAAAGTGCCGGTCGATGGCGAGGTGACGGAGGGCAGTTCCTATATCGACGAATCCATGATTTCAGGCGAGCCGATGCCCGTCGCACGCAAGGCGGGCGACAGCGTCACCGGCGGCACCGTCAACACGACGGGTTCCTTCACCTTCAGCGCCACCCGCGTGGGCGCCGATACGGCTCTCTCGCAGATCATCCGCATGGTCGAGGATGCGCAGGCGGCGAAACTACCGATCCAGGCGCTGGTCGATCGCGTCACGCAATGGTTCGTGCCCGCCGTCATGGCCGTCGCACTTCTGACGTTCGGCCTCTGGCTGGTCTTCGGGCCGAGCCCGGTTCTGGCCCATGCGCTGGTCAATGCGGTGGCGGTGCTCATCATCGCCTGCCCCTGCGCCATGGGGCTCGCGACGCCGACCTCGGTCATCACCGGCACCGGCCGCGCCGCCGAACTCGGCGTGCTCTTCCGCCGGGGCACGGCGCTGCAAACGCTCGAGGCAACGGACATCGTCGCCGTCGACAAGACCGGCACGCTGACGCTCGGCCATCCGACCTTGACCGAAATCATTCCGGCGGAGGGTTTTGCGCGCGAAGAGGTACTTGCCCTAGTCGCTGCTGCGGAAGTCCATTCGGAGCATCCGATTGCCGCCGCCATTCACGAGGCCGCAGTGAACGAGGGGATCGAGCTTTCCGCAGCCGGCGATTTCGTGGCGATCTCCGGCCAAGGCATCTCGGCCGTCGTCGCCGGCCGAAAGGTGCAGGCGGGCTCCGCAGGGTTCGTGAACTCCCTCGGACTCGACACCTCCGTCTTCGCTGACGATGCCGAGCGGCTGGCCGCCGAGGGTGCCTCGCCGCTTTATGCTGCCATCGACGGCAGGCTTGCGGCCCTGTTCGCCGTCACCGATCCGGTCAAACCGACGACGAAGGAGGCCGTGTCGGCGCTGAGGGCGCTCGGCATCGAGGTCGCGATGATTACGGGCGACAACCGCCGCACCGCCGAGGCCGTGGCCGCGAAGCTCGGGATCGGCAAGGTAATGGCCGAGGTCCTGCCCGATGGCAAGGTAGCCGCCGTGAAGGCGCTTTCCGCCGATGGGGCAAAGAAAGTCGCCTTCGTCGGCGATGGCATCAACGATGCACCGGCGCTGGCGGCGGCCGACACGGGCATTGCCATCGGCACCGGCACGGACGTGGCCATCGAAAGCGCCGACATCGTGCTGATGGCCGGCGACATGCGCGGTGTCGCCGTCGGTATCGCCCTGTCGCGGGCGACCATGCGCAACATAAGGCAGAACCTGTTCTGGGCGTTCGGTTATAATGTCGCCCTGGTCCCGGTTGCTGCGGGTTTCCTCTATCCGTCTTTCGGCATCCAGCTTTCCCCGGCGCTGGCGGCGGGTGCCATGGCGCTGTCCAGCGTCTTCGTCGTCTCGAATGCGCTGCGCCTCAAGCGCTTCAAGCTGCCGTTCCATAAGGGAGATCAGGCATGAATATCGGCGAAGCGGCGGAGACGACGGGCGTGACGCCCAAGATGATCCGGCATTACGAGCAGATCGGCCTCATTCGCGCCGCCGGCCGCACCGGCTCCGGCTACCGGACCTATGGCCCGAAGGACCTCTCGACCTTGTCCTTCATCCGCCGGTCGCGCGATCTCGGTTTTTCCATCGCACAGATTCGCGACCTGCTGGCGCTCTGGCAGGATCGCGCCCGCGCCTCCGGCGACGTCAAGCGCATCGCCAGCGCCCATATCGATGAAATGAAGGAGAAGATGCGGCTGCTGCAGGAGATGGTGCACACGTTGGAGCACCTCTCCGCCCATTGCCACGGCGACGACCGGCCGGATTGTCCGATCCTCGAGCAGCTTTCGACAGGCAAGGCCGAGGACGGCTGCTGCTAGATCAGGCGGTGGCCGACAGGTGCTCGTGGACGGCAAGCCAGCGGCCGGCGGCATTGCGTGCGAAGACGATTGTTTCCCGCTCGTTGTTCGTCACGGTTTCACCGCCGATGGAGACGTCGGTTTCCACGGCATGGGTGAAGATCGCGACCTCGCCGACGAGCTGGACCTTGCGGTTTGTCGAGCGGCAGGCCAGCACGCGAAAACCGTCCCGTTCCTCCCAGAGCGCCCATTCCGCTTCATAGGCCGCGCGGCCATCGAGCGTGTGGTCGAGATTGTAGAAGAGGAAGGTCGCCTCCGGCGCGAAGGCGGCGAAATAGGCGTCGCGGTCATGCCGGGAAAAAGCATCGACGAGGGACTCGGCGGCGGCGAGAACGGTGGTTTCGTGTTCGGTCATTGCAGTCTCAGACGATCTTGATAGTGCTGATAAGGGTGGCGAGCGGTTCGTGCTGTGCGTTGACGCGGGCCTTCAGGTCCTCGATCGGCATGGCCTCGACCTTGCAGAACTCCATGAACATCAGGTTGAGGTTGTTGAAGAGCACCTCGCCGATGGCCTGGACGTCGATGCTGGCATTGACGACGCCGCGGACCTGCAACGTGCGCACCAACTGCACGACCTGGGCGCAAAGCTGGCCGTCGAGCTCGGTGTAACGGCGGGAGAGCGGCGTTTCCGGCTGCTGGATGGAGATCGCCATCGCCGTGCGCCACATTTCCTTGGAGAGATAGAACAGCGAGTGATCGTAATATTGCTCGATCAGCGTGCGCAGCGCCTCGGCGACGTTGAGCGGCGGATTGGCGACGATGCGCGCGCCGGCTTCCAGTACTTCCGTCACTTCCATGGCGACGGTCGCAACAAGGATGTCACCCTTGTTCTGGTAGTAGTTGTAGAGCGTGCCGACGGAGACTTCCGCCATCTCGGCGATATCCTCGATGCGGGCGCTGTCATAGCCCTGCTCGCGGAACAGCGTCGTCGCGGATTCAAGAATGCGACGGGTCTTGTCCGCCTTCTGTTTTGCGCGCAATCCAGCCATCAGAACCTCCGTTGGAATCTCCTCAAAAATGAGATTGACTTAAAAAATGAACTCGTTCAATCTTTTTCTCAAGGCGTCGTGATGAACGCCATTAGCCAGGGCCAAGAGCTTTCACCCAGAGGGAACGATAATGACGAAAACCATTTTTGGCGGGCTCTCCCGCCGCATGCTCCTTGCCACCGCCGCCGCCCTTTCGCTTGCTCCTGCTGCCGCGAGCGCGCAGGACGAACTGAACGCTCTCGTCTGGTGCGACCATACCGATCCGGCGCTGGTCGAGCCTTTCGAGAAGGCCAACAACGTCAAGGTCAATCTCAAGGAGTATGAGGGCACGGGCGCTGCGATCTCGATCATTGAGCAATCCCGTCCCGGTGATTGGGATGTGCTGGTCATCGACGCCGTCGACGTGCCGCGCGCGATCGACATGGACATTCTCGGCGAAATGCCGGCCGGCAAGCTGCCGCTGAACGATCTCTTCCCGGAAGTCCGCATGGATGCGACGACGACGAAGGACGGCAAGGTCTACGCGGTCACCGAAAAATTCGGCTACAACACGATTTCCTACGACAAGACCAAGGTCGATCCGGCCGATATGGAAGACCTTTCGGTCGTCTGGTCGGACAAATACAAGGGCCGTATCGCGCTCTATGACTATTACCTCCCGATGGTCGGCCTGACGGCCGTCGGCATCGGCAAGAAGACCGCCGATCTCAAGCAGGACGACCTGCCGGCGATCAAGGAAAAGCTGTTCGAAATGAAGAAGTTCGCCCGCCAGGTGAGCGACGTCGTCGCCTCGCAGACGGCGCTGGCGACCGGCGAAGTCGATATCGTGGTGGGCGGCGGCGAATGGCTGACGGCCGGCCTTTCGGCGGAAAAGCCGAACCTCGACTGGACGATCCCGAAGCAGGGCGCGCTACGCTGGGCACAGTCGATCGGCGTCTTCAAGGATTCGGAAAAGCAGGATCTCGCGTTGAAATTCGTGCAGTACATCGTCAGCCCCGAGGGCCAGGCACGGCTTGCGACCTCCTCCTGCTACTGGGCGATGCCGGCCAATGCCAAGGCGGGTGAACACCTGAGCGACCAGCAGAAGACGGCGCTGCGCTGGGACAAGCAGCCGGAATATCTGAAGAACTCTCAGCTCTACCCGGTCGCCGATGCCGATATGGACGCGGCGATGCAGGACATCTGGACGGAAACGCTCCAGCAGTAAGGTTGGTGCGGATGGGTGGATCCTCGGGTCAAGCCCGGGGATGACGGTGGGGAGGTTGTGTTGCCTGCCCATCGAACGGTGCGGCTCGCCGCGCCGTTGCTTTGAGCGCCAAACCTTTCTTCTTTCGTCATCCTCGGGCTCGACCCGAGGATCCACGCTCCGAGCACTTTATGAGCAAGGAACCGCAACCCCATGACCGCCACTGCCCTCGAACGCACGGAGCGCCGCAAGGCCTGGGCCTTCGCTCTACCGGCCCTCCTCTGGACGGGGTTCTTCTTCCTCGTGCCCTTCGCCTATATGGCGGCAATCAGCTTCTGGACGCGGCAGGGACGCGAAATCGTCGCGACCTGGACGCTCGACAACTACATCGCCTTCTTCGGCAAGGCGCATTTTTTCAAGGGCTTGGTCGTCTCGCTGGAAATCACGGCGACGGTGACGGTCATCTCCATCCTGCTCGCCTATCCGCTCGCCTGGATCATCGCCGAGCGCGTGCCGAAGAAATGGCGGCGCTTCGCGCTCATCATGGCGATCCTGCCGTTCTGGACCTCCTATGTGGTGCGCTCCTATTCCTGGCTGCTGGTGCTTTCCAAAGGCGGTGTGGTCAACCAGACGCTGCTTTGGCTCGGCGTGATCGCCGAACCCTTGGAGCTCTCGGCCAACCGCACCGGCACAGTCATCGGCTTCGTGCATTTCTTCGTCATGCTGCTGACGCTGACGATCTATGCCAATCTCATCCAGCTTTCGCCGAACTATCGCCGTGCGGCGGCGGACCTCGGGGCGAATGCTTTCCAGACCTTCTGGTTCGTCGTTCTGCCGCTGACGCTGCCCGGCATCATGGTCGGCGCCTTCCTGACCTTCGTTCTGTGCATCGGCGACTACATCACGCCGCAGATCCTCGGCGGCAACAACGAGCTGGTGCTGCCGCAGGTCATCATGTTGCAACTCGGAAGGCGGGCGGATTTTCCGATGGCGGCCGCCCTTTCGCTGGTGCTGATGGTCGTCGTCACGCTCGCCTATATCGCCTGCGCGCGCTGGCTGAAGATGGAGAGAACCTGATCATGCGCCATCTTTCCACCACCCTCGTCGCGCTCTATGCCGGCCTCATCTATCTTTTCATCTTCCTGCCGGTCGTCGTGCTGGTGCTGTTCTCCTTCCAGGATGGTTCACTTCCCGTGCCGCCGCTGAATGGCCTGACGCTGCGCTGGTACGAGGCGATCTTTGCCGATGGCAAGCTGATGGCGGCGCTCGGCAATTCGCTGTTGGTCGCGCTGATTTCGTCGGCCGTCGCCTGCGTGCTCGGCTTCCTGGCGGCCTATGCCTTCGCCCGCTACACGCTGCCGGCCTCGGGCCTGCTGCGCGGCCTGATCGTTGCGCCGATGACGGTCAGCACGCTGATCATCGGGCTTGGCCTGCTCTCCATTCTCAACATCAGCGGCCTGCGTCTCTCGCTCGTCACCGTCGGCATCGGCCATGTGGTGATCAACCTGCCGCTCTGCTTTGCCATCATCTATGCTTCGATGGGCGGGCATCAGGTGAATATCGAGCGGGCGGCGCGCGATCTCGGCGCTCGGGATTGGCAGGTCATGCTGCTCGTCACGGCTCCCATGCTGCTGCCCTCGATCCTCGCCGCCTTCTTCCTGTCCGTCACCTTCAGCTGGGATGAGTTCATCGTTGCCTTCCTGCTGTCGCGCTTCGACGTGACGCTGCCCGTCGAAATCTGGAGCATGCTACGCTCCGGCCTCGATCCCAAGACCAATGCCATCGGCAGCGTCGTCTTCCTCATCTCCATCGCGTTCCTTGTCGTGATGGAATTCACCGTCTTCCGCAAAACCGGGAAATCCTCATGACCGCCGACGTTTCCATCCGCAACGCCACCAAGGTCTTCGGTTCGTTCCGGGCGCTCGACGATGTCTCGCTCGATATCGCCGCCGGCGAGTTCATCGTGCTGCTCGGTCCCTCCGGCTGCGGCAAGACCACCCTGCTCTCCATTCTCGGCGGCTTCATCGAACCGACCTCGGGCACCATTTCCATCGGCGGTGAGGACATGACCCATGTCTCGCCGGCCAAACGCCCGACGACGACGATGTTCCAGGATTATGCCCTGTTCCCGCATATGTGCCTGCGCGACAATGTCGGCTTCGGTCTCCGCATGCGCGGCATGGGCAAGGCCGAACGCTTCGAGAAGGCGTTCTCCTTTCTCGATCTCGTCGGCCTCAGGGCGTCCTCGGCCAAGAAGCCGCATGAACTCTCCGGTGGCCAGCGGCAGCGCGTAGCGCTCGCCCGTGCGCTCGCTGTCGATCCGCATGTACTTTTGCTCGACGAGCCGCTCGGCGCACTCGATCTGAAACTGCGCCGGCAGATGCAGGATGAATTGAAGGCGATCCAGAAGCGCGTCGGCACGACCTTCGTGCATGTTACGCACGATCAGGAAGAGGCGATGGCGATCGCCGACCGTATCGTCGTGATGAACAAGGGCCGGATCGAGGATGTCGGCACGCCGGCCTCGATCTATATGCGCCCTCGTTCGCTGTTTTCCGCCGGCTTCATGGGCGAGGCCAATTTCCTGCCGGCGAAGGTGCGTGGCATTTCCGGTGGCGAAGCCAAGATGGAAACCGCGCTTGGCCGCGTGGCGCTGCCCGCCTCCGCCTTCGTTTCCGGTTCGCCTGCGGTCGGCAAGGACGTCACGCTCTGCATTCGCCCGGAGCATTTCCGCACCGCCAATGCGGATGTGCCGACCGTCTCGCTCGGCCGCGGCCGCATCACCGGCAGCGCCTTCTTCGGCACGCATCACCGTTGCCATGTTACGGCGGGCGATACGGTCCTGACGGCCCACCTTCCCCAGACCGACAATCCTGAAGCCGGCGCCGAGCTTGACCTTCGGCTGAAGGCGGATAGCATCGTCGTGCTTCAGGACGGAGCGGGAGTGTAAGGGTCATGCAGCGCATCCGCCCGGAGGATTGGTACAGCGTGCGGCGTCTCGACGACGACGTTACCGCCATTTCCGAGCCCTATATCCAGGAATTCTACCGCTGCAACATCTGGCATGTGCGCGGGCGTGACCGCGACATGCTGGTCGATAGCGGCATGGGTGTCGTGTCGCTCACGCAATGGGTGCCGCTGGTGACGGAGCGCGACCTGATCGCGGTGGCCAGCCACACCCATTTCGATCATATCGGCTGCCATCACGAATTCGAATGCCGTGCCGTGCATTCCGCCGAAGCCGATCTTCTCGCAAATCCGACACGGGAAAACACGCTTGCCGATCCCTATGTCACCGACGAGATTTTCGACGCGCTGCCGCCGGAACCCTATTGCTCGAAATGTTACGCCGTGAAGCGGGCGTCAGCGA
The DNA here is from genome assembly GCF_946479415.1 of uncultured Shinella sp. The sequence continues at coordinate 153,818 of NZ_CAMLFY010000002.1, read as the reverse complement.
CGCGCATTCTCGAAGACGGTGATGTGATCGATCTCGGCGATCGCCATTTCGAGGTCATACACACGCCAGGCCACTCCCCGGGGGGTATTGCGCTCTACGAGAAGGCATCCGAAATTCTGTTCTCAGGCGACATCGTCTATGACGGTCCGCTGATCGAGGACACCTATCATTCCGATGGGAAAGACTACATCGCCTCGATGGAACGGCTCATGACCCTGCCGGTGCGGCTGGTGCATGGCGGCCATTTTCCGAGTTTCAGCGGCGAACGCTACCGCCAGCTCATCAGGGACTGGCTCGATGAAAAACAGAAGTGACGGGAGAAAAGCATGCTCGACAAGCGCAAATTCTACATCGACGGCCAGTGGGTCGATCCGCTGAAGGCCAATGACCTCGCGGTGATCAACCCGGCAACGGAAAAGCCGATCGCGGTCATCACCATGGGTACGGCGGCCGATATCGACCGCGCCGTCGCCGCCGCCAAGAAGGCTTTTGCGACCTACAGCCAGACCAGCGTCGAAGAGCGCCTCGCCCTGCTCGAAAAGCTGCTCGAAATCTACAAGCGCCGCTATGACGAGATGGCTCGCACCATCACGCGGGAACTCGGCGCGCCCATCACCATGAGCACCGAGCAGCAGGCCGATGTCGGCGTCGGCCATCTCCAGGGCTTCATCGACGCGCTGAAGCGCCTGAAGAGCCGCGACGTGCTGCCGAACGGCGACATCGTGCGCCGCGAGCCGATCGGCGTGTGCGGCCTCATCACGCCGTGGAACTGGCCGATCAACCAGATCGCGCTGAAGGTCGTGCCGGCGCTTGCCACGGGCTCGACCTGCATTCTGAAACCTTCGGAATTCACGCCGCTCAACGCCATGCTCTATGCCGAGATGGTGCATGAGGCCGGCTTCCCGGCGGGCACCTTCAACCTCGTCAACGGCGACGGCATCGAATGCGGTGCGACGCTCTCCAAGCACAAGGACGTCGACATGATGTCCTTCACCGGCTCCACCCGCGCCGGCATCGCCGTCAGCAAGGATGCGGCCGAGACGGTCAAGCGCGTGACGCTGGAACTCGGCGGCAAATCGCCGAACCTCGTCTTCGCCGATGCGGACCTCGAGGACCGCGTTTCCGGCACGGTCCGCGAATGCTTCAACAATTCCGGCCAGTCCTGCGACGCGCCGACCCGCATGCTCGTCGAGCGCTCCGCCTATGACAAGGTGGTCGAGATCGCCGAGCGCGTGGGCAAGGAAGCGACCGTCGGCAATCCGGAACAGGAAGGCACCCATATCGGCCCGCTCGTCTCGCACATCCAGTTCGGCCGCGTGCAGGCGCTGATCGAAGCGGGTGTTGCGGAAGGTGCCCGCCTTCTCGTCGGCGGCCCGGGCAAGCCGGAAGGTTTCGAGACCGGCTATTTCGTCAAGCCGACGATCTTCGCCGACGTCAACAACGAGATGCGCATTGCCCGTGAAGAGGTGTTCGGCCCGGTTCTCGCCATCATCCCCTTCGACACCGAAGAGGAAGCCATCGCGATCGCCAATGACACGGCCTATGGCCTTGCCGCCTATCTCCAGACCGGTAATCCGGAGCGCGCCGAGCGCGTCGCCGCCCGTCTGCGTGCCGGCATGGTGCATATCAACGGTGGTCCGCACCGCTACGGCAGCCCCTTCGGCGGCTACAAGCAGTCGGGCAACGGCCGTGAAGGCGGCATGTTCGGCCTCGAGGACTTCCTCGAAGTGAAGACGGTTCACCGCCCCGACGCGGCTTAAGCGTCAAGGCAAGTCTCGGAAGGCGGCGCTCGAAAGGGTGCCGTCTTTTGTATGTGTCCAAAGATTTCCGCATAAATTAGCGGGTGCCGTATGGTTCCAGGCGACGCGGTCTGATAGCCCGCTGCTTTCGCGATGATCGGACTGCTGCCCGTGTCTCAGACTTCCTCTCCCTCCCAGACCCGTCTTGCCGTTGCCGCGCTTCTCCTAGGGGGCATTGCCATCGGTGGCTCGCCGATTTTTGTGCGGCTCTCGGAGGTCGGTCCACTGGCAACGGCGTTCTGGCGCGTCTCGCTTGCCATCCTGCCGTTCCTTCTGATGTCCCGCCTGGGGAAACAAGCAGATGAGCAGCCCTCCGGCCTCCGCGATTATGTCTTTCTGCTGCTGCCCGGTGTGTTCCTCGCCATCGATCTCGTCGCCTGGCATCTTGCCTTGCATATGACCTCCGTCGCCAACGCCACGCTGCTCGCCAATCTGGCGCCGGTTTTCGTCACGCTCGGTTCCTGGCTGTTCTTCCGAGCCCGCATCACGCCGGTCTTCCTGGCGGGGCTTGCACTCGCACTCATCGGGATCGTGGTGCTGAAGGGCGGTCCCCAGGCGATCGGTGGGGGACAATTGGCGGGTGACGCCACGGCCATCACGGCCGCGTTCTTCTATGCCTGCTACATGCTGGCGCTTGGCCATGTCCGCGCGCGGTTCTCTGCGCCACGCATTCTGGTCTGGACGACCGTTTCCGCGGCTGTCTGCATGCTGCCCATCGCTTTCGCCTTCGAAGGCGGCCTGGTGCCCATGACGCTGTTCGGTTGGGCGATGGTCGCCGGCCTTGCCATGATCAGCCATGTCGGCGGCCAGGGGCTTTTCACCTATGCGCTTGCCCACCTGCCGACCGCCTTCTCCGCGCTGACGCTGTTGATGGCGCCCGTCGTTGCCGCCCTTCTCGCCTGGATCGTGTTGTCGGAGCCGATCGGCATGATGCAGGCCTTGGGCGGGCTGATCGTGCTGGCTGGCATCCTCGTCGCCCGCCGCGGCTGACAATGGCGACATGATTGCACCGCGTTTGATGCTGCGATCAAAATTGCTGACTGGATCGCCTGCGGCGAATGTGTCACAGCCGCAACATCCCCAAGACCCGAGTGCCTGATATGACCGACATCGCCGCCCCCTCCTCCGTCACCGGCACCGCGCGTCTCGGCGTGTTGCTGATGCTGCTGGGTATGGTCATGTTCTCGCTGAACGACGTGCTCGGCAAATGGTTGGTCGCGACCTATTCCGTCGGCCAGCTCATGCTGATCCGCAGCATCGCGGCCCTCGTCGTGCTCGCGCCGTTCTTCTGGCGCGTCGGCTTTCGTCGCCTCGTGGAAGTTGAGCGGCCGAAGTTGCATTTCATCCGATCCGCGCTCTTCGCTTTCGAGGCGTCCGGCTTCTATTTCGCGGTTGCGTATATGCCGCTGGCCGACGCCATGACCTACTGGCTTGCCGCGCCCATCTATGTTGCCGCACTCTCACCGCTGATGCTGGGTGAAAAGGTCGGCTGGCGGCGCTGGACGGCGATCCTCATCGGTTTCGTCGGCGTCGTGATCGCGCTTGAGCCTTCGAAGGACACGTTCACGCTTCCCGCCCTCATCGCGCTCGCCGGCAGCCTTGCCTTCGCCTTTGCGATGGTGCTCGGCCGCTCGCTGCGCGCGACGCCGGATACGACGCTGGTCTTCTGGCAGATTGCCGGTGCGGCCATCTTTTCCGGTATCTGGTGCCTTACCGATCCGGCCGGCTGGGCGCCGGTGAGCGGCGTCGATTTCGGGCTTTTGAGCCTGCTCGGCATCGTGGCGATGAGCGCGCATATGCTGGTCAACCGCTCGCTGAAGCTTGCCGATGCCTCGACCGTGGTGCCGCTGCAATACACGCTGCTGCTCTGGGCTGTGCTGTTCGGCTGGATGTTCTTCGGCGATGCGCCGCGCCCGGCCATGCTGATAGGCGCCGGCTTCATCGTCGCCTCCGGCCTGTTCATCTTCTTCCGCGAACAGCAACTCAAGCGCCGTGGTTAGAACGTCGGCGGCGTATTGATCCAGATCAGCACCGTCTCGCCGTCATGGCGATTGCGCCAGGCGTGGCGGCGGGCGCTTTCGAAATAGAGGCTGTCGCCGGGGCCCAGGTCATGGAATTCATGGCCGTCGAGCACCAGTTCGATGCGCCCCGACAGGACGTGTACGAATTCTTCGCCCTCGTGTTTGTAAGCGCCGTCCGAGGAGGCGCCGGGCGCCAGCACGAAGCGGTGGCAATCCATCATGTTGCGCCCGTCCGCCAGCACCTGCACGGTGACGCCGGGCGAGGTCTCGGGCCAGAGTTTCCATTCGCCTGAGCGCACGACGGAGCGGTTGTCGTTCTCTTCCTCGCCTGAGAGCTTCGAGACCGTCGTGCCGTAATATTCGGCCAGATTATGCAATACGCGGAAGGTCACGCCCTGCGAGGTACGCTCGAAGGTCGAGAGAACGGAGGTCGCGATGCCGATATCGCCGGCCACCTGTTCCAGCGTCTTGCCCGCATCATGCCGAAGGCTGCGCAGCTTGCGTCCGACGCCCTGCGGCGCATCGCCTTCGGGCGCATGCGTATCGGCGGTGGGATCTTCCGCATCGAGAGCCTCGCGAATGGCGGCCGGGTTCAGGCCGCGTTCGGTGCGATACCAGGCGATGCGTTTCAGCCGGGCGACATCATCGCCGCTATATTGCCGGTGGCCGGTCTCCGAGCGTCCGGGAACGACGAGGCCCTGCGTCTCCCAGAGCCGGAGCGTCGAGGCCGAAACACCGGCAAGCCGGGCGGCCTCCGCCACCTTGTAGTGCACCGGTTCCTCGGAACCCATCGCGCCAATCCCTGATTCTGTATTATGGTTTGCTTATAGCATCAGGCCGGCCAAGCACGGCTCTAAAAACCGTCGCATTGCCCGCGTAAAATCCATATTGCATTCTTACAGAAAAAATGTAGGAATTCCACTTGAGACTTGCAGAAAAAATGTAAGTTATCGCAATTCCAGCAAAAGCGCACTGCGGTTCTGCGGTCGGGATTGCCTTGGACCAGATCAACGAAGCCTCCAGATTCAGGATAGCGCCATGACCGCCACGCCCCTTACCGATCGCAAGAATGCCGCCATTTCGCGCGGCGTCGGCATGACCACGCAGATCTACGCCGACCGTGCGGAAAATGCGGAAATCTGGGACAAGGAAGGCAACCGCTATATCGACTTCGCCGCCGGTATCGCCGTCGTCAACACCGGCCACCGCCACCCGCGCGTCATCGAAGCCGTCAAGAAGCAGCTCGACCGTTTCACCCACACCTGCCACCAGGTCGTGCCCTACGAGAACTATGTCGAGCTCGCCGAGCGCCTGAACGCCGTCACCCCCGGCAACTTCGCCAAAAAGACGATCTTCGTCACCACCGGTGCCGAAGCCGTTGAAAACGCCGTCAAGATCGCCCGCGCCGCGACCGGTCGTCAGGCCGTTATCGCCTTCACCGGCAGCTTCCACGGCCGTACCTTCATGGGTATGGCGCTGACCGGCAAGGTCGTTCCCTACAAGGTCGGTTTCGGCGCGATGCCGGCCGATGTCTATCACGCGCCGTTCCCGGTCGAGATGCATGGCACGACCGTCGAACAGTCGCTTTCCGTGCTGAAGAAGCTGTTTGCGGCCGATGTCGACCCGAACCGTGTCGCGGCGATCATCGTCGAGCCGGTGCAGGGCGAAGGCGGCTTCTACCCGGTCCCCGTCAATTTCATGAAGGCACTGCGCGATATCTGCGACCAGCACGGCATCCTGCTGATCGCCGACGAAGTGCAGACCGGCTTTGCCCGCACCGGCAAGCTGTTCGCCATGGAGCACTATGGCGTTACGGCCGACCTGATGACCATGGCCAAGGGCCTGGGCGGCGGCTTCCCGATCGCAGCCGTTACCGGCCGCGCCGAAATCATGGATGCCCCCGGTCCGGGTGGTCTCGGCGGCACCTATGCCGGCAGCCCGATCGGCGTTGCGGCGGCCCATGCCGTTCTCGACGTCATCAAGGATGAAGACCTCTGCAACCGCGCGGAAAACCTCGGCGCGCGCCTCAAGCAGCGTCTTGCCTCGCTGCAGGACAAGGTTCCGGAGATCGTCGATATTCGTGGCCCGGGCTTCATGAACGCCGTCGAGTTCAACGATGTCGCGACGAAGCAGCCGAGCGCCGAATTCGCCAACAAAGTGCGCCTGAAAGCCCTCGAAAAGGGCCTGATCCTGCTCACCTGCGGCGTGCACGGCAACGTCATCCGCTTCCTCGCACCGATCACAATCCAGGACGAGGTTTTCGCCGAGGCGCTCGACATTCTCGAAGCTGCAATGGTCGAAGCCCGCGCTGCCTGATCGGCGACGCAAACGACTGAACCAAATCTCCCAGGACGACACCCGGAGCAAGCGCTCCGGGTGAACGACCGTCTATGTCCGAAAGGAACGAATTCATGGCCTTCCACGATGCACTTACCAAGCACCTGAAGTCGACCGACCTTCTGCGCGATGCCGGCTATGTGAACGGCAACTGGATCGGCGGCAACGGCACAGAGACCTTCGACGTGCTGAACCCTGCGACCGGTGAAAAGCTGGCGACGCTGCCGGAAATGGGCGCGACAGAGACGGCAGCCGCCATCGACGCCGCCTACAAGGCTCAAGTCCTCTGGACCGCCCGCCCGGCCAAGGACCGCAGCGTTCTCCTGCGCAAATGGTTCGACCTGATCATCGCCAATGCCGATGAGCTCGCCGCGATCCTGACCGCCGAAATGGGCAAGCCGCTGGCGGAAGCCAAAGGCGAAATCCTCTACGCCGCCTCCTATGTCGAGTGGTATGCCGAGGAAGCCAAGCGCATCAACGGCGAGACGATCCCTGCCCCGTCCGTCGATAAGCGCATGCTCGTCATCAAGCAGCCGGTCGGCGTCGTTGGCACGATCACGCCGTGGAACTTCCCGGCGGCGATGATCGCCCGCAAGATCGCGCCGGCGCTCGCCGTCGGCTGCACGGTCGTCTCCAAGCCCGCCGAACAGACGCCCCTTTCGGCGATCGCGCTTGCCGTGCTCGCGGTAAAGGCCGGCATTCCCTCCGGCGTGTTCAACGTTATCCTCGGTACGGATGGCCCGGCGATCGGCAAGGAGCTTTGCTTCAACCCGAAGGTCCGGAAAATCTCGTTCACCGGTTCGACGGAAGTCGGCCGTATCCTGATGCGCCAGTGCTCGGACCAGATCAAGAAGGTCAGCCTCGAGCTCGGCGGCAACGCGCCCTTCATCGTCTTCGACGACGCCAATCTCGACGCAGCCGTCGAAGGTGCCATGGTGTCGAAGTACCGCAATGCCGGCCAGACCTGCGTCTGCGCCAACCGCATCTATGTTCAGTCGAGCGTCTATGACGCCTTTGCCGAAAAGCTGGCGAGGAAGGTCGCTGAACTCTCTGTGGGCAACGGCTTCGACAAGGGCGTGACGATCGGCCCGCTGATCGAGGAAGCCGCCATCGACAAGGTCGAGGCCCATATCGCCGACGCCGTTTCCAAGGGCGCAACCGTCGTTGCCGGCGGCAAGCGCATTGCCGGCAACGGCACGTTCTTCGAGCCGACGGTGCTCAAGGGCGTCGTGCGCGGCATGACGGTTGCTCGTGAAGAAACCTTTGGTCCCGTCGCGCCGCTCTTCCGCTTCGACACGGTCGAGGACGTCATCGAACAGGCGAACGACACCGAGTTCGGTCTCGCCGCCTACTTCTTCGCCGGTGATCTCAAGAAGGTCTGGAAGGTTGCGGAAGCCCTGGAATATGGCATGGTCGGTGTCAATACCGGCCTCATCTCCTCGGAGGCAGCCCCCTTCGGCGGCATCAAGCAGTCCGGCCTCGGCCGCGAAGGTTCCGCACACGGTGCGGACGACTATCTGGAACTGAAATACGTCTGCATGGGCGATGTCGCCTGATAGGCGAACGAACGGATCGCCCTGCCTCGTGCGGGGCGATCTTTTCTGGGTATGGTCCCTTTACCAGATTGGCGAGCTCACAGCCCCTTCACTGTATCCGGATGCGCGGCCTTGAACGCCGGGAGAGCGTTGCAGGTTTCCGCAATGCGCCGCACCCGCGTGAGGCCGGAAATGTCGACGCCCCAGCGATCGGCATTGTAAACCTGCGGCACGAGGCAGAAATCGGCCATGGTCGGCGTGTCGCCGTGGCAAAAGGTGCCGGTGGCGGGATCGTCCAACAGGACTTCGACGGCGGAAAGACCCTCGCCGATGAATTTCTTCATCCAGGCGCTGCGAACGTCGTCCCCTCCGCCGGTGATCTCAAGGACATGGCCGATGACGCCGGTGTTGCAGATGGCGTGGATTTCCATGGCGATGGCATAGGAAAGCGTGCGTACACGCTGTCGGCCGAGCGGGTCGGTGGGGAGGAAACGCGCCTCAGGGCGCGTTTCCGTGAGATATTCGATGATCGAGAGCGATTGCGTCAACATGTGCCCATCGATCAGCAGCGCTGGAACGAGCCCCTGCGGATTGCGGGCGCGGTGTTCCTCGGAGCGCTGGGCGCCGGCGAGCAGATCGACGGATTGCCTGACATAGGCTAGCCCCAGGCTCGCGAGCGCGATGCGCACGCGGTAGCTGGCGGACGAGCGCCAGTAATCGAAAAGCACGATGTCGTTGCTCACCCGATCACTCCTTTTCGTATTTCTTGACCGTCTGCTCGATCGCTCCGAAGATCGAGTGCCCCGTCTTGTCCTTCATCTCGATGCGCACGGTGTCGCCGAATTTCATGAAGGGTGTCTTGGGCGTACCGGTGGCGATTGTCTCGATGGTGCGGATCTCGGCGATGCAGGAATAGCCGGCGCCGCCCTCGGAGACGGGCTTGCCGGGGCCACCGTCGAGCTTGTTGGAGACCGTACCGGAACCGATGATCGTGCCGGCGACGAGCGGCCGGGTCTTTGCCGCATGCGCGACGAGCTGGCCGAAGTCGAAGGTCATGTCCACGCCGGCATCGGCCTTGCCGAAGGCCTTGCCGTTGAGCGAGACGAGAAGCGGCAGGTGGAGCTTGCCGTCCTTCCAGGCGTCGCCCAGTTCATCGGGCGAAACGGCGACCGGCGAGAAGGCGGAGGAGGGTTTCGACTGGAAGAAGCCAAAGCCCTTGGCGAGTTCGGCGGGGATGAGACCGCGCAGCGACACATCGTTGACGAGCATAACGAGCTTGATGGCATCGCGGGCTTCCTCGACGCTCGCACCCATCGGCACGTCGCCGACGATGACGGCGATCTCGGCTTCCATGTCGATGCCCCAGGCTTCGTCCGCCGCTAGGATCGGATCGCGCGGTCCGAGAAAACTGTCGGAACCGCCCTGGTACATCAGGGGGTCGGTCCAGAAGCTGTCCGGCATGTCGGCGTTGCGGGCTTTGCGCACCAGTTCGACATGGTTGACATAGGCCGAGCCATCCGCCCAGGCATAGGCGCGCGGCAGGGGAGAGGCGGCATCGTGTTCATGGAAGCGTGCAGTCGGCTGCGCGCCGGTTTCCAGCCCTTCCGCCACGCGCTCGAGGCGCGGCGCGACATGGTCCCAGTCATCAAGGGCATTCTGCAGGGTGCGGGCGATATGCCCGACCTCCGAGCAGCGCGTCAGGTCACGCGAAACGACGACCAGCCGGCCGTCACGGGTGGAATTTTTCAGCGTCGCAAGTTTCATGCACGTCTCTCCCGATCTTGTTTGCAGCCGTCAGATGGTGTCATCTTCCGGTTGCCTGTCTCCACCCTCGTGCGCCGCTCCCACGGCGCATCGCATTCTTCAAGGAATTCCGCGTGAACCGCTCGGTCCAAAACTCCCTGCTGATCGCCGCCGCCTTCATCGCGGCAACGGCCACCATCCTTTATACGATGGGTCAGCCGCTTATCTGCAAGTGCGGATATGTCAAACTCTGGCATGGCGTCGTGATTTCTTCGGAAAACTCGCAACATCTCAGCGATTGGTACACGCCGAGCCACATCATTCACGGCATCCTGTTCTTCGGCCTCTTCACGCTGCTCCTGCGCAAAACCAGCATCAATGTGCGCCTCGTGCTGTCCCTGATCGTCGAATGCGCCTGGGAAATCCTCGAAAACACCGACATGATCATCAATCGCTACCGGGAGTCGACGATCTCGCTCGATTATTTCGGCGACAGCGTGATCAATTCGAGCGCCGACATCCTCGCCATGGTCGTCGGCTTTTTCCTGGCCTCGCGCCTGCCTGTCTGGGCCAGTGTGGCAATCATCATTATCTTCGAGGCGACGACCACCTATCTCATCCGGGATGGCCTGACGCTCAACATCCTGATGCTCGTCTGGCCGCTGGAAGCGGTGAAAGCCTGGCAGGGCGGCTGATTTCATTTGATGCCCGGCGTGCCGTCGAACTTGCGCTCCAGCCCATCCCAGCATTCGAGATAGTTGTCCTGCAGCGTTTCCAGTTCGGCGGCGAACTTGGTGAGCTGCTGCGGATAGCGGGTCTCGAACATGAAGGCCATGGTATGGTCGAGCTTCACCGGCTTCAGGTCGGTGTTCGAGGCCTTCTCGAAGCCCGTCGCGTCAGGGCCATGCGGCAGCATCATGTTGTGCAGGCTCATGCCGCCCGGCACGAAGCCTTCTTCCTTGGCGTCGTACTGGCCATGGATCAACCCCATGAATTCACTCATGATATTGCGGTGATACCATGGCGGGCGGAAGGTATGTTCGGCCACCATCCAGCGCGGCGGGAAGATGACGAAGTCGATATTGGCCGTGCCGGCTTCCTCGGTCGGTGCCGTCAGGACGGTGAAGATCGACGGATCCGGATGGTCGAAGAGGATCGCGCCAACGGGTGAATAGGTGCGAAGGTCGTACTTGAACGGCGTGTAATTGCCGTGCCAGGCGACGACATCGAGCGGCGAATGGCCGATCTCGGTGACGAAGAACTTGCCGCACCATTTGACATGCACCCGGCAGGGCGTCTCCTTGTCCTCATAGGCGGCGACGGGCGTCTTGAAGTCGCGTGGATTCGCAAGGCAGTTGGCGCCGATCGGGCCGCGATCCGGCAGCGTGAATTTCGCGCCGTAGTTCTCGCAGATATAGCCGCGCCAGGTATCGCCCTCGCCCAAGCGGGAGACCTTGAACATCATGCCGCGCGGAATGAGGGCGATCTCCAGTGGCTCGACATCCATGATGCCCATTTCGGTGAAGATCCTGACGGCGCCGAGCTGCGGCACGACCAGCAATTCCCCGTCGGCGTTGAAGAAATAGTCGTCCACCATATCGGCGTTGAACGTATAGGCGTGCGCGGCCATGCCGACCTGGGTCAGCACGTCGCCCGCCGTCGTCATGGTGCGGATGCCCTCAAGGAAGTTCTGGGTTTCCGCCGACGCAGGCAGAGGGTTCCAGCGCAGCTGGCCGAGCGGCAGGGAATGGTCGTCGAGGCAGGGCGCGCTCTTCCAGTGCGGATAGCTGGCATTGGAGAAGCGGCGGGTGTGACGCACGCTCGGGCGGATGCGGTAGAGCCAGGAGCGTTCGTTGGTGCCGCGCGGCGCGGTGAAGGGCGAGCCGGAGAGCTGTTCGGCATAGAGGCCATAATTGCATTTCTGCGGGCTGTTCTGGCCCTGCGGCAGCGCGCCCGGCAGGGATTCCGTCTCGAAGTCGTTGCCGAAGCCCGGCATGTATTTCAGGCTGTTGGTGCTCTCGGACATGGCTTGCCCTCCTCTTCAAGCAGGCTTAGATGGTTGCAGATGTAACTGTCCATTTTGTAACCATCAAGGCGCCATCGATGGACTTCAATCTCGAAACCTTCCTGCCCTATCGCCTCAACCAGGCGGCTGAGCGGGTGAGCCAGCGTTTCGCCGCACAGTATCGCGCACGCTACCGCATGACGCGGCCGGAATGGCGGGCGCTGGCCGCTCTCGGCACCTATGGCCGCATGACCGCCACCGAGATCGGTGGCAATTCCAGCATGCACAAGACGAAGGTTTCTCGCGCGGTGCGGGCGCTGGAGGAAAAGCGCTGGCTGAAACGCAGCGAGGATGCCGATGACCGGCGTGTGGAGCACCTGGAACTGACAGCGGCGGGCAAGGGCATCTATGGCGAGATGATTGCGCTTGCCCATGAATACGAGCGTGAGCTTTCACTGCTTCTGGGTGCGAAGAGCATGAGTGAGCTGGTGGCAGGCCTTGCCGCAATCGAGGTGAAGTTGCCGCCCGTTTCCGGGCGCAAAGGACCGCAGGACTGATTATGCATCACCAAATTGAATCGATCCGGCCGGATCGATTCAAAACTCTCGTTGGACGCCGATTCCGCGCTTCGCCAGAATCGGCGGCATGTCAAACACTCTGCCCCTCCCCGCAACCCGCCATTTTCGCCGCGTAGATGCCGCCAGCAACATGGCGCGCTTCTACATGCTCTCACTCGAGCCAACGCTCTTCGGCGACGTGGCGGTGTTTCGCCATTGGGGCCGGATCGGAACGCGTGGGCGGCAGGCGGCGACATTCCATGCCAGCCTAGAAGAGGCGCAGGTTATCCTGGAACGTCAGGTCGCGCGGCGTCACCGACGAGGTTATCGCGAATCATGAGAGGGGAAATCGGTCAGCCCGCATTTTCTTGCCGTGTTTGCCAAACGAATCGTGAAACGCCGATAGGCACGAGTTGGTCAATATGCTAGACTGCAAATTATTGATGCGCCAAAGCTTTCTTAAGCCGGGCTTTCGTCCCGTTGGCCTTGCCCTCCCTTCCGAATCGGTTCTAGATGCGTTTTAAATCGCCAAATAGGCTTTGAAACGCATTTTGAGATTAGCGACATGAATATGGCTGCAACGTTTGGGCAGGCGATTTCCGAGGTCGATCAACTGATCATCGGTCAGGCGCATGAGCTGTCGGACAAGCTGAAGCAGCATCGGCTGGAGATGTTTCCGCCTGTTGCGCTGAAGACCCTGCGCCAGTTCCAGCTGAGCGAAGCCGCGCATTTCCTGGGTGTTACCAGCGGCTATCTGCGCAATCTCTCGCTGGAATCCAAAGGTCCGCTTCCGCAGGTGACTCCCTCCGGCCGTCGCTCCTATTCCGCCGACCAGCTGCAGGAAATGCGCCAGTACCTCGAGCAGAACAGCCGTGGTCAGCGCTATGTCCCGCGCCGGCGCGGCAGCGAGCATCTGCAGGTCGTCGCCGTCGTGAACTTCAAGGGGGGGTCCGGCAAGACGACGACGACGGCGCATTTGGCCCAGCATCTGGCCCTGACCGGCCACCGGGTTCTCGCCGTCGATCTCGACCCTCAGGCGAGCCTTTCGGCGATCCATGGTTTCCAGCCGGAATTCGACGTCAACGAGAACGAGACCCTGTACGCTGCCATCCGCTACGACGACCAGCGCCGGCCGTTGAAGGAAATCATTCGCAAGACGAATTTCCCGGGTTTGGACATCGTGCCCGGCAATCTCGAACTTATGGAGTTCGAGCATGACACACCGCGCGTCCTGGCGCAGGGCAATCGTGGCGACTACGGTCGCATCTTCTTCGCCCGGCTCGACGAGGCACTGTCTTCCGTTGCCGACGACTATGACGTTGTGGTCATCGACTGCCCGCCCCAGCTCGGCTTCCTGACGATGAGTGCGATCTGCGGCGCGACGGCGGTGCTGATCACGGTGCATCCGCAGATGCTCGACGTCATGTCCATGTGCCAGTTCCTCCAGATGCTCGGCGAAGTGCTGAACACGCTGAAAAGTGCCGGCGGCAACATGAACCTCGACTGGCTGCGTTACCTCGTCACCCGCTATGATCCGGCGGATGGACCGCAGACCCAGATGGTCGCCTTCATGCGCTCGATGTTCAAGCAGCATGTCCTGACCAGTCCGATGGTGCGCAGCGTAGCGATCGCCGATGCGGCGCTTACCAACCAGACGCTCTACGAGGTCGACCGCAGCCAGTTTACGCGTGCGACCTACGATCGCGCCTTTGAATCCATGGAAGCGGTCAACACGGAGCTCGTCGAACTTATCCATAAGGCATGGGGGCGTTGATATGGCGCGCAAGAACGTTCTTTCCAACCTGATGGCCCCTGCCAACGACAAGTTGACGCCGGTAAACCCCGCAGCGGACGAGCAGCGCCAGCATGTCACCTATAAGGGTATCGGCGCGCTCGGCGCCGTGACACGCAGCATCGATGCGCTTGCGGCGAAAGCGGATGCGGCCAAGGAGATCGAGGCGAAGCTGACGGCCGGCGAGGTCGTCATCGAACTCGAGCCTGATCAAATCGAGGATTCCTTCGTTTCGGATCGTCTCGCCCATTCCGACCAGCAGTTTCAGGAGCTGGTGGACGCCATGCGCGTGCGTGGCCAGGATTCGCCGATCCTCGTGCGTCCGCATCCAACAAAGGACGGTATCTACCAGATTGCGTTCGGCCACCGCCGTGCAAAAGCCGCGCGCCTGCTCGGCCGCCCCGTCCGCGCCGTCGTCAAGGCGCTGACCGACCGCGATCACGTCATCGCGCAGGGTCAGGAGAACAGCGCGCGCGCCGATCTATCGTTCCTGGAGCGCGCGACCTTTGCCGGGGAACTGGAAGGCCGCGGTTTTGATCGTGAGACTATTATGTCGGCCTTGAGTGTCGACAAGACGACAGTTTCAAAAATGTTGTCGGTTGTGAACAGAATTCCGAAGGCGGTGCGGACGGGCATCGGCCCGGCGCTCGCCATTGGCCGCGATCGCTGGCATGAGCTTGCGACGCGCTTCGACGAACCGGCCAACGAAGACAGGGCTGTCGAGTTTCTCGGCCGCGAGCGCATCAAGATCCGGTCGCCGGAGGAGCGGTTCAATCTGGTCAGCGGACATCTCGCAAAGTCGGACGCTCCGGCGCATGCGGCGAAGCCTGCCCCGGCTGCATGGGAGCGCAAGGACGGCTCGGTGCGCGCCAGCATCAAGGCGCAGGGGCGGCAGTACACGATTTCGCTGAAGGCTGCGGAAGCCGCAGCCTTCGGCGCCTATATCACACAGAACCTGGATCGTCTCTACGAGGCGTACAGGACTGAAAAGAAACAGAAATCGGGAGATTGATCCGCAAAAGAAAAAGGCCCCCTCAACGTTACCGTCGCGGAAGCCCTTCTCATCGTTTAGCAGCCTGAGAGTCGCACTTCCCCGAATCACAGTCAAGCGTTTTTGGCATCGGTTTTCGATGAAGGGGTCTCTTTTGCCTTTTTGAGGGTGAAGAGACATGGAAACGGATGGCATAGCGACGCCCTTCGGGCGGCGAGCGATGACGCTTAGCATGTTGGCAAGCCAGGCGATCGTTAAGACGATCCCGCCGGAAGCGAGTATCGACAAGTGGAAACTCTACCGCTGGCTCTGCGAAGCGCGGCCGAAGCTGCGCGTCAGCGATCGTGCGCTGTCGGTGCTGAACGCGCTGATGAGTTTCTACCCGAAGACGGAGCTTGCGGCCGGCGACAGCATGGTCGTCTTTCCCTCGAACATGCAGCTGTCGCTGCGCACGCACGGCATGGCGGAAACCACACTGCGCCGGCATCTCGCAGCGCTTGTTGATGCCGGCCTGCTGATGCGGCGCGATAGCCCCAACGGAAAGCGGTACGTCCGCCGCGATAGGGAAGGGGAGATCGGCGAGGCCTTCGGCTTTTCCCTTGCCCCCCTCCTCGCGAGGGCAGGGGAGATCGAGCAGCTTGCAGCGGCCGTGACGGCCGAGCGTTTGCTTCTGCTGCGGCTTCGCGAGCGGATCACGCTCGTCCGCCGTGACATCGTCAAGTTGATCGAGACGGCTCTGGAAGACGGTCTTGCCGGCGACTGGATGCAGTTCGAAGCCGAATATCGCGTGGAAATCCTGGCTTTACCGCGCATCGCGACGCCGGAAATCCTCACTGCCGTCCTTTCCGCGCTCGAAGCGCTGCGCACGAAGATACTCAAGTGCATGGAAGAACAAATTATTCTAAATAATACGGCTGGCTATCCCGACCAAACTGAGCGGCACAAACAGAGTTCAAAACCCGACTCTACTTCTGATCTTGAACCTCGCTTCGAACCGAAGCAGGACGGCAAGGCCGAATTCCAACCGGAACCGGTTACGATGGCCGATACGGCAGCGATGGGTGAAACTGGAAATCCTGCTGGAACGGGTATGCCGCTCGATCGCGGGATGGCGAACCGCCCGGTGCGCCCGCTGGGAGCCGGCCCGGAACCCCAAAAACCCTATCCCCTCCCCCTGGTCTTGCAGGCTTGCCCGGAAATTGTTCCGTTTGGTCCAGGCGGTGCGATTTCGGGATGGCGCGACTTGATGACGGCGGCCGTGGTGGTGCGTTCGATGCTGGCGATCAGCCCATCGGCCTATGAAAATGCCTGCGCAGTGCTCGGGCCGGAAAACGCAGCAACGGTCATCGCCTGCATTCTGGAGCGGTCCGGTCATATCAACTCGGCCGGCGGCTACCTGCGTGACCTCACCCGGCGCGCGGAACGCGGTGAATTCACGCTCGGCCCGATGCTGATGGCTCTTGCCCGCGCAAATTCCGCACCGGCGAAGCGGGCGGGATGACGACAAATCGAGACAGCAAATTCGGCTTTGGAAACCGCACGTTAACCATGCAATCCGTAATCATGGGGGGCAAGACAAGGAAGCCCGAATCAATGCCCCCTTATGCCTCCGCGCAAATGCGCCGCCGTTCTATCACCAACGAGACCGGGCCGGTCGTGCCCTTCCCTGCCGAGCGCCGCACGGCGCAAATTCGCCATTGCGCCGGTGAACTCGATGGTTTGCAAGGTGATGCCGCGCGGCTTTATTGGCGCAAAGTCTGCCGCGAGCTGGCGGATGAGATGCGGAAACTGGGATCAAGCGAAGACGGCGCGCGCGCCGCAGTGTTTGCTTTTCAGGATGAGGTTCAGCAGGAACTCTTGCGCATGCATCATGCGGAAGAGGCCTGATCAGATAAGGCCGGTTGCGCTGCTCACGAGCCCAAGCGAAAAGATGACCAGGAAACCGGCAGCAATCCGGTAGACCAGCCGCGGTGATAAAACGGGTGCTTGGCCGACAAGGCTGCCGAGCACCAGGAAGCTCGTTCCGGCACCTGCGACGAGCACGCTGAAAACGCCGAGAGCCGGCGCTATATCCACTAGCGGTCCATGCGGCATGATGACAAGGCCGATGATCGGCGCTTTCGGATTGAGCATGGTGGTCAGGAACACCTGACCGACGGTGACTGCTTTTGCAGCCCCCTCCCCTTCTCGTCGGGACGAAACGAGCCAAAGCCGGACCGCAAGAAAAAGAACCCAGCAAGCCGCGGCGATACGCAGCGCCGAAGCCACCATGGGGCGCCCCTCAAGAAGGGCCGCAGCAATCGTGGCCAGGGGGATGACGACGACAAGATAGCCGGACAATTCGCCAAGAAGCAGCGGCAGGCTCTTGCGAAAACCGCGCGCCGCCGCACCGACCGTCAGCAGGGTATTGGTCGGACCTGGCGTCAGAAGCAGGGCAAGGATAGCAAAGATGAAAAAGCTGTCCGGCATGGCGGTTCCCATGGAAGGTGCGATCGTTACTCCCCTTCCCTACGTCTCCTCCTCTAGCGCAACCTTGATCTTCGTCAAGAGGTCCGTTTATCGCAAGTCCACCCTTTCCTCCGCCGCTTTGTCTCGATAGGAACAGAGGTACTTTTGTGCGTGGGGAGGAAACAATGACGGATATGATCGCTGACGATATTCACCGGCTTGAAGAGCAGGAACGTGTGCTCCGATTTACGCGCTTCAGCCCTGACGATGCCTGGACGCTGGGGAACCTTGTGCGTGAGACGGCGCGCGCCATTGGTGCCGGCGTCGCGATCGATATATCCCTTCGCGACCGAACCCTCTTTCATTGTGCGCTCCCCGGCACGTCCACGGACAATGTCGAATGGATCCGCCGAAAGAGAAACACGGTTCTGCGGCTGTGGCATTCATCCTATCTTGTCGGGCGTCGTCTGGCGCTTTCCGGCCGGAACCAGGATGAGGCACACAACCTTTCATTGGCGGATTTCGCGGTGCATGGCGGCAGCTTCCCGCTTTTTGTCGCAGATCTTGGATGCGTTGGAGCGGTCACGGTTTCTGGCGTACCGCAGCGGACGGACCATGCGATCGTAACCGATGCGATTGCCGCCTTCCTGAATATAAACCTAGGCGACAGCCGGTTGCCGGATTGACCGCCTCCCCTCCCCCTAGGAAAGAAGCGAAGGGCTGCGTAGGATAGACCGTCCGGATTTTTCCGGTTGGAGGAGGAGAGGAGCTTCCGCTTCGTGAAAGTGCGTCACGCCCTGGCGTTTGCGGTCCTGCCGATCGCTATCGTCCTTGCGATCCTGCAAGGCGGAACGCTGATGACGCGCAGCTATATGGATGAGGCCTCATCGCAGGCAAGCTCGGCCTTGCGTCTTGCGGTCGCCGCACTCGCCGGCCATCTCAGCCGATACGAACCGCTTCCTGCATTGATTGCTGATCATGATGATATCGAGGCGCTTCTTCTGAAGCCGGGCGATCCGGCTCTCCGCACGGTCGCCAACAATTACCTGAAAGAAATCAACGGGCTGCTGGAATCGTCCGACATTTATGTGATGACGCCGGATGGCAATACGATCGCGGCAAGCAACTATGATATGCCCGCGACATTTGTCGGGCAGAACTTCCATTACCGTCCCTATTTCCAGGATGCGATCATGGGACGGCAGGCGCGATTTTATGCGCTCGGAACGACCTCGCTGAAACGGGGCTACTATTTTTCATCCCCGGTGGAGGTCGCCGGCAAGATACTGGGCGTCATTGTTTTCAAGGTGGACATCGATTCCATCGAGACCTCCTGGCGTGGCGGGGAATACAAGATCTTCGTTGCCGATCCAGAGGGCATTATTTTTATGACGGGGAGCCCGGAATGGCTCTATAGCGGGATTCTGCCCTTGGATGCGCCTCGTCTTGCCCGCACGCAAGCTTCGCGACGCTATGCGGAGGCGCAGCTGCGCCCCCTCTCCCAGACCGAAACGGTTTACCACGGTCAACATTTGCTGAGCATAACGTCCGGAGGAGCGAGCCGCGAGTATCTCCGGCTCGCTCAGTACATGCCCGAAGCGGACTGGACGGTGAATGTTCTTCTAGACACCGCATCCGTGCGCGCGCAGGCACGCACGACCTTGATTGCTGTTGTCCTTTTCATCTGCCTTGCGGGTCTGGGCGGAGCGGTTCTCTGGCAGCGCCGGGCGCGGGTGGTCGAACGCTTGCGGTTGCAGGAGGAAACGCAGAATGAACTGGAGCGGCGGGTCGACGAGCGAACGGCGGACCTGGCGCGCGTCAACGAGCAGATCGAGCTTGAGATATCGGAGCGCCGATTGACCGAGTTGGAACTGCGCAAGACGCAGGCGGATTTGATTCAGGCGGGAAAACTCGCGGGCCTCGGCCAGATGTCTGCCGCACTCTCGCATGAATTCAACCAGCCGCTTGCCGCGGCCAAGACCTATGCGGACAGCGCGGCTCTGCTGATCGATCGCGGCCGTGTGCCCGAGGCACAAGATAATGTGCGCCGCATATCAAGCCTTATCGATCGGATGGCTTCCATAAGTCGGCACTTACGCAACTTCGCTCGCAAGCCGAATGAAAAGCTTGGGCCGGTTCCCCTCTCGGATGTGATTGCGGATACCCTGGAAATCGTGACGCCGAGACTGAAGGCCGCAGACGCGCACCTTATATTCAATCTCGAGGACGAAGGATTGACCGTGCAGGCCGGGCCGGTGCGGTTGCAGCAGGTCCTGGTCAACATCATCGGCAATGCGGCGGATGCTGTCGAGGGGCTGGAGAACCGGGAGATCGTGCTCTCGGCTGTGCGAGATGACGGGCGCATAGTCGTAACGATCCGCGATCATGGGCCAGGTGTTGCTGCGGCGATAGCCGAGCGTATCTTCGATCCCTTCTTCACCACCAAGGGTGTGGGGAAGGGGCTGGGTCTCGGCCTGTCGATTTCATATAATATTATCAAAGACTTCGGGGGTAATCTCTCGGTTATGAATCATCCCGAAGGCGGTGCGGTATTTCGTGTTGTGCTCGATCCGGCGGGTGAAGCCCGCGAGGCTGCGGAATGATGGCGGGCCGCGTTCTACTGATCGATGATGAGGAGGAGATGCGCCGCTCCTCCGCCCAGGCGCTGGAACTCTTCGATCTCACCGTCGAAACGTTCTCCAATGCCGAGCCCGTTCTGGAACTTGTCGGCTACGCCTTCGATGGTGTCGTGGTCAGCGATATCCGCATGCCCGGCATGGATGGGATGACGCTGCTCCAGCGCATACGGGAGGTCGATCCGGAGGTTCCCGTCATTTTGGTGACGGGACATGCGGATGTGCAGCTCGCGGTGAGCGCCATGCGCGCCGGCGTGTATGATTTTATCGAAAAGCCGTTTGCGGCGCAGCATCTGGCGGCCGTCATTCGACGCGCGATGGATCGGCGCAGCCTTGTTCTGGAGAACCGGCGGCTGCGGGCCGTCGCCGGGAAGCGCGACGACATCGAAGCGCGCCTGCCGGGGCGAACGCAGGTCATGGTGGATTTGCGCTACCGCCTCCGGGCTATCGGTGCGACGGATGCAGATACGCTCATCATAGGAGAAACGGGTGTCGGCAAGGAGGTGGTCGCCCGGGCGTTGCATGACATCAGCGGCCGCGCGAGCCGGCCCTTTATCGCCATCAATTGCGCCGCCCTTCCCGAAAATCTCATCGAAAGCGAGCTGTTCGGCCATGAGGCGGGTGCCTTTCCGGGTGCGCTTCGCCCGCGCTATGGCAAGTTCGAACATGGTCGCGGCGGCACGATTTTACTCGACGAGATCGGGTCTATGCCCTTCGATTTGCAGGCAAAATTTCTTCGCGTCCTGCAAGAGCGCGTTATCACGCGGCTGGGTTCGAACGAACCGGTTCCGCTCGATGTCCGTTTCATTGCCACGAGCAAGGTCGATCTCGAAGCTGAAGTCACCGCCGGTCGTTTCCGCGCCGATCTCTTCTACCGGCTGAATGTCGCGACCCTTCGCGTGCCCGCACTTGCGCAGCGGCAGGCTGATATTCCCATCCTTTTCCTTCAGTTGGTGCGTGAAGCGGCCGCGCGGTATATGCGCAGTGACATCGACGTGCCGCCGGACCTGGTGTCGGACATAGCCGCCCGTGTTTGGCCTGGCAATGTCCGGGAGCTTCGCAACGCCGCCGAGCGGCTGGTGCTCGGCCTTCCCCCTGCCCCGGATGAGGGATCGCCCAGCACGGGTCCGCAGCGTCTTGCCGACCGGGTTGCCGCGTATGAACGCGGGCTGATCGCCAGCGCGCTTGCCGCGCATGGCGGAAGTTTGAGGCCGGTTTACGAGCAGCTGGGTGTTTCGCGCAAGACACTCTACGAGAAAATGCAGAAATATGGGCTCGACAAGGACGCCCGTTCTGACGCTTTCCTGGATGATGCCTGATCTTATATGGGTGGATTTCCACCCATGGAAAATGACGTTTGTCCCCGAAGGCACCCATTCGACCTAGGTTTACCGCCGTAAACTGAGCGTCAACCCGCCAACGCCCTTGTTCGGAAAGTCTCATCGTTCACTCTGGAGGCAACCAGAATCGGTGCGGGAGGAGCTGCGCCGGCTGGTCGTTTCATCTCGGGAGGATTTGATGAAGACCTTGAAATCCCTGTTTGGCGTGTCCGCAGTTTTCGCCGCGACCCTGCTGGCGACGTCCGCACTTGGCCAGACCTATCCGGAGCGCACGATCACCATGGTCGTGCCTTTCTCGGCTGGCGGCCCCACCGACACGGTGACCCGTCTCGTCGCGGAAGCCATGTCGAAGGACCTTGGCCAGCAGATCGTCGTGGAAAATGTCGGCGGTGCTGGCGGTACGCTTGGTGCGGGACGTGTCGCAAGTGCTGATCCTGACGGTTATACCCTGTTGCTGCACCATATCGGCATGGCAACCAGCGCCACGCTTTACCGCAAGCTGGCCTATGACACGCTCAATGCCTTCGAATATGTCGGCCTCGTCACGGACGTGCCGATGACGATCGTCGCGCGCAAGGATCTCGAACCGGCAGATCTCAAGGGGCTGATCGAGTACATGAAGGCGAACAAGGATACGGTGACCGTCGCCAATGCCGGTATCGGCGCGGCCTCGCATCTCTGCGGAATGATGCTGATGAGCGCTCTCCAGACGCAGTTTACCACCGTTCCCTACAAGGGGACCGGCCCGGCTATGACCGACTTGCTCGGTGGGCAGGTCGATGTGATGTGCGACCAGACGACCAATACCACGAAGCAGATCCAGGGCGGCACCATCAAAGCCTATGCGGTGACCTCCCCTGCCCGGCTTGGCAATCTCCCCGATATACCGACGGCCGAGGAGGGCGGCCTTCCGGGCTTCCAGGTCGGCATCTGGCATGGCATCTACGCGCCGAAGGGCACGCCCGCCGAGGTGACCGAGCGGCTCTCCAAGTCGCTGCAGCTCGCCCTGAAGGATCCCAACGTCATCGCTCGTTTTGCCGAGTTGGGCACAGCCCCCTCCTCCGATGCCGATGCAACGCCCGCCGGTCTCAAGGCGAAACTTGAGGGCGAAATCGCTCGATGGAAGCCGGTGATCGAGGCCGCAGGCCAATACGCCGACTGATGCAATCCGCGGGATAGTGGGTCGTGACGGCGTTGACCGCCGTCACGATTCTTTCGTTGCGTGATCTCTCCGGGATGACGGGAGAAGGGGGTTCCATGAAAAACCTGCAGTTCGACAGCACCAATCTTATATGCGGCCTGACCTTTGTCGCTCTTGGTTGCTTCTTTATTTATCAATGCCTTAACCTGGAGCTTGGCACCGCACTGCGCATGGGGCCGGGTTATTTCCCGCTTTTCCTGGCGGTTATTCTTACCCTTCTGGGCCTCGTCGTGCTCGTACAGGCGACGCGTGTTCAAGGGGAACCGATCGGGCCGATCGCGTTTCGCGGCATGCTGTTTATCCTGCCAGCACCGGTTTTTTTCGGCCTGACGGTGCGTGGCCTCGGCTTCGTGCCCTCGCTGTTTTTCGCAGCGCTCATCGCCGCCTTCGCATCCAGCCGGATGAAGCCGGGTATGGCGGTGGTTCTGGCCGCTGCCATCACGCTCTTCTCCGTCGCGGTGTTCAGCTATGCCCTCGGTCTGCCGTTCGAACGGTTCGGCCCCTGGACCCGGCTCTAGGAGGCTGACATGGATCTTATCAGCAACCTCGCGCTGGGCTTCTCCACGGCCGCTTCGCCGGCGAACCTCGCCTTCTGCCTGATCGGCGTTCTTCTGGGCACGCTGATCGGCGTCCTGCCCGGCATCGGCGCCACGGCAACGATCGCCATGCTCCTGCCGATCACCTTTCAGCTGGAGCCGGTATCTTCGCTGATCATGCTGGCCGGCATCTATTACGGTGCGCAATATGGCGGTTCAACCACGGCTATCCTGATCAATATGCCGGGCGAATCCTCTTCCGCCGTGACGGCCATCGACGGCTATCAGATGGCACGCAAGGGCCGGGCGGGTGCAGCGCTCTCTATAGCCGCACTCGGTTCGTTCTTCGCCGGCACGGTATCCACCTTCCTTGTCGCGATCTTTGCCCTCCCCTTGACGGCCATCGCGCTGAAATTCGGCGCGGCGGAATATTTCTCGCTGATGGTCGTCGGCCTCGTCTCCTCCATCGCGCTTGCGCATGGTTCCATCGTCAAGGCCTTGGCCATGGTTGCGCTGGGCCTGCTGCTTGGCCTCGTGGGTACGGATATCTATACGGGCGCGCCGCGGTTTACCTTGGGCATTCGCGAATATGCCGATGGTCTTAACTTCGTCGCCGTTGCCGTGGGTGTCTTCGGGATCGCTGAAATCCTGCGCAATCTCGAAGGCGAAAAGAACCGGACTTTGCTGATGGCGAAGGTCTCCGGGCTTTGGCCGACGAAGGACGATTTCAAGCGTATGGCTGCCCCGGTGCTGCGCGGCACGATCATCGGTTCGGCGCTCGGTATCCTGCCGGGAGGAGGGGCGATCCTCGCCGCCTTCGCCTCCTATACGGTCGAAAAGCGCGTCTCGGACCATCCGGAAGAGTTCGGTCATGGTGCGATCGCGGGGGTCGCAGGGCCGGAATCGGCCAACAATGCCGGTGCGCAGACCTCGTTCATCCCGTTGTTGACGCTCGGCATTCCGGCAAATCCCGTCATGGCGCTGATGGTCGGTGCCATGATCATCCAAGGTATCGTGCCCGGCCCGAATGTCGCAACGGAACAGCCGACGCTGTTCTGGGGCATCATCGCCTCCATGTGGATCGGCAATCTGATGCTCGTGGTGCTGAACCTGCCGCTGATCGGTCTTTGGGTGAAGCTGCTGACGGTGCCCTATTATGTGCTCTTCCCGATCATCATGGCGTTCTGCTCGATCGGCGTCTACAGCGTGAACTCGAATGTCTTTGACCTCTACGCGGTCGCGCTGTTTGGCCTTGGCGGCTACTTGCTGGTGAAGCTTCGTTGCGAGCCTGCGCCGCTGCTGCTCGGCTTCGTGCTCGGCCCGTTGCTGGAAGAGAACCTGCGGCGCGCGATGATCCTCTCGCGCGGCGACCCGACCACCTTTGTAACACGCCCGATCAGCGCCATCCTGCTGGCCATCGCGCTCGCTGTTCTCATCATCGTCTTCTTGCCGTCCGTCAAAAAGAAGCGCGAAGAGGTGTTTCAGGAAGAGGATTGACGGGACGTTTTTGGAAAGAATAGGGGAGGGCGGCCATCGGCCGCCCTCCTCATTTCTAGCGATATTGTGCTACAGCGGAGTTTGGAGTAAAACTTGACAAAAAGATGAAGGAATAAGCATTCGGTATGACATTCCAGCCGCGCATGCAAAACAGGATCGAGGGTTTTTCTGTTGTGGGCGGGCTCAACCGACGACACTGGAACGGCATCGTCGCGGATGTCTGGGATGTCGAATGCGCGCCGCATGCAGGTGGCTACTACGTCGGCCGCGACCCGCGTCTGTTCGTCCTGCTCGACAAGCGTGGTCCAGGCCCTTCCCGTACGCGCCTGACACAGGGTGGTGCGGAAACAGTCGGTGATTGGGCAAGCCGACCGATTTCCTATATTCCCGCCAATTTCGAGCTCTGGGCGGATCTCGCCGACCATCGCTTCATGCGCCATCTCGACCTGCATTTCGACGTGGATACCATCAGCCGCAGGCTGGCAGAGGACCTCGATCCCGAGCGTCTCCTGACGCCGCAGCTCTTCTTTGCCGATAGCAAACTCCTGTCGTTGGCGCAGTTGATCGCTGCCGAAATCACCAATCCGCAGCCCCTGCATGATCTTTACGGCGATGGGCTCTCGCTCGCTTTGATCATCGACGTCATGAAGCTTGCCAAGGCGCCGGAACGCAAGCGCAGCAAACTTGCCGGCTGGCAACTGCGCCGCGCGACGGACTTCATTGAAGAAAATTGCCTGCGCAATATCCGGCTTGAAGAGCTTGCCGGCCTGATGGGACTATCGCAGTCCCATTTTAGCCATGCCTTCAAGGCGTCGACCGGGGTGGCTCCCCATCAGTGGCAGGTGAATGCCCGGCTCCGGCATGCCAAACAATTGATTTTGAAGGGCGAACAGTCGCTGACGGAAATCGCCGCCGAAACCGGTTTTGCCGACCAGGCACATTTCACCCGCGTTTTCCGCAAGAATTTCGGGACGACGCCGGCTCATTGGCACAAGGCAAATCTCGGCTGATCGAGGTTGTGGGCGAATCTTCGGCACGGGCAAAATTGCCCAAAAACGTTCTATTTTCGCGGAATGTGACAATCCCGACCGTTAAAACTGAGTTAATCACTCATCTTATCGTAGCCGGCCCGGAGAGGGGACGGCGTGAGTTGGGGTGTCTGCAATGAACAAGAATACCAGGAATCCACACGCTTTGAAGATGGCTCTGGCCTGCGGAACGGCTGCCATCGCCTTGCTGGCGTCGCTGCCCTCTTATGCGCAGGATGCGGCGGGCTCAACCCGTCTTGAAGAAGTCCGCGTCGAGCAGGGCGAAGCGGAAGGCGACAGCAAGGGTGTGGATCCGGTAAAGGGTATCGTTGCGAAATCGACCCGGACCGGCGCGAAGTCGGCAACGGCGATCACCGAAGTTCCGCAGTCGGTAACGGTCGTTGGCCGTGAACAGATCGACGACCAGAGCCCGCAGAAAGTCGATGAGGCGCTGCGCTATGTGGCGGGCGTCAACGCATCGACGTATGGCACGGATTCAGACACGGACTGGCTCTTCATTCGTGGCTTTCAGGCGGATCAGACCGGTGTATTCCTCGACGGTCTTTCTCTTTTCCAGACCGGCTTCGGCACTTTCCTTGTCGATCCGTTCTTCCTTGAGCGAATCGAAGTGATCAAGGGGCCGAGCTCGGTGCTTTATGGCAGTGGAAACCCTGGTGGCTTCATCAACATGATCAGCAAGCGGCCGACCGATGAGCCGCTTCGTTACGTCGAAACCGGCATCAACAGCTTCGGCAACGGCTATCTCGGCCTAGATTTCAGCGACAAGCTCGGCAGCAGCGACGTGTTGCGCTACCGTGTCACCGGCAAAGTTTCCGGCGGTGGCTGGGAAACTGATCACGCCAAGGATTTCCGCGGCACGGTCGCCCCGAGCCTGACCTGGAGCCCGGACGATTCCACGAGCCTGACGATCCTCAGTTCGTATCAGAACATCGACCTGACGCACACCAGCACTGGTTTTCTGCCCTATGTCGGCACGGTGGTCGATTCGCCGAATTTCGGACGGATCCCGCGTGACTTCTTCTATGGTGACGAGGACTTCGACACCTACGAGCGCCAGCAGGCCATGATCGGCTACGAGTTCGAACACACGTTCGAAAACAACTGGACGGTTCGTCAGAACGTTCGCTACGCGAATGTGTCGCTCAAGGAAGATGCGTTGTATGCGAATGGTGCATCGTTTGACGATCCGACCAAGATCGCTCGATACCGGTTTGCGCATGATACCGATGTCGGTTTGCTAACCATCGACAATCAGCTTGAGGGCGAGTTCGCCACGGGCGGGCTCCAGCACACGCTGCTCGTCGGGCTGGATTACCGGCACTACAACATTGACCAGGTTCAGGCGACCGGCGGCTTTGTCCCAGGCGATCTGGACATCGATCCGCAGGATCCGGTCTACGGCAATGTCGATCTGCCCGACCTCTTCGCCCCCTACGCCGACAACGAATTCAAGCGTGACCAGGTCGGTATCTATGCGCAGGACCAGATCAAGTTCGGTGGCGGCTGGGTTGCAACGCTGAACGGCCGCTACGATTTTGTTTCGACAAAAATCGATGACAGGACCGCAGCGGCACTTGGCTCTACCGATACGGACAACAATAAGTTCACGTGGCGTACGGCGCTGGCCTACGAATTTTCCAACGGCCTTACCCCCTATCTCAGCTACTCGACGTCCTTCAACCCGGCGACATCGGTGGATCCGGTGAACGGCTTGCCGGAGCCGGATGTGGGCAAGCAGTGGGAAGCGGGCGTAAAGTACCAGCCCGACTTCATGGATGCGCTCTTCACAGCAGCGTACTTCGACATTACCCGAGAAAATGTCGTGAAGTCGGAGTTTGTCGGTGGCATGAGCCGCTACCATGCGATCGGCGAAGTCGAGGTCCACGGATTTGAAGCCTCCGCTCAGGCGAATGTGACCGAAAGCCTCAAGGCTATCGCCGCCTTTACCTATCTCGATATGAAGGTCGTCAAGGATTTGCGTCCCGAACTGGTGGGCAATACTCCTGTTCAGGTTCCTGATCTGACCGCGTCCTTCTGGCTGGACTATGCCTTCCAGAACGATGCCCTGAGCGGCCTGAGCGTTGCGGCGGGCGTCCGCCATGTCGGCAAGTCCTGGGCAAACGATGCGAACACATTGCGGGTGCCGTCCGCGACGCTCATGGATGCGGCTATCCGATATGAAAAGGATAACTGGTCGGTCGCGCTCAATGCCTCCAACCTGTTCGATAAGCGGTATGTGGCATCGTGCCAGAGCGAATCGAGTTGCGGTTACGGCGCTGGCCGCACATTCATGCTCAAGGCCAGCACGTCCTTCTGACCGCTCACTCAGCTCCAGCGACACAAACCCGGCGAATCAATCGCCGGGTTTTTAGTTTACTGCAGGCAACTTAGCGGGCGAGGTTGACGGTGACGCCTGCCGTTTTCAAGGCTGCTGCGACGTCGCGGGGCGGGGTCTTGTCGGTGTAGAGATCGGTGAGGGCGGAGAAGTCGCAGACGCGCACGAGGCCCTGGCGGCCGAACTTCGTATGGTCGGTGACGACGACGGCGCGGCGGCCCTGTGCGACGACCGCGCGCGCAAATTCCGCCTCTTCCAGATCATAGTCCATGATGCCGATCGTGGCATCGACCGCGCCCGTCGAAATGACCGCGTGGCCGACGGTGAAATGGCTGATGAACTCGATGGCGGAAATGCCGAAGGCCGCACCATTGTCGCTGCGCAGTTCGCCGCCGGCCATATAGACGCGGTTGTCGTTGACGGTCGAGAGTGTGCGGGCGATGTCGGAGGAATTGGTCACGACCGTCAGCCGCCGATGGCCGAGCAGCTCACGGGCGAGATAGCTGGTCGTCGTTCCCGTATCGAGCATGATGGAATCGCCGTCGCGGATCGTCGCGGCCACTGCGATGGCGATCGCCTTCTTCGCATCGCTGTTTTCGCGCATGCGCTTTTCGAACGGTGCTTCGCCGAGCACGGAGGGCAGGGCCACGGCGCCGTGCATCTTCACCACGGCGCCATTGGTCGTCAGCGGCTTGATGTCCCGTCGCACGGTTTCGAGCGAAACGTCGAGCTTCTTGGCAAGGTCGGCGATCGTTACCGTACCGTCCTGCTGGAGAAGCCGGAGAATATCGTTGTGGCGCTTGGAGTGGTTCATGTCTTTTGTCCGCGGAGACGTTTACCCTTCATAATCGCACCGGGACGATCTGGCAAGAAAGCCGCAAAAGCAGTCACAAAAACAGAAAAAGCCACATTTCAGGATTGACACCCGGTTTCATCCTGCATGAGATTGCCAACCGAGGCGACCTACAAGATCATAGGGAACGGCGCCTCGGCAAGGGATGCGGCAAAAGTCCGTGACACCGCCTGGGGAGTGAGTTGATGGACGGACACGTCGAGCTCAGCCGCGCCGTGGAGGATCGCATCCGTGCGATGCCCTGCTGGCGTGGCCGGATCGAGATCGCGCCGCTGAAGGGCGGCATCAGCAATGAGAGTTATATCGTCAGCGATGGTGTGGGGCGCCATGTCGTGCGTTTCGGCAAGGATTATCCCTTCCACCATGTTTTTCGTGATCGCGAGCTGATGACGGCACGGGCGGCCCATGCGGCGGGTTTCGGGCCGGAGGTGCGCTATGCCGAGCCCGGCATCATGGTCTCGGCCTATCTCGGAGCGAAAACCTTCGGGGCAGGGGACGTGACGGCAGAACGTCGCCGTGTCGCGGATCTGCTTCGTCGTTTCCACACGCAGATGCCCGCAGAAATCAGCGGGACGGCCTTCCTGTTCTGGCCCTTCCACGTGGTGCGCGATTATGCCCGCACGCTGAAGGCCGGAAACAGCCGCATGGTGCAGCATCTGCCCAGCTATATCGCGCTGGCCGATGAGCTGGAGGCGGCGCAGGCGCCGCTGCCCATCGTCTTCGGACACAACGATCTTTTGCCGGCTAATATTCTCGATGATGGCCGGAAACTCTGGCTGATCGACTTCGAATATGCCGGCTTCTCCACCGCCATGTTCGATCTTGCCGGTGCCACCTCGAATGCCGGTCTTTCACCTGACGAGGTGGAGGATTTCCTCGACGCCTATTTCGGCGGCGCGCCGGATCCGGCGATCCGTCGCTCGCATGCCGCAATGCAATGCGCCTCGCTGTTGCGCGAGGCGATGTGGAGCATGGTTTCGGAACTGCACCTCACCGCCCCCGGCGCCGATTATGTCGGCTATACCGCCGACAATCTCGACCGCCTCGACAAGGCGCTCGACCACTACAGAACATCATACGGGAAACCAAACACATGACCTTGCCCTCCCATGCCGAGATCGTTGTCATCGGCGGCGGCATCATCGGCTGCTCGACGGCCTATCATCTGGCGCGCGACCACAAGGCGGATGTCGTCCTGCTTGAGCAGGGCACGCTGACCTCGGGCTCCACCTGGCATGCCGCCGGCCTCGTCGGCCAGCTGCGCTCCTCGGCCTCGATCACCCGCGTGCTGAAATATTCGGTCGATCTCTACAAGGGGCTGGAGGCCGAGACCGGCCTTGCCACCGGCTGGAAGATGAGCGGCTGCCTGCGCCTTGCCACCAACCAGGACCGCTGGACCGAATTCCGCCGCCTCGCGACGACTGCCAAGAGCTTCGGCATGGACATGCACCTGCTGACGCCGCAGGAGGTGAAGGCGATGTGGCCACTGATGGAGGTCGGCGACCTCGTCGGCGCGAGCTGGCTGCCGACGGATGGGCAGGCGAGCCCCTCCGACATCACCCAGTCGCTCGCCAAGGGCGCGCGCATGCATGGCGCCAAGATCGTCGAGAACGTGCGCGTCACGGGCTTCGACATGGAGGAGGGGGGGCACATACGGCGCGTGCGCACGACGCTCGGCGATATCGTTTGCGAGAAGGTCGTCAACTGCGCGGGCCAATGGGCGCGGCAGGTGGGGGCGATGGCCGGCATCAACGTGCCGCTGCAGCCCGTCAAGCACCAGTATATCATCACGGAAAAGGTGCCCGGCCTCTCGACCGACGCGCCGACCATCCGCGACCCGGATCGCCGCACCTATTTCAAGGAGGAAGTCGGCGGCCTCGTCATGGGCGGCTACGAGCCGAACCCGCAGCCCTGGATGACCGGCGACGTGCCGGATGAATGGGCCTTCCGCCTGTTCGACGACGATTTCGACCATTTCGAGCAGCATATGGAGCAGGCGATTGCTCGCGTGCCGGCGCTGGAGACGGTCGGGGTCAAGCAGATGATCAATGGTCCCGAGAGCTTTACGCCCGACGGCAATTTCATCCTCGGCGTGGCGCCGGAATGCAAGAACATGTTCGTCGGCGCGGGCTTCAACGCCTTCGGCATCGCCTCCGGCGGCGGTGCAGGGTGGGTGCTGGCACAATGGGTCGTCGATGGCGAAGCGCCGCTCGATCTCTGGGTGGTGGACATCAGGCGCTTCGCCGGCATGCATCGCGACCGCCAATGGGTGCTCGACCGCACGCTGGAGGCCTATGGCAAGCACTACACGATCGGTTTCCCGCACGAGGAATATGAAAGCGGCCGCCCGCGCGTCGTCTCGCCGCTCTATGAGCGCCTGAAGGCGCATGGCGCGGTGTTCGGCTCGAAGCTCGGCTGGGAGCGGCCGAACTGGTTCGCGCCCAAGGGCGTGGAACCGAAGGATATCTACTCCATGGGCCGGCAGAACTGGTTTGCCGCCGTCGGCGACGAGCACCGTCATGTGCGCGAGGCCGTCGGTATCTTCGACCAGTCCTCCTTCGCCAAATACGAGATGACGGGGCCGGACGCGCTGAAGGCGCTCGACTGGATCTGCGCCAACGATATCGGCAAGCCGGCGGGTCGGCTCACCTATACCCAGCTCCTCAACAGCCGCGGCGGCATCGAGGCGGACCTGACGGTGGCGCGCCTTGCGGAAGAAAAATTCTACATCGTCACGGGCACCGGCTTCCGTACCCACGATCTCGGCTGGATCGAGGACCATATCCCCGAGGGTCTCGACGTGACGCTGCGCGACGTGACCGAGGATTTCGGCACGCTCTCGCTGATGGGGCCGAAGGCGCGCGACGTGCTCTCCGCGGTCACGGATGCGGATGTTTCCAACGCCGCCTTCCCCTTCGGCCATGTGCGGGAAATCGCGATTGCCGGACACCTCGTCCGGGCGCTGCGCGTTACCTATGTCGGCGAACTCGGCTGGGAGCTGCATGTGCCGATCGCGGCCATCGGAACCGTCTTCGATGCGTTGATGGCGGCGGGCACGCCCTTCGACATCCGCCCGGTCGGCTACCGCGCGCTGGAATCGCTGCGCCTCGAAAAGGGCTATCGCGCCTGGGGTTCGGATATCACGCCGAACGATACACCCTTCGATGCCGGTCTCGGCTGGGCGGTGAAGCTGCGCAAGAATACCGACTTCCTCGGCCGCCGGGCGCTGGAAGCCGCTCAAGGCGAACCGCGCAAGAAGGCGTTTGCCGGCTTCACGGTCGACAACCCCGATATCGTGCTGGTCGGCCGCGAGACGATCCTGCGCAACGGCGAACCTGTCGGCTATCTCACCAGCGGCGGCTACGGCTACACGCTCGGCAAGAATGTCGGCTACGGCTATGTGCGCCGCATCGATGGCATCGATGACGCGTTTCTGGGCGATGGCGACTATGAGCTCGTCGTCGCCATGGAGCGCACGCCTGCGAAAATTCATCTGGAGCCGCTCTACGATGCTGCGGCGAGCCGGGTGAAGGCGTAGTCGCAATCGACCCGTTGGATTTTCGCCTCCATCATCCCCGGCCTTGAGCCGGGGGGGGGGGTGTTTGGAGCCATGGTTGGCTGGATGAGCCTTACTTATCTGCGCGAAATATAGTATAGGGGGGTATATTATAGACCGTCGTGAGGGCGCTATGAGCCACACCATTCACCAGAAAGACAAGCTGATTGCCCGCGTACGGCGCCTCAGAGGCCAGCTGGAGGGCATCGAGCGTGCGCTGCAGGGTGAGGCGGGGTGCGCCGAGATTTTGCGTCAGTTGGCGTCTGTGCGGGGTGCATTGGGTGGCCTGACGACGGAGGTGATGGAGGATCACCTGCGCCACCACGTCATGGAGGCCGAAACCGAGGCCGATCGCCACAAGGGCGGTGAGGAGCTGATCGAGGTCTTCAAGACCTATCTGAAATAGACCGCGAGACGGAAGGACTAGGCCATGACGATGAATTCCACGGCGCATCTCGCGCATGACCACGTCTTCCTCGGTGCTGACCATCAGCGCAACGAGCGCCGCGTCTGGTTCGTCATCGCGCTGACGGCCGGCATGATGGTGGCGGAAATCGCCGCCGGCACCATTTACGGCTCGATGGCGCTGGTGGCGGATGGTTGGCACATGTCCACCCATGCCGGCGCCATGCTGATCGCGGCCCTTGCCTATAGCTATTCCCGCCGGCATGCCCGCGATCCGCGTTTCACCTTCGGAACCGGCAAGCTGGGCGATCTCGCCGGTTTCGCCAGCGCCATCGTGCTGGCATTGATCGCGCTTCTCATCGGCTGGGAGAGTTTTGTCCGGCTTGCTCATCCCGTCGCCATCAGCTTCGAACAGGCGATTGCCGTGGCGGTCGCCGGCCTCCTGATCAATCTCCTGAGCGCCTGGCTGCTGCGCGACGATCATGGCCATCATCACCACGGACACGGCCATTCCCATGCGCATCCGCATGATCATCATGGCCACCACCACAATGCCCGGGAACAGCATGGCCACGGGCATCGCGGTCGCGACAACAACTTGCGGGCGGCCTATCTGCATGTGCTGGCGGATGCGCTGACGTCCGTGTTTGCCATCGCCGCCCTCCTGCTCGGCCGCAGCTATGGCTGGCTCTGGGCCGATCCTGCCATGGGCGTCGTCGGTGCGCTGGTCATCGTGCGCTGGTCCTGGAGCCTCATCCGCGAAACCGGCGGCGTTCTGATCGATGCGGTGCCGCAAGGGGAGGGGCTGGTGGAGGATATCCGCACGGCGCTGGAGCGCGGCGAGGACCGCATCACCGACCTGCATGTCTGGCAGGTCGGCCCCGGCCATCACGCGGCGATCGTCTCCATCGCCTCGCCTGCACCGAAGGCGCCTGCCGATTACAAGGCGCGCCTTGCCCATCTCGGCGCGCTCTCGCATGTGACCGTCGAAGTTCAGCCGGCCTGAACGAACTCGCAGGCGACGTCGGGCGCGTCGTCTGCTATCGTCGCCGGTGAAAGATATTTCAGCTGGCGACCTTGATTTCAGCGCTACAATCTGAAATATATTTCATTGTGTGAATTATATTGACACGCAATGCATCCTGCGTTTAGGTGCTCATACCGGACTTCGAGGAGGAAGCCCGGTCTTCACTGAGATCAGAGGCGTCGAAGCCGACGCCCACGGGCTTTTTGGGAAGGGCTTTGCGCCCCGAGGAGGACACTTGCGCACTTTTTTCACGACGACCGCCATGGCGGTCCTTGCGACCACGCTTTTTGCCGGCGCGGCCGCTGCCGAGACGGAAAATCCGTTCCGCTGCAAGCCGGGCGAAAAATACGTCATGAACGTCATGGTTTCGGGCGTCGAATACTGGTTCCCGGTCTATGAAATGTTCAAGCAGGCCGGTCAGCAGCTGGGCTGCGAGACCGAATATACCGGCACGCCGGAATATGACGTCAACAAGCAGATCGCCACCTTCGACCAGGCGCTGGCGCAGAACCCGGCGGGTATTCTCGTGCATCCGATGAACTCCGACCCCTTCATCGAGCCGATCAACCGCGCCATCGACCAGGGCACGGCCGTCGTGACCTTCGCCGCCGACTCGCCGCTCTCCAAGCGCGTTTCCTTCATCACCTCGGACAACAACCGCGAAGGCTCCTATGCCGCCGATGCGATTGCCGAGAAGATGGGCGGCAAGGGCGAATATGCCGTCCTGGAAAATCCGGGTCAGGACAACCACGACAAGCGCATCACGGCCTTCATCGCCCGCATGGAAAAGAAATGGCCGGACATGAAGCTGGTCGGCCGCGCGGCCTCCAACCAGGATCCGACCAAGGCCTATCAGGGCCTGTCGAGCCTCATCCAGGCCAATCCGAACCTCGGCGCGGTCTTCATGCCGGAAGCAAATTCGGCGATCGGCGCCGCACAGGCCAACAAGGAAGCCGGCGGCAAGGTCCTCGTCATGTGCGCCGACGTCAATGCCAATATCCTCGACATGATCAAGGCTGGGGAAGTCTTCGGCTCGATCAACCCGAACCAGGGCATGCAGGGCTATATGGGCTTCATGCTGCTGTGGCTTGCCAAGCACCCGGAACTCATCGACCCGATGAACGATGCCAAGCGCTCGGGCTTCAACCCGATGAGCATCCCGGTTGTGGACAATGGTCTGTCGATCGTCACGGCCGAAAACGCCGACGATTTCTACTGGGACAAGTACCTGAAGCGCCGCGGCACCAAGGGTATCGAGGAGTAATCTCCCAAGCGAATACCATCCGCGCCTCGTGGCGCGGATGGTCTCGGAAGGAGCAGGAGGAAGACGATGGCGGAGCCGGTGCTCACCATTCACGGCGTGACCAAGCATTTCGGGGTGGTGAAGGCGTTGACGGATGTCGGCTTCACGCTCGAACGCGGCGAGGTCCACGCGCTCTGCGGCGAGAACGGTGCCGGCAAGTCGACGCTGATGAACATCATCGCCGGCGTGCTGCAGCCGACCGAGGGCGAAATCCGCGTCGATGGCCAGCCGGTGCGTATCAGCTCTCCCGCCGTCGCCCAGTCGCTCGGCATTGGCCTGGTGCACCAGGAAATTGCGCTCTGCCCGGATGCGACGGTTGCCGAAAACATGTTCATGGCGGCCACCAACCGCCGCCGCTCGCCCTTCATGAATTACCGCGCACTGGAGCGCGATGCGCAGGCCGTGATGAACCGTCTCGCCGCCATCGATGTTCGCCGCAAGGTCGCCGACCTGCCGATTTCCAGCCAGCAGCTCGTTGAGATCGCCAAGGCGCTGACGCTCGACTGCCGCGTGCTGATCCTCGACGAGCCGACCGCCGCACTCACCGAAACCGAGGCGCAGCAGCTGTTTTCGATCATCCGTGACCTCAAGGCGAACGGCATCTCGATCATCTATATCAGCCACCGCATGGCCGAGATATTTTCGCTCTGCGACCGCGTGACCGTGTTCCGCGACGGCCGTTATGTCTGCACCGACCGCATCGCCGATATCACGCCCGATGATGTGGTGCGCCGCATGGTCGGCCGCGAGATCACGCAGCTCTATCCCGACAAGCTCGGCGCCGATGAAGCCTCCGGCGAAACCATACTGGACGTGGACGGTATCGGCGACGGCACGCGTTTCCAAAATGTCAGTTTTAACTTACGAAAAGGCGAAATCCTCGGCATCGGCGGCCTGATCGGCTCCGGCCGCACGGAGATCGCCGAGGGTATCTGCGGCCTTCGTCCCTGCACCTCGGGCGCGGTGCGGCTGCACGGCAAGGCGCAGAGGATCTCGTCCTATTCCGATGCGGTGAAGGCGGGTGTCGTTTATCTCTCGGAAGACCGCAAGGGCTCCGGCGTGTTTCTCGACATGTCGATCGCCCAGAACATTTCCGTGCTTGACCTGAAAGCGCTGACCAATGCCGCCGGCCTGCTGAACGGTCGTGCCGAGGTGACGCTGGCAGAAGAATTCGCCAAACGGCTATCGGTGCGCATGAGCGGTGTGGAGGCGCCCGTGAAATCGCTGTCGGGCGGCAATCAGCAGAAGGTGGCGATTGCCAAGCAGCTGGCCGTCAATCCGAAGGTCATCCTGATGGATGAACCGACGCGTGGCATCGATGTCGGCGCGAAGACCGAAATTCACCGCCTGCTGCGCGATCTCGCGCGCTCGGGCATCGGCATCGTCGTCATATCCTCGGAAATGCCGGAACTGCTCGGCCTTTGCGATCGCGTACTGGTCGTCCGGGAGGGACGCATCGCGGGCGAACTCGGTACGGACGAAATGTCGGAAGAAGCCGTGATCCGTCTTGCCTCGGGGCTCGGCGCGGCGAGGGCGGCCGATCATGCCGCATGAGAAGAAACTGGGAGAGCGGGAAATGGCAATCGACACGATGGCGGGTGCAGCGCCGAAAACATCGTCCTTCAAGCGCATCGGCTCGATGCGCGAGGCCGGGCTGATCGCGATCATCCTGGCGCTCGGCATCATCATGAGCTTCGCCTCGCCGCACTTCCTGACGCTCGGCAATTTCCGCGCCATGCTTATGAGCTTTTCCGTCGAAGGCATCGTGGTCGTCGGCATGACGATCCTGCTCATTGTCGGCGGCATCGATCTTGCCGTCGGCTCCGTCGTCTGCTTTGCGATGGTGCTGTCGGGTTCGCTCTTCCTCGCCGGGCTCGATCCCTGGACGGCTTCGCTGATCGGTATTCTCGCCTCAAGCGCCATCGGCGGCGCCATGGGCTTCTTCGTGACGGTCGTCGGGCTCAATCACTTCATCACGTCGCTTGCGGCCATGGTGATCGTGCGCGGCCTCTGCCTCATCATCACCAAGGGCACGCCGCTGTCGCTCTTCACGCTGCCGGCGGCCTTCAAGGAGGTTGGGCAGGGCACCTTCCACGGTATTCCCTATGTCATCCTGATCTTCGTTGCCGTCGTCATCCTGTTCGATTTCCTGCTGCGCCGGGCGACCGCGTTCCGCAAGGTCTTCTACACCGGCAGCAACGAGAAGGCCGCGCTCTATTCCGGCATCAAGACCAACCAGGTGAAGTTCTGGGTGACGGTGCTGTGCTCGACGCTCGCAGGCGTGGCCGGCGTGATCTACATGTCCCGCTTCGGTGCCGCCACGCCTACCTTCGGCGCCGGCATGGAGCTGAACATCATCGCCGCCGCCGTCATCGGTGGGGCCTCGCTCAGCGGCGGTTCGGGTACGGTTCTGGGTGCGATCCTCGGCATGGCGTTGCTCTCGCTGGTCACGTCCTCGCTCATCCTGCTCAATGTGTCGGTCTATTGGCAGGATATGATCAAGGGCTGCATTCTGCTTGCCGCCGTCTCCATCGATCATTTCATGCACAAGCGGAAGGCCAGCTGACATGCCCATTGCCAAACTGAAGCCCGCCCCGCGTGAAGAGATCGTCATCGCCCGCCAGATGCACCAGGCGCTTGTCCTGCACTTCCTGGAAGGCCTGACGCAGGCGCAGATCGCCGACCAGCTCGGCCTGTCGCATGCCACCGTCAACCGCCTCATCAAGCGCGGCCGCCAGCTCGGCCTCGTCGAGATCAAGATCAAGTCGCCGATGGAGCCGCTGGTTGATCTGGAGGAGCGCTTGCTCGCGCTCGGCGGCATCAGCCGCGCCGTCGTGGTGCCGACCGTCTCCGACAATCCGCAGACCGCGCTTCTCGCGGTGGGGGAGGCGGCGGCCCGTCTGCTGCTCGAAGAGATCGCCGATGGCGACACGATCTGCATCACCGGCGGCAAGGGCGTCAGCGCCGTCGTCGCGGGTCTTCAGGCCGCGCGCCGCTACGATGTCGAGGTCATCCCGGCGACGGGCTGCGTACAGGGCAAACACTATACCGACGTCAACCACGTCTCGACGCTGATGGCCGACCGGCTGGGCGGCCGCTCCTGGCAGATCCATGCGCCGCTCTTTGCCGACGATGCCGCGCAACGGGCGATGCTGATCAACATGCGCTCCGTCGCCGATGTCTTCCAGCGGGCGCGTGAGGCCAAGGTTGCGGTGGTCGGCATCGGCTCGATCCTCAGCCAGGATTCGACCTACTACGACCTGCATCCCTCCTCCAGCGAGGATCGAAATGCCATCGAGCATTCCGGCGCGAGTGCGGAACTGCTCGCTCATCTGCTCGATGGCGAAGGCCGGGTCTGCGACTATTCTCTCAATCGCGCGCTCGTTTCGCTGACGCTCGAGGAATTCGAATCCATCCCGATGAAGATCGGCGTGGCCAGCGGCCTCAACAAGGCCGGCTCCATTCTCAGCGTGCTGCGCGGCAACCATCTCGATACGCTCGTTACCGACGAGGCGACTGGCGCGCGCATTCTCGAACTTGCATCCGAAGAAGGACTTTCCGCATGAGCGGCGAACAATTGACCCGTCCGATCGGACGTTCCGGCGTCAAAGCCTCCGCCGTCGGCCTCGGCACCTGGGCCATCGGCGGCTGGATGTGGGGCGGCACGGACGAAGCCGAATCCATCGCCGCCATCCAGGCCTCGCTCGATGCCGGTGTTACGCTGATCGATACGGCGCCCGCCTACGGCCTCGGCCGCTCGGAAGAAATCGTTGGCAAGGCCATTGCCGGCCGCCGCGACAAGGCCGTCATCGCCACGAAATGCGGCCTCGTCTGGCACACGCAGAAGGGCAACCATTTCTTCGATCAGGACGGCAAGCCGGTCCACCGCTACCTCGGCCGCGACGGGATCATCCACGAAGTCGAGGAGAGCCTGCGCCGACTCGGCACTGACTATATCGACCTCTACATCACCCACTGGCAGGACCCGACGACCCCCATCGAGGAGACCGTCGCGGCGCTGGAGGAGCTGAAAAAGGCCGGAAAGATCCGGGCGATCGGTGCCAGCAACGTCAACCGGTCGGAACTGGAGCACTATATCTCGACCGGGTCGCTGGATGCGATCCAGGAGCGGTTCAGCATGATCGATCGCGAGATCGAGGCGGACCTGCTGCCGCTCACTGTTCACAACGACGTGGCGACGCTCAGCTATTCCTCGCTGGCGCTCGGCCTGCTCTCGGGGATGATCGGCCCGGACCGGGTCTTTGCCGGCGACGATCAGCGCAAGGACAATCCGCGCTTTTCCGTTTCCAACCGGCAGAAGGCCAAGGATTTCTCCGATGCGGTCCGCCCCGTGGCGGAGCGGCATGGCGCCAGCATCGCGCAGGTGGTGATCGCCTGGACGCTGGCGCAGCCGGGTGTGACCTTCGCGCTCTGCGGCGCCCGAAACCCGGCGCAGGCGCTCGACAATGCACGGGCCGGAACGCTTCGGCTCGACACGGACGATCTTGCGGCCATCGATGCCGGTATCGCGGCAAAACTGGCCAGTATGGACGGATAACGGACTGTCATCATGAACCGGACAGAGACATTGCACGGGCTCCGCCAGAGCCCGAAGGTGGACGTGTGCGTCCTCGGCGGCGGCATCAACGGGCTCAGCGTCTTCCGCGAGCTGGCGCTGCAGGGCGTCAACGTGCTGCTCGTCGAACAGGCGGATTATTGCTCCGGCGCGAGTGCCGCGCTCTCGCGCATGGTTCATGGCGGCCTGCGCTATCTGGAGAATGGCGAGTTCAGCCTCGTCAAGGAATCGCTCGTCGAGCGCGACCGGCTGCTGCGCAACGCCCCCCACTATGTCGCGCCGCTGCCGACCACGGTGCCGATCTTCGACACCTTCTCCGGCCTCGCCAATGGTGTGGTGCGCTTTCTGGGCCTCACCCGCCGCCCGAGCCGCCGCGGTGCCATCGCTATCAAGGCGGGCCTCGGCATCTACGATTTTCTGACGCGCAAGCGCGCGCTGATGCCGAAACACGAATTCCGCAGCCGCCGGGCAACGCTGTCGAAATGGCCGGCGCTCAACTCGTCGATCCGCAATTCAGCAACCTATTACGATGCCTGGGTCAGCCATCCCGAACGCATCGGCATCGAGCTTTTGCGCGATGGCCTGTCTGCCGGCCCCAACGCCACGGCGCTAAACTACGCGATCGTGGAGGCCAACGGCAGCGGCTATGTTCTGCGCGATGGTCTCTCTGGCGAGGCGCTGCCTGTCCAGCCACGGCTGATCATCAATGCCACCGGCGGCTGGATCGACATTGCCAACGGCACGCTGTTTGCGGATGAGGCACGGCCCGCACCGCTGATGGGCGGCACCAAGGGCTCGCATCTCATCATCGACAATCCCGCGCTGCGCGACATGCTCGACGGCCACATGATCTACTACGAGAACGAGGACGGGCGCATCTGCATCCTGTTCCCCTATCTTGGCAAGGTGCTGGTCGGCTCGACGGATATTCGCGTCGACGACCCCGGTACGGTGCGCTGCGAGGCGGATGAGCGCGATTACATCCTGCAATCGCTCGCCTTCGTGCTGCCGGGCGTAAAAATCAGGCCGGAAGAAATCGTCTTCCAGTTCGCCGGCGTGCGTCCGCTGCCGGCGAGCAAGGACAGCTTTACCGGCCGCATCCCGCGCGATCATTTCTGCACCGTGCTGGAGGGCAAGAACGGCGGGCCGCCGGTGCTCTGCATGATCGGCGGCAAGTGGACGACCTTCCGTTCCTTTGGCGAACTCGCCGCCGATATGGCGCTGGACCAGCTGGGTGTAAAACGCCGCGTCGATACGGCGGACCGGGCGATCGGCGGCGGGCGCGTCTTCCCGAAGAACCCGGAGCGCTGGATCCGCGACCTTGTCGCATCGACGGGCCTTTCCGCCGCCCGCGTCGCGGTTCTCTTCGAAAGCTATGGCACGGAGGCCGAGGACATCGCCCGCTTCATCGCGGCGAAACCGGATCATCCTTTGCCGCACGCTCTCTACAGCGCGCGGGAGCTTCAATACCTCATCCGAGCCGAGGCGGTCGAGCATCTGGACGACCTGCTGCTGCGCCGCACGACGCTGGCGATTTCGGGCGATCTCTCGCTCGCCATGACCGAGGCTGCGCTGGATTTGCTCGCCACCGAAAAGGGCTGGTCCGTGCAGCGGGCCGCCGAGGAGCGCGGCCGTTTCCTCAATCTCATGGGTGAACGCCATGGCGTCACCGAACAAACCCTTTCCGCACGGAATGAACACAGGAGTGAACTATGCGAGACAACCGCAA
The DNA here is from genome assembly GCF_946479415.1 of uncultured Shinella sp. The sequence continues at coordinate 112,547 of NZ_CAMLFY010000002.1, read as the reverse complement.
AGTCCGGATGAACCGGCTGTTCGGCAACGGGCGTTGCCTTGACGTGGCGATCGATCACGGCGTCTGCAACGAGCCGTCCTTCCTTGACGGACTGGAGAATGTTCCAGCCGTGGTGAAGGCGCTGGTCGATGCCGGGCCGGATGCGATCCAGATGAACTACGGTCAGGCCGACCTGTTGCAGGATCTTCCCGGCAGGGACAAGCCGGCGCTCGTCATGCGCGTCGACATGGGCAACCCCTATAACCGCATCCGCCATCGCGCCATGTGGGCGGTGCTGCAGAACGAAGCCGAGCCGCTGATCGGCGCCTTGCAGATGGATGCGGCCTGCGTGGTCGTGAACCTCTTCATGCTGCCGGACGAGCCGGACCTCTTCCGTCAATGCGTGCAGAACATCGCGCGCGTGCGGGCCGACTGCGAGAAATACGGTATGCCGCTGATGATCGAGCCGCTCGTCATGCAGCCCGTTACCGAGCGCGGCGGCTACATGGTCGATGGCGATGCCGACAAGATCGTCACCTTGACGCGGCTTGCCCGCGAGATGGGCGCCGATATCGTCAAGGCCGATCCCACGACCAATGCCGAGGATTTCCACCGTGTCGTCGAAGCGGCGCGCTGCCCCGTGCTCGTGCGCGGCGGCGGCAAGGAGGACCTTTCCGCGGTCTTTGCGAAATCTGCCGCCTTGATGCGGCAAGGCGCAATGGGCATGGTCTATGGACGCAACATCTACCAGCACGCCAATCCGAGCGCCGTGGTGCGCGGGCTGATGGCGATCATCCATACGGATGCGAGCGGTGAGGAGGCCTACGCGCTCTACCAGCAGGGATGAGATGCCTGATGATTGCGGGACAGACACGAGGCGATGTCCCGCAATCGCGCGAGTGAAGTGAACCTGGGAGGGGTTCTGCATGCAAAAATATCTTCTGGGGCTCGATGCGGGCAACACGGTCATCAAGGCTGTCATCTTCGATCTCAAGGGCCGCGAGCTCGCTCATGCCGGGGAGGAGGGGCATAGCCGCATGCCGCAGCCCGGCCATGTCGAGCGCGATCTCGGCGAACTCTGGGCCAATGCCAAACGCGTCATCCGCACCTGCCTCGACAAGGCGGGCATCGCGGCCGGCGATATCGCCGCGATCGGCTGCGCCGGCCATGGCAACGGGCTCTATGCGCTCGACCTGGATGGCGCTCCGATGATCGGCATCCAGTCGATCGATACGCGTGCCACCGGTCTGGTCGAGGAATGGCTGGCAGACGGTGTGGGCGACCGTACCCAGGTGATTGCCCGCCAGCGCCCCTGGCCCGCCCAGACGCCGACGCTGCTTGCCTGGCTGAAACGCTTCAGGCCCGATGTCTTCAAGCGCATCGGCACGGTGTTCTATTCCAAGGATTTCGTCGTGAACCGCTTGACGGGCCAGCGTATCAGCGAGGTTTCGGACATGTCCGGTGCCGGGTTGCTCGATCTGGCGGCCCGTCGTTACGACAGGACGCTGATGGAGGCCTATGGCCTCGGCGATTGCATGGACCTCCTGCCGCCGCTCATTGAAAGCGCCGACATTGCCGGGCACGTGACGGAGGCCGTTGCCGCCGAAACCGGCCTTGCTACCGGCACGCCCGTCATCGGCGGGCTCTTCGATGTCGTCGCCTCGGCGCTCGGCTCGGGTGTGTCCCGCACCGGCAGCGCCTCGATCATTGCCGGCACGTGGAGCATCAACCAGGTGATCATCGACGGCCCGGACCTTGATGGCCCGGTCTTCATGTCCTCCACCTTCGACCGCAGCCGCTACATGGCGATGGAAAACAGTGCCACCTCGGCGGCCAATCTCGAATGGCTGGTGCGGGAATTCTTCGAGGGCGATCACCATGCCGAGGTCTCGCCCTTCGATGCCTGTTGCGCGCTTGCCGCGGCCGTCGAGCCTGCGTCGGACGATCCGCTCTACCACCCCTATCTCTACGGCGCCCAGCAGGATGGCCATGCGAGGGCCGGCTTTTACGGCATGGCCGGTTGGCACACCAAGGGACACCTGATCCGCGCCCTGCTGGAGGGTGTCGCCTTTGGCCACCGCCAGCATATCGAGACGATCCGCAAGGCGGGCGCGACCTTCGAGGAGGCGGTTCTGTCGGGCGGCGGTTCGCGCAGCAAGCTCTGGCCGCAGATTTTTGCCGATGTGCTCGGCGTGCCGGTCTCGGTTGCGGCGTCGCGCGAGACGGGTGCCCTTGGCGCTGCGATTGCGGCCGGCACGGGCGTCGGCCTCTTCGCCGATTTCACGGAAGGCGCCGAGGCCATGGTGCGGACGGAGCGGCACTATAAGCCGAATGCGGGCCTTGCCGCGCATTATGCGCGCCGCTACGCGCTTTATACGGATATTGCCGAAGCGATGACGCCGCTCTGGCGGCGGCTGGCGGCTTCGGAGAAAATGGCAACGGGAGTTGCGGCGTGAACAATCCTGTCGATGAAACGCCTGTCGATGAGGGCACTTACGATTTCATCGTCGTGGGCGCCGGTTCGGCGGGCTGCGTGCTGGCCAATCGCCTTTCGGCGGACCCGAAGAACCGTGTCCTGCTGCTCGAAGCGGGCGGTTCGGACCGGTATCACTGGGTCCATGTGCCGATCGGTTATCTCTACTGCATGGGCAATCCGCGCACCGACTGGATGATGAAGACGGCATCGGAGGCCGGCCTCAACGGCCGGGCGCTCAACTATCCGCGCGGCAAGGTGCTGGGCGGCTGCTCGTCGATCAACGGCATGATCTATATGCGCGGCCAGGCCGCCGATTATGACGGCTGGCGGCAGGCGGGCAATGCCGGCTGGGGCTGGGACGACGTGCTGCCCTATTTCGTGAAGTCGGAAGACAATTATCGCGGCCGGTCGGAGATGCACGGCGCCGGCGGCGAATGGCGCGTCGAACGCCAGCGCCTCTCCTGGCCGATCCTCGATGCGTTTCGCGATGCCGCGGAAGAGCTTGGCATTCGCAAGACCGACGATTTCAACGACGGCGACAACGAGGGCTCCGGTTACTTCGAGGTCAACCAGCGAGGCGGCGTGCGGTGGAACACGACGAAGGCGTTTCTGCGCCCGGCGATGAAGCGCAAGAACCTGCGCGTCCTGACCGGTGCCGAGACGGAACGGCTGGAATTCGACGGCAGGACGGTGACCGGCGTGCGGTTCCGCCTCAACGGCCACCTTTGTATCGCCCGCGCGACGCGCGAGGTCGCGCTGTCGGCCGGAGCGATCAATTCGCCGAAAATCCTGGAACTGTCGGGTATCGGGCGGCCGGACCTGCTGTCGGATCTCGGCATTGCCGTGCAGCACGACCTGAAGGGCGTGGGCGAGAATCTGCAGGACCACCTGCAGATCCGCACGGTGTTCAAGATCGAGGGTGCGCGCACGCTGAACCAGCTCTACCACAACCTTTTCAGCCGCGCGGGCATGGGGCTGCAATATGCGTTTCGCCGCTCCGGTCCGCTCTCCATGGCGCCGAGCCAGCTCGGCATCTTCGCCAAGAGTGATCCGGTGGTCGCCACCGCCGATCTCGAATATCATGTCCAACCACTCAGCACCGACCGGCTCGGCGAGCCGCTGCACCGCTATCCGGCCGTTACGGTTTCGGTCTGCAATCTCAGGCCCGAAAGCCGCGGGACGGTGCATGTGACAGCGCGTGATGTGGCGCTGCCGCCGGAAATCCGGCCGAACTACCTTTCGACGCCGGGCGACCGGCTGCTGGCCGCCAAATCCATCCGCCATGCCCGCAGCCTCATGCAGGCGAGCGCGATTGCAAAATTCCGCCCTGAGGAAATGCTGCCCGGCCGCGAGTTCCAGAGCGAGGAAGAGTTGATCCGCCGCGCCGGCGATATCGCGACGACGATCTTCCACCCGGTCGGCACCTGCAAGATGGGCAGCGACCCGATGGCGGTGGTCGATGCGAAGCTGCGCGTGCACGGGCTCGACCGGCTGCGCGTCGTCGATGCCTCGATCATGCCGACCATCGTTTCCGGCAACACCAATTCGCCCGTGATCATGATCGCGGAAAAGGCGGCAGAGGCGATGCTGGCGCGGGCTTAGCCGCCAATCTGGTCGAGGAAGCGCAGGACGGCGTCGTTGAAGAGTGCCGGCCGTTGCAGCGGTGCGAAATGGCTGACGCCGGGCAAGATGGTGAGTGTGGCTTGGGGTATGGTTGCCGAGAGATAGGCGGCGTGTTCCGGCCGGATGAACTCGTCATGCTCTCCGAGCACCACGGCGACTGGAACCGCGATCCCGGCAAGGTCCGCGGCAGAGTAGTTCGGCTCAGACTGCATCATCAGGGAAACGTCCGCGACAAAGCTGTCGAAGGCGTCCGGCGTTGCGGACAGGGCCTGATAGTCCAGGCGGTGCCGGTGGAAGCAGCGGTCGAGCACGGGTGTCGGCTGGAAGTCGAGCGCGCCGCTCGGATCCATGTTGCAGGCGAAGAAGAAGACGCCGCTGACGCGTTCCGGATGCCGGTCGGCCAGGATCAGCGCTGTGCAGGCGCCGTCGCTCCAGCCGATGAGGCTGGCCTTGTCGATGCCGAGATGATCCATCACGGCCAGCACGTCGCCGGCCATGCGGCCATAGCGGAACGGGCCGGCATCGCGGGTGCTGCGCCCGTGACCGCGGCTGTCGATGACGACCACCATCCTGCCCGCCGCGACAAGGGCCGGCAACTGGTTTCCCCAGTTCCCGGCGTTGCCGAGCCCGCCATGCAGCAGGATGACCGCCGGCCCGGCGCCGAAGACGGCATGCCAGATCCGTGCGCCGTCGTTTTCCACAATGCCTTGCAGGCGCGGCGATGGCAGCGGCGGCGCACCGTTGCGCTCGAAATGGATGAGGTCGTCATCGGTCATCGGCATCGGCTTCTCCTCGGGTCTTCATCAAGGACGCGCAGGCGAACGGTTTTCCGACATCATGGCCCGAAAATCCCGCACGGGGCCAGCCGCGGCTTTTGAGAGGGTGTCGGGCAGTGCAGCATTTGCATAGCTGCATTGCACAATAAATGTTTTCCATCCGGTCAAAAACTGGGCATATTGCACGCAGTTGATGCACACGGCGGTTTTCCTCCCAGTGCCGCCGCATCAGCTGTTCCCCTCTGGAGGTTTTTAAACCTTCACACTTCAATGGGCCGCGATTTCGCTGGCCCATTTTTTTTGCCTGCTCCCGGTGCTGTCCGAAAATGACGCGTCCCAAATGGAGCAGATAAAATGCAATCTAATGGTTGTATTAGCATTTTCATTACGCTCCTGTGCTTCAATCTCTGCTGCCGATGTGATGGTGCGACGTTCGGATTTCCGGGCGATCTCACGGGCAGGGATGCGCATATGAGACGGGCTGACAAGACGGAGGCGATCGTGAATAGGCAAAGGCAGGCAGCCTGCGCCGCGGCAACCGTCTACCCGCAGAGCCGGGGTCTTGCATGACGCAGCCCCGCAAGACAACGCTGCGCCTTATTGCCGTCGCCTGGCCTTTTGTTCTCATCGTCCTTCTCCAGACGGCGCTTGCCACGTTCAGCCTTCAGGTCACGTCGTCGCTGCGCGCCTTCGTAACTGGCGAAAGCCTCTGGTCGAAAGGCCAGCATGACGCGCTCTACTATCTCAACCGCTATGCCGAATCCGGCAACCGGTCCTTCGTCGCGCGCTACCATCAGGCTATGGCGATGCCGCTGGGTGACCGCGCGGCTCGGCTGGCGCTCGAGGCCGATCCGCCCGATGTCGATGCGGCCTTCAAGGGCTTCCTTGCCGGCGGCAACCATCCTGACGACATTCCGAACGTCATCTGGCTGTTTCGCTACTTCCGCTGGCTGCCCGTCATGGAGGCCTGCATCCGCGACTGGCGCACGGCCGAAGGCGTGCTGATGCAGCTTCTGCCGATCGGTGAGAGCATCGACACGTCCAGCCACATCAACGAGGTCGATCGGCGCGACATCATCCGCCAGCTCGATGAGATCAATGCGCTGGTAACGCCCCTGACGAAACGCTTCTCCGATCGTTTGGGGGAGGGGACGCGGCAGGTGCAGACCGTACTGTTCATCAGCAATGCCGCGATGGCGCTCGTCTTCATCCTCCTGACCGTCTGGCGACTGAACAGCTTTCTCACGCACCGCCGCAGCATCGAGGAACAGCTTTCCCACACGGCCAACCATGACGACCTCACCGGCCTGCCGAACCGCCGGCTCTTCGAGGAGCGGCTTACGCGTGCTCTGGCGGAGCCCGGCAGTCGCCACGCCCTGATGTTCATCGACCTCGACCAGTTCAAGGCCGTCAACGACAACGGGGGACATGCGGCCGGCGACGCGCTGCTGCGCCGCATCTCGCACGATCTCGACAAGGCGATCCGCGGCACGGATTTGCTGGCCCGGCTGGGCGGGGACGAATTCGGCATCGTTCTGCCGAATTGCGCGCCGGAGGATGCGCTGCGTATCGGCATGCGGCTACGCGAGATTGCCGAGGCGATCGATTTCGTCTGGAACGGTCATCGCTATTCGATCAGCGCCAGCATCGGCGTCGTCCACCTCGCCGGGCGCAGCTATACGCTGCAGGAGGCGCTCAGGGCGGCCGACATCGCCTGCTACATGGCCAAGGAAAAGGGTCGCAATCGCGTGCATGTCTTCGAGACGACGGACGCGGCGCAGACCCAGTTCACCGCCAATCTCAACTGGGTTCAGCGCTTGCATCGCGCCTTGGAGCAGGACAGTTTCCGGCTGTTCTCCCAGGAAATCGCGACGATCGACGGCAGCGGCGCGCCGGCCGAACATCGCGAAATCCTGCTGCGGCTGGAGGAAGACGGCAAGCTGCTGGCGCCCGGCGCCTTCATTCCGGCCGCCGAGCGTTTCGGCCTGATGCCGGCCCTCGACCGCTGGGTGGTGCGCCATGCGCTCGACATCATCAGCCGGCGGTCAGCGGCGATATCCGGCACCTATTCGATCAATTTGAGCGGCCTGACGCTGAAGGACGACACGTTCCTGCCCTTCCTGCGCGAGATGTTGCGCCGCAGCCGTGTTCCGGCCGACGTGCTCTGCTTCGAGATCACCGAGACCAGCGCCATCGAGAACCTCGACGAGGCCATCGCCTTCATGAACGCCATGCGCGCCATGGGCTGCCGCTTCGCGCTCGACGATTTCGGCGTCGGCATGTCGTCGCTCACCTACCTGAAGCGCCTGCCGGTCGACTATGTGAAGATCGATGGCAGCTTCGTGCGCGACATGCTGACCGACAAGGCAGACTGGATGACGGTCGAGATGATCAACCAGATCTCTCATCTCGCCGGCCGCAAGACGATCGCCGAATTCGTGGAGAACGCCGAGATTCTCGCCGCCCTAAAGACGATTGGCGTCGATTATGCTCAAGGCTATTTCCTCGGCCGACCGGAGCCGTTCCTGCCGGATGCGGCGGGAAAGGTTATCCCGCTCCGCCGCGCCGACGTGGCCTAAGCCTGTTCGGCCCGCTCCAGCGCCTTCAGCATCGTGCGTTCGGCGAGGTTGAGATAGGTCTCCATCTGGGCTGCGGCCTCTGCCGGCTTTCCTTGCTCGAGAAGCGTGACGATCGCGTCGTTCATGTCGACGAAGGGGGAGTGCAGGTGCTCGGGATCGTTGAGGAGCCCGAAGCACAGGCGCAGCTCCGCCGAGATGCGCTCGTAGAATTCGGTGAGCCGCGCGCTGTCCGAAAGGTCGATGATGGCGGTGTGGAAGATCATGTTGGCGCTGCCGACGCCGACCCAATCGCCCGCATCGCGCTTCTTGTGCCCGTTGGCGACGGCTTCGCGCATCACGCGAATGGCCGGATGCTGCTGCCAGGCCTGGCGCAGCGCACCACATTCCAGCATGCGCCGCACGCGGTAGATATCGATGACCGAAGCCATGGAAGGCACAGTGACGAAGACGCCGCGATTGGCCTCGTGGCGCAGAAGCCCGTCCTTGGTGAGCAGGCGGAAGGCTTCGCGCAGCGAATTGCGCGAGACGTCGAAGCGCTCGCTGAAGGCGGCTTCCGACAGGCGCTGGCCGGGCGAAAGTTCACCCGAAATGAGCAGCGTGCGAATGTGCCGTGCCAACCGGTCCGCCAGTGGCAGGCCTTCGTCGTCTTCCGTCATACTCTTCTCCCCGGCCGGGCAAATTCTGCCCGGTTACCCTCTTTCCACTCTGCCCTTAGCATGAATGCGGGGATGGTGGCGTCGGAAATTGTGGCGAATCCTGTGCTATGTGATTGGTAAAGCGGCAGGAATAAGGAACGATATGGAAATATTGTTGAACAATATTGACATTTTTGTGTAGCGGTTCATCATTGGTGCACGAAGCATCCGCGAGGGGCGGGTGCGTGAGAGCGGAGAAATCTCATGGAACGGAACGCAGCAGCGCCCGCGGGCCAGAGTGTGGTCGCGCAGGGTCTCGAAACCGTCAAATCCCGTCGCTCGGCGCTCATCGCCGCGATCTTCCTGATGGCGACCAGCGCCATCGGTCCCGGCTTCATCACCCAGACGGCGACCTTCACGACGAAGCTTGGCGCCGCTTTCGCCTTCGGCATTCTCGCCTCCATCCTCATCGATTTTGTCGTGCAGCTCAATATCTGGCGTATCGTGACGCTGACGCGCATGCGTGCCTCGGATATTGCCAATGCCGCAATCCCCGGTTCCGGCTATCTGCTGGCCGTCCTCGTCATCGTCGGCGGCCTGTTCTTCAATATCGGTAATATCGGCGGCACGGGTCTCGGCCTCAACGCGATCTTCGGCCTCGACCCGAAGATCGGCGGGGCGATCAGTGCTGTTTTCTCGATCGGCATCTTTCTGTCGAAGCGGGCCGGGATGGCCGTCGACCGTTTCATCATCTTCGCCGGCATCCTGATGATCGTGTTGACGTTCTACGTCGCCTTCGTTTCCGGCCCCCCGGTCGGCGATGCGCTGTTCCAGACCGTTTTGCCCTCGACCGTCGATTTTGCGACGATCACCACCATCGTCGGCGGTACGGTCGGCGGCTACATCACCTATTCCGGCGCGCACCGCCTGCTCGACCGCGGCATGGTCGGCCAGGAGCACCTGCCGGCCGTCACACGTGCCGCGCTGACCGGCATCGCTGTCACCGGCCTGATGCGCTATGTGCTCTTTCTCGCCATCCTCGGCGTGGTTGCCAGCGGCGTCGTCATCGACACGGCAAGCCAGACGGCGAACCCCGCCGCACAGGCCTTCCAGGCGGCTGCCGGCGATTTCGGCCTGCGTCTCTTCGGCATCATCTTCTGGGCGGCCGCCATCACCAGCGTGATCGGCGCGGCTTACACCTCGGTCTCCTTCATCACCGTCTTCAAACAGGACATCAGCGAACGCGCGCGCAATCTGGCGACCGTGGTCTTCATCGCCTTCTCGCTCGTCTGCTACCTGCTGATGACGACGCCGCCGGCCGCCATGCTGGTCTTCGTCGGCGGTCTCAACGGCCTCATCCTGCCGATCGGCCTTTCCATCTTCCTCTTCGCCGCCTGGAAGCGCGAGGACCTGATGGGCGGCTATCATTATCCGCGCTGGCTGCTCGTTCTCGGCGTCCTGGTCTGCGTGCTCACATGGTATATGGGCTACAAGTCGGCCGGCACGATCTTCGGCCTGCTGGGTCTCTAAAAGGGGAGGGAGGAAACCATGACAGCGATCGATCTCAACAGCGATCTCGGCGAAAGCTATGGCGCCTGGCGCATGGGTGACGACGCGGCGATGCTTGCCGTCGTCTCCTCCGCCAACATTGCCTGCGGGTTCCATGCGGGTGATCCGGCCGGGATTTTCCGCACGGTGAAGGCCGCCGCCGCCAACGGTGTCGTCATCGGCGCCCACGTTTCCTATCCCGACCGCGTCGGCTTCGGCCGCCGCGATCTCGATGCCACACCCGAGGAGCTGATTGCCGACGTGATCTACCAGATCGGCGCGATCAAGGGCGTCGCCGCTGCCGCCGGCACGACCGTGCGCTACGTCAAGCCGCATGGCGCGCTCTACAACCGCATCGCCTATGATGCGAAGCAGGGCCAGGCGGTCATCGACGGCATCAAGGCTATCGATCCCTCGTTGATCCTCATGGGCCTTGCCAATGCGCCCATCCTCGACCTCGCCCGCACGTCCGGCCTTGCCGTCGTTGCGGAGGCCTTTGCCGACCGGGCCTACACGCCGAAGGGCGAACTCGTCTCGCGCCGTGAGGCCGGCTCCGTGCTGCATGACGAGAAGACGATCGCCGACCGCATGGTCCAACTCGCCCGCGAGGGCACGCTGGACGCCATCGACGGCAGCACGATCCGCATCGAGGCGCAGTCGATCTGCGTGCATGGCGATAGCCCCGGTGCCGTTGCCATCGCCCAGGAAATCCGCCGCCGCTTCGAGGCGGAAGGTATCGCCATCCGTTCCTTCGCGGACAAGGTCTGAGGTGCGGCCATGACGCTTCCCACCGCCTATCTCGACCACGTCGATGCTTCAGCCGCTCGCCGGGCGAGGACTACTTATAGAAGTGGGTTCGTTGCACCCACCTCGGGCATCGCGCCGGGTTTCACCCAGGCCAACATGATCGTGCTGCCGCGCGACTGGGCCTTCGATTTCCTGCTCTATGCGCAGCGCAATCCAAAACCCTGCCCGGTGCTCGACGTCTCCGATCCGGGCTCGCCGACGACGCTTCTGGCGCCGGGTGCGGACCTGCGCACCGACCTGCCGCTCTACCGCATTTGGCGCGACGGCAAGCTTGCCGAGGAAACGCCTGACGCCACCGCCGCCTGGGCGGAGCGTGACGATCTCGTCGCCTTCCTGATCGGCTGCTCCTTCACCTTCGAGACGCCGATGGTCGAGGCGGGCATCGAGATCCGTCACATGACGGACAAGAGCAATGTGCCGATGTACCTGACCAACACGGCCTGCCGTCCGGCGGGCCGGTTGAAGGGCAACATGGTCGTCTCCATGCGACCGATCCCGGCCTCGCGCGTTGCCGATGCCGCCACGATTTCCGGCCGCTTCCCGGCCGTGCATGGCGCGCCCGTGCATGTCGGTTCGCCCGCGGATATCGGCATCGCCGACCTCGCCAAGCCGGATTTCGGCGATGCGGTGCGCATCGAGCCGGGTGAAGTGCCGGTTTTCTGGGCCTGCGGCGTGACCCCGCAGGCGGCCGTGATGGCGTCGGGCGTGCCCTTCGCCATCACCCATGCGCCGGGCTACATGTTCATCACCGATATCCCCGATTCCGCCTATCACGCGTGAGGCTTCGATGCGTTTTCTACCGGTCAGCCTGACCACCATCCTCGTCGAGCTTGCCGATCTCGACGAGACGCTCGCCCTTTTCGCCTCGCTACAGGCCGATCCGATTGGCGGTATCGAGGAAATGGTGCCGGCCACCCGCACGCTGATGATCCGTTTCCGCCCGGAAAAGGTATCGTCTTCGGATCTCGCGGCAGACATCGCCACGCGTGATCTCTCGGCGAAGATCGCGCCGTCGGAGCATCTGGTGGAAATTCCGGTGCGCTATGACGGCGAGGATCTCGGCGACGTCGCTGATCTGACCGGCCTCAGCGTCGAAGAGGTCATTCGCCGCCACACGGAAAGCGAATTCACCGTCGCCTTCTGTGGCTTCGCACCCGGCTTCGGCTATCTCGTCGGCGGCGATACCGCGCTGCATGTGCCGCGCCGCAAAAGCCCGCGCACCCGCATTCCGGCCGGCTCCGTAGCAGTGGCCGGCGCCTTCAGCGGCGTCTATCCGCAAAACAGCCCCGGGGGATGGCAGATCATCGGCACCACGCCCGTCAAAATGTGGGATATCGATCGCGATCCCGGCGCGCTGCTGCAACCCGGCTATCGCGTGCGCTTCTTCGATATGGCGAAGGCGGGCAAGACCGTCAGCATTCCAGAACCGACTGCCCGCAGAGAGCGCGCTCTCGCAGCCGACGATCCGCAGTTCAAGGTGCTCGCCGCGCCGATGCCTGCGGTCTTCCAGGATCTCGGCCGTTTCGGCCAGACCGGGCAGGGCGTCTCCGCCTCCGGCGCGCTCGACCGTGGTGCCTTCAACGCCGCAAACCGCATCGTCGGCAACCAAGCCAACACGCCGGCTCTCGAATTGACCCTCGGCGGCTTCTCCTTCGAGAGCAACACGCGCGCCGTGATCGGCCTTGCGGGTGCGCCCTGTCCGGTGACGGTGCGCGATTCCGCCGGCCGCAATCGGGATTTTCAGACCTGGCAGCCGATTGCGCTGGAACCCGGCGACGTCGTCACCATCGGCCATCCGAAGACCGGCATGCGCGCCTATCTCGCCGTGCGCGGCGGTTTCGACGTTGCCCCGGTTCTCGGCAGTGCGGCGACCGACACGCTCGCCGTTGTCGGCCCGGACCCGGTCACGACGGGTACGGTGCTGGTGTTGAAGGGTCGCAATGAATGGCTGACAAGCGTCTCCACCGATGAAATCCCGGCCTTCGACGTGCCGTCCGCCAGCGACGTGGTGACACTCGACGTGGTGCTCGGTCCGCGCACGGACTGGTTCACGCAGAAGGGGCTGGAAACGCTGACGGGCCAGCTCTGGCAGGTCACGCCACAATCGAACCGCGTCGGCATCCGCCTTGCCGGCGATGTACCGCTGGAGCGCAGGGACAGCGTGGAATTGCCGAGCGAGGGCACGGCGACAGGCGCGATCCAGGTGCCGCACAGCGGCCAGCCGGTGCTCTTCCTCGCCGATCACCCGCTGACCGGCGGTTATCCCGTCATCGGCGCCGTCGCCGAATACCATCTGGACCTCGCAGGTCAGATTCCCATCAACGCAAAAATCCGTTTCCGCCCGGTCGGCCCCTTCGCCGATATCGCAACAAGCCGCTAGGAGAGCGCCATGAAGAAAGTGCTGATTGCCAATCGTGGCGAAATCGCCGTGCGCATCCTGCGCGCCTGCCGGGACTATGGCCTGCAATCCGTCGCCGTCTATGCCGATCCGGATGCCGACGCGCTCTTCGTGCGCCTGGCCGACGAGGCTTATGGCCTTGACGGTGTGCGCCCGGCGGAAACCTATCTCGATATCGACAAGCTGATCGCGATTGCCAAGCGGTCCGGCGCGGACGCGGTCCATCCGGGCTACGGCTTCCTGTCGGAAAATGCCCGCTTCGCCAAGGCGGTGCAGGATGCCGGCCTGACCTGGATCGGCCCCGATCCCGACGTCATCGTGGCGCTTGGCGACAAGGTCGAGGCACGGCGCATCGCGCAGAGCGTGGGGGCGCCGCTGGTAGCCGGCAGCGACGGTCCGGTGTCCACGGCTGCGGAAGTGATCGCCTTTGCCGAACAGTATGGCCTGCCGGTCGCCATCAAGGCCGCGCATGGCGGCGGCGGGCGCGGCATCAAGGTCGCCTGGAAAATGGAAGAGGTCGCCGACCTTTACGAATCCGCCGTGCGCGAGGCGACCGTTGCTTTCGGCCGCGGCGAATGTTTCCTTGAACGGTTCCTCGACCGCCCCCGCCATATCGAGGCGCAGGTCATCGCCGACAAACACGGCAATGTGCTGGTTCTCGGTACCCGCGATTGCTCCGCGCAGCGCCGCAACCAGAAGCTCATCGAGGAAGCGCCGGCACCCTTCCTATCGCCCGAACAGCGCGAACGGATCCATGCCGCCGCGAAGGCGATCTGCGCGGCCGCCGGCTATACCGGTGCGGGCACGGTGGAGTTCCTGCTCGGCGTCGACGGCACGATCTCCTTCCTCGAGGTCAACACCCGCCTGCAGGTGGAACATCCTGTCACCGAGGAAACGACGGGCATCGACCTTGTCACCGAGCAGTTCCGCGTCGCTGAGGGTGAGCGCCTGACGCTGCTCGAAACGCCCGCGCCGCGCGGCCATTCCATCGAGTTCCGCATCAATGCCGAAGACCCCGGCCGCGGCTTCCTGCCGACGCCGGGCGCCATCACCGCCTTCGAGCCGCCGTCCGGTCCGGGTGTGCGCCTCGACAGCGGCGTCGTCACCGGCTCCACCATTCCCGGCGTCTTCGATTCGCTGATGGCCAAGCTCATCGTGACCGGCGCCACCCGCGAAGAGGCGCTGCGCCGGGCGCGCCGGGCGCTGAAGGAATTCCGCATCGAGGGTGTCGCCACTGTCCTGCCGTTCCACCGCGCCGCCATCGACACCGAGGATTTCATCGGGACCGATGGCTTCAAGGTGCACACCCGCTGGATCGAGACCGATTTCGCCGCCATGCCGGAGGCCATGACCCGGCCGGAGCCGGCGTCCGACCCGACGCTGATCCGCACCCATCTCGAAATCGACGGCAAGCGCGTTTCGCTGGCGCTGCCGAGCCTGCTTCTCGCCGGTCTTGGTGCTGCCGGGCAGGGCACGGGATCGGTCGGCAGTGGCAAGCCCGCCGAGGATGGCATCGCCGCGCCGGTCTCGGGCACACTGCAGGCCTTCAAGATCGCCGATGGCGCCACGGTTGCCGAGGGCGAGCTGGTCGCCGTCATGGAAGCGATGAAGATGGAGACGCAGGTGCTCGCTCCCAAGGCCGGCCGTCTGCGCCTCAGCGTCAAGGAAGGCGATTATCTTCAGGCTGGCGATACCTTGATGGTCTTCGAGGGCTGACCGTCCATCCCAAATGGCAGGGCACGCGCTTCCAGCGCGAAACCCTCGCCGCGGGCGATCGGGCGGCACTGTTGCGGCCGCTGATGACGGTGCTGCTGCCCTATGCCGGGCTCTCGATGCTGGCGCTCGCCATCGCCGCGCGTTTCCTGCTGCCACCGTTCATCGCGCGCGGCTATCCGCCGCCTTTCGGCCTGGCGTTTCGAGACGCCGCTTGTGCCCGCGGTCAGTTCGCCGCGTCCATGACGAGCGGCGGGCAATGCAGGTAGCGGGCGACCTTGCGCTTTGCGGCGATATCGGTCCAGACCAGATCGACCTGGCTTGAGCTGAGGCCTGTTGCCGTGGCAATCGTCTCGGCCGGCAAGCCGTGGTTCAGCCCGTAGAGGCAGATATCCATCTTGTCGTAGGGCAGGGCGAAGTAGAACTCCTCCTGTGTCTGCGGCAGGGAGTAGGTGTCGGTCGTCGGCGGGCGCGAGAGGATTTCCGAGGGCACGCCGAGATGGGCCGCGAGCTGATAGACCTGCGACTTGTAGAGATGGGCGATCGGCTTGATATCGGCCGCGCCGTCGCCGTTCTTCACGAAGAAGCCCTGATCGTATTCCAGCCGGTTCGGCGTGCCGAGCACGGCGAAATTCAGCCGGTCGGCATGGTAATATTCGAGCTGCTTGCGGCTGCGCTGCTTCATGTTCGTCGCCGCGACGATGCCGAGATAGGCATTGGCCGGCAGACGCACCTTGCGCATCTCGCCCTCGGGCGCGCGCACGACGAGCGAGGAAATGTTGTAGCCGCCCGTCGTCATCGTGCTGTCGAAGACGATCTTCGAGGCCCAGCCGTCGCCGTAATCCGGCACGGCCTCGCGGATGGCGGCGTCGCGGCGCGCGTAGCAGCCCATGGCGGCGAGTGCGGGGCCGATATCCTCAAGCGTGCTGTCGATGCCGAACGTTTCGGCGACCGCGCGCCCAAGCCGCAGGCTTTCCGGATCGGAATCGTTTTCCGGCATGTAGAGGGCAAAGACGTTCTTTGCGCCGAGCGCCTTGGCGGCGAGTGCGGCGCACAGGCTGGAATCGATGCCGCCGGAGAGACCGAGCACCAGTCCGCGCTTGCGCAGATCGGTCCGCAGCTTTTCGCGCAGCCATTGCGCGATACGCTCCACCTCGGCGGCGGGATCGAGAACGAGCGGGGCGAAGGCGGGCGTATGGGACATCATTTCGATCCTGTCGGGTTGGCGGGCAGGGCTGCGAGGCGGCGGCTGGCCTTGCCGCTATCGGTTTTGGGTAGGGCGTCGCGGAATTCGACCGACTTCGGCACCATGTGGTCTTCGAGATGGCGGGCGCAGAACCGCAGCACGTCGCGCTCGGTGAGGGACGTCTCGGAGGCGACGACGACAGCCTTGACGGCCTCGCCGAGCACATCATGCGGCACGCCGACGACGAGCGCCTCGGCAATGCCGGGCATGCGGCACAGCACCTCCTCCACCGCCTGCGGCGCGACCTTCTCGCCGCGCGACTTGATGATGTCGTCCATGCGGGACACGAAGGTGAGGTAGCCGTCGGCATCGGCAGTGAAGAGATCGCCGGTGTGCAGGCGAAGTGTTCCGGTGCCGGGTGCTGGACGCAATGCGCGACCTGTGGCCGCCGCATTGCGCCAGTAGCCGCGCATGACATGCGCCCCTTCGATCACGAGTTCGCCGATCGTGCCGGGCGCAATCGCCTCGCCGGTCTCGTCCACCACCACGGCCTTCGTGCCGGGTATCGCGATGCCGACAGAGCCGCGCTTCGCGGCGATTTTATCAGGCGGAAGCCAGGTGGCTCGGGTGCATTCGGTCTGGCCGTACATGCAGAAGAGTTTGGTATGCGGCAGGAAGGCGCGCAGCCAGTCGAGATGGGCGAGCGGCAGGGGGGCGGCGGCGCTGGTGACGTAGCGCAGGCTTGTAAAGAGCGAGGGGTCGAGGTCGCGTGCCTGCATCATCATCGCCGCCATGGCCGGCACGAGCGGGAAACCGGTGACGCGCTCGTTGCGGATCGTCTCGAAAATGGCCTGCGGGAAGGCGAAGGATTTTTCGATGACCAGCGTTGCGCCCGACAGCATCGCAGTCACCAACTGGTTGAGCCCGTAGCCGAAGGACATCGGCAAGACGACGAGGATGATGTCGGCGGCGCTGTTTTCGAGATAGCGGGTGATCGCGCGAGCGGCGGCGTCGAGCGTGTCGTGGCCATGCATCACGCCCTTCGGCTCGCCGGTCGAGCCCGAGGTGTAGATCAGTGCGGCGAGATCGGTGTCGTGGAACGGTTCGACCGGGATAAAGGGAGCGGCCTCCAGCGCGGCATCGAAGCTCATGCTCTCGCCGGCGACGAGGCGCGGCAGGGCGGCAAGCGCCGGGCTCTCCTCGACAAGCCGTTCCAGGCGGCTTTCGACGATGACGAGCGCGGGCTCGCAATTGCTGGCGATGGCGGCGAGCCGTTCGGCCTTGGTCGCGGGGTTGACGGGGCAGATTGCCGCCCCCGCCATCCAGGTCGCAAAAACGGCGACGGCGGTACGCCAGCCGTTGTCGAGCAGGATGAGCACGC
The DNA here is from genome assembly GCF_946479415.1 of uncultured Shinella sp. The sequence goes on along the minus strand of NZ_CAMLFY010000002.1, from coordinate 95,446 downwards.
GGTCCCCGCGCCCGACGCCCTGGGCGTGGAGCTTCGTCGCGAGGCGTCGGGAGAGATCGAGCAGGCGATCATAGCTGAGGCGCACCTCGCCGGAGACGATCGCCGTTTTGGCGCCGTCCTGCGCAGCACTGGCCTCAAGGGTGCGCTCGATCCGCATCGCGTGTCAGGCGGCTTGCTTGCGGGCGATGAAGCCGGCGATGCGGTCGATCGTGTCGAGATTGGCGGGCACGATATCGGCATCCGCAACCGAGATGGCGAAGCGTTCTTCGAGGAAGCCGACCAGTTCGAGGATGCCGGTGGAATCGATCAGGTCGTTGTCGATCAGCGAAAGATCCGGCGCCAATGGCTGGCTGTCGTCGCCGAACAGGAAGTTTTCCACGATGAAGGCGCGGATGGCGGTTCTGGTTGCGTCGGACATATCAGGGGTCCCCTCCCTAGGCTTGGTGTGTCGATGGCGCGGTCGCGCCGAGAAGTTGCGTCGAAAGAATGCCGATGAAGGCGGCGCTGTCGCGGAAGCCGCTCGCCTGCCCCTTGAGGACCTTGTCCTTCAACTTGCCGACCGCCGGGCCATTGAAGAGGCCCCCTTCGGCAAGCCGCGCCGGCGAAAGCACGTCGTCGAGATAGGCCGGCGTGCCGGGCGCGGCGAAACTCTCGCTATCCGGCGCGCGATAGGGCTGCTTCGGACGGTCGATGATCGCTTCGGGCACGAGGCCGCGGGCGGCTTCCTTGAGGATGTGTTTTTCGTGCAGGCCGCGCAGCTTGGCTTCCGGCGGCAGGCTTGCGGCGAAGGCGACGATCCGGTGGTCGAGGAAAGGGAAACGCCCCTCCACGGCATTGGCCATCATCACCCGGTCGCCCTGGCTGGACAGGATATAGCCCGGCAGCAGAAACGCGGTTTCGAGATATTGCGCCTGATGCAGCGCATGCCAGCGGCCGAAATCCGCCGGCAGCCGGTCGGCAAGCTCCGCGGCGGCATCGTAGTCGCCAAGCGTGTTCTTGAGGTCGGGCGAGAAGAACAGCTTGGCGGCCGCCGTCGAGCGGAAACGCGGGCGGTGGGAGTAGAGCGGGTCGTCCTGCGCTTCCGCGCCGAAGGCGAAGAAGCGGGCGAGATAGTCCGGCGACTGTTGCTGCAGGCCCGGCAGGTAGGGATAGAGCTGCTGGAAGAGGCGCGGACGGCGGGCCGAGCCCGGCTGGCGGCCGCAAAAGCGGCGCACGCGCGCCTCGCGGAAAAGATCGTAGCCGGCAAAAATCTCGTCCGCGCCTTCGCCCGTGAGCACGACCTTCATGCCGCGCTCGCGCACGCGGGCGGCGAGGCGGTGGAGCGGCACGGGCGCGGTGCGCAGGATCGGGCATTCGATATGGCGCATCGCGGCGGGCAGGCTGGCGGCGATAGCCGCCGTCGTGCATTCCACGCTGTCGGCATCGGCGTCGAGCGTCGCGGCCATCCGGCGTTGCCAGCCGCTTTCGTCATGCTCCTCACTGCGGAAGGTGAGCGAGAAGGTGCGCAGGCCGTGGGTGACAGTGCGGGCGGTAAGCGCCGAGATCAGCGAGGAATCGAGGCCGCCGGAGAGATAGGCACCGACGGGCACGTCGGCGCGCAGCCGGATGCGGGTGGCATCGGACAGCAGCGCGCGCAGTTCCTCCACCTGCTCGCCCATGGGGCGGGCAGTTGGCATGTCAGCGCGGTCCGCATAGCTGAGTTGCCACCAGGGGCGGATGGTGCGCGCGCCGTCCTTCACCAGCATCAGATGGCCGGGCGGGAGTTCGTGGATGCCGCGATAGGCGGTGCGCGGCGGAAGGGGGCACCAGAGCGTGAAAATCTGGTCGAGTGCGAAGGGGTCGATCTCCGCCGTCATGCCGGGAAGCGCAAGCAGCGCCCCGATCTCCGAGGCGAAGAACAGTGCGCCGGCGTGCTCGGTGTAGAAGAGTGGACGGACGCCCATGCGGTCGCGCGCCAGAAGCAGCGTGCGGCTGCGCGCATCGTGCAGCGCGAAGGCGAAATCGCCGTTGAAATCGTCAAGGCAGTCGGCGCCCTTCGCTTCATAGGCCTTGAGCAGCACTTCCGTGTCGGAGGTCGTTTGGAAGCGGTAGCCGCGCGCCTTGAGGTCTTCGCGCAGCTCGACATAGTTGAAGATCTCGCCGTTGAAGGAGATGGCGATGTCCGTATCATCAGACACCATCGGCTGGGCGCCGTCCGCAAGGCCGACGATGGAGAGGCGGGTATGGGCAAGGCCTGTATCGCCGCGGACAAGCACGCCTTCACCGTCCGGCCCGCGGTGGCGAAGGGCCGCGACCATGCGGGAAAGATAGTCCGAGCCCTGTTCGGCCGAAAAGTGTCCTCCGTGATATCCTGCTATCCCGCACATGCCGCGCTACTCGAAACCGTCGCCGATGAGGCGCGTCCAGCCCTCGCCGGCCAGGCCGTTGAGAAAGGGCTGGCCCTGCGTCAGGGCGGCGAGGATGGCCGGATCGCGGGCGTGCACGACGGTCGAGGAGGCGTGCAGGAAGGCGCATTTCTTGCCGATCATTGCCTGCAGCAATTGCGGCTGCGTGCGGCCGCGGATCGCGACGAGGCCGCGCTCATAGGCATTGCGAATGAGGCAATCGATGACGATGGCTTCCTGACCCGGCGTCGCCATCATCTGCACGGTGCGCCCGATGCCGCCGGGATTGCCATAGTAGAGATAGAGGCCCACCGGCTTGCCGGCTCGCGTGCGCACAACATGCTGGATGCGTTCGCCATGCAGGGCCTTGCGCTCGGCGTGCCCCAGCATGCCCTCCAGCGTGGCCTGATCCCAGACCGGGCGCAACGGAAACTGCGTGATGAGATCGCGGCAGAGTGCTGCGAATTCGGCATTGTCGGCCGGTGTCACATCGAAAGCGTCGGCCTTACCGGCGAGTGGTGTGTAATGCGACCACGCCTGCCTGTCGCCGTGCCGGCAGAGGATGGCATCGCCGAGTTTTGCGAGAGGCGAGAGCAGGCGTGCCGCCGAAATTTTCGCCGCCGCCGCTTGCAGCGCAAAAGCAGCAGGCTTGAGGATGCGCAGCCATTCCAGGCTGTAGGGGGCCAGCACACCGGCCCGCATCGACCGCCACATATCGGTGGACACGTCGTTGGAGGTCTCGCTGAAGGAGAGATCCTGCGGGCCGGACAGCGCGTCGCGCAGCAGGCGCGCGCCGGCGAAGGGATCGCTGTCGCGATCATCGCTGGCGAAAGTGCCGCAATTGGCGGCGAGCAGGCGGCGTCCCTCGAACTTCATTTCGACGGGCAGTACGCCGAGGAACCCCGAGACGGTGCCGTCGGCACGTACATGCACGCGCGAGACAAGACCGGTGTCGCGGCTGGCTTCACCGAGAAAGAGGGCTCGCAGATAGGTCTTCAGGTCGTTACCTGCCGGCGCGTCGGTCTTGCGCAGCAGCCGCTGAAAGAGGCTCGCCACCGCATCGACATCTCCCGTCTCAAATGAACGCACGCTCGACATCGCGACCCACTCAGAACCTGTGCCATTCCGGCTCGCGGCAAAGACTTGCCGTCAGCTTTCCTTACGTGAGGAGCATGAAGAAAGGGTCAAGACGGGGCAAACGGCGCCGCTGCAAGGCAGCGCCGGTCCGTTTTACATGGCGTGGCCGCCGATATAGCCAAGCGAGACAGCCGCCATCCAGATCGCCATGGCGATCATCATCAGGTTTTCCGTCAGCGAGATGAAGCCGAGCGGGACGTTGCTTGCACCACCCACGCAGGCGCATTTCAATTCGCGCCTGTCGATATAGACGGCCTTGAACACCGAAGCCGCACCGATCGTGCCGATGAAGAGGGCGATCGGGACCGACAGCCAGTTGAGCGCACCCGCGACCATCAGCACGCCGGCAAGGCCCTCCGCATAGGGATAGATGTAGCTGTAGGGCACCCAGCGCTTGGCGAGCAGGTCGTAGTTGAGGAACATGGTGGCGAAGCTTTCCACGTTCTGCAGCTTGAGCAGCGCCAGCACCACCATCGAGAAGGCGATGAACCACTCGGCGGCGCGCAGCGTGAAGGGCGAGCCACTGACGGCATAACTCGCCGCCATCGCAGTCAGCGCCGTCAGGGCGAAGAGCACGACGACCGGGCGGTAGGTGGTGGCCTTGGGATCGGCGACGGGCTTGCCGAGATAGCGGCGCAGATCGTCATAACCGCCGACCCTGACGCCGCCGATGAAGACCTGCGGCGTGGTGGCGACGCCCTGTTCGGCCTTGAAGGCATCGGTTGCCTCGCGGGTCGTCAGGTGGTGGTCCTCCACCGCGTAGCCCGAGCGTTTGAGAAGATCCTTCGCCTTGAGCCCATAGGGGCAGGTGTGGCTCTCCATCACCATGCGGTAGAGAACGGCTGTCTTGGTGTCCTGGGTTTTGTCCAACATCTCACGTCTCCTGTCTTGTGAAATCGTTGGCAGGACTATAGGTTCCGTACCATGGTACGGAGTCAAGCCCCTCAGGAACTGACGATCGGGAAACTTGCGGCGGCGGCCGATGTCGGCGTCGAGACGGTGCGTTTCTATCAGCGTCGCGGCCTGCTCGCGACGCCGAAGCGCATCGAGGGGTTCCGCCATTATGACGACGCCGACCTCGGTCGCCTGCGTTTCATCCGACAGGCGCAGACGGCAGGCTTCACGCTGGAGGAAATCCGCCAGCTGCTGGCGCTCGATTCCGGTGAGGATCGTGCCACCGCGCGTGCCATGGCGGCAAAGCGGCTGGCCGAGCTCGATGCGCGCATGGAGGCGCTGCAGCACGCGCGCTCCTCACTGCAAAAGCTTGTTTCAGAATGCGCAGAGGGCAGAACGGGGCCTTGCCCGATCCTGAAATCCTTCGAGGCCTGACCTGCCGGCGTTCAAGGCATGCGGTCCTTAATCGAGGATCGCCATCTGCAATTCCGCCTGACGGCCGAGCTTGGTCATCCATTCCGTATATTGCGGCTGGACGCGGATTTGCCGGCCATAGTGGCGAGCGAGCGCGGCTGTCAATTCGCCCTTGCGGCCGAGTTGCTCGTCGGCAAAACCGATCATCTGCGAGTTTGGCCAGGCTTGCGGGCGAATGGCGACGAGGCGGGTGAAGAGACTTTCTGCTTCCTCGTCCGGATTGCCCTGCGCCATCAAGGTCAGCATGGCGGCCGTCGAGCGGGAGATGCCCATATGGCAATGTACCAGCAGATGGCTCGGGGCTTCCCGCTCCTGCCGGTTCAGAAAATCCTGCCCGAAGGCGAGGATCGCCTCGACGTGATCAGGCCGCGGCCGAACGCGTTCGGGCAAATCGGCAATGATGTCGTGGAAGCGCAGCGTCGTACGGTGGTGCCTGCCGTAGCTCTGGAAAGCTTCGAGTTCCGGCAGTTCCGGATCGAGCAGCGAGAGCACATGGGTGACGTTGCGCGTGCTCTGGCCGGGCAGTTCCTCGATGCCGCAAATGGTGAGCTCCGGGGAGAAAACGACGTCCATGTCCAAAATCCTTCAAATCATCTGATTTGCAGCACGATACAGTCCGGCTGTGGGGAAACGAAGGCGTTTTTGGCCGATCGATGCAATCGGCACTGCTATGCGCCGGGCGCCGGTGAATTGCAAAACGCAAACATTACAAAAATATAACGAGGCTGCGGGCTTTCCCTCCGCTATGGCTGGCTCCACATGAGATGGAAAGGGACGGATGAGGCACGGCCTCGCCATGGGATTGCCGATGACTGGGAACAGACGATCGCAGAAGGATGAGAAGCCGGCAGGCGCTGCCGGGCACGCGAATGTGACCTTCATGCCCGGCGCCGTGCCGCCGCCCCGCCGCAAGCGTCGCTCGCGGGTGTGGATCTGGCTGCCCGTCATCGCCGTGCTTGCGGGAGCCGGCTATTATGGCTGGCATGCCTATGCGCCGGCCGAGACCACGACGGCGATCATCACGCAGGCGGTGGTGCGCGGCGATATCGAAAACGCCGTGACGGCGGTGGGCACGCTGGAGGCGGTCAAGTCCGTCGATGCCGGCGCGCAGGTTTCCGGCCAGCTGAAGACGTTGCATGTGGCGATCGGCGATACCGTGAAGAAGGACCAGCTGCTCGCCGAGATGGATCCGGCGACCATCGAGAACCGCATCGAGATCAACCGTGCGGAACTGGCGAACCTTCAGGCGCAGCTCGAATCCAAGAAGGCGCAACTGGCACTGAAACAGGCCAATATCGCCCGCCAGCGCAATCTCGTGGCCGGCAATGCCGCCGCACAACAGGCCCTCGATCAGGCCGTCGCCGACCTCGCGGCCGCCGAGGCCGATGTCAATGCCACCGATGCGCAGATCCGCAAGCAGCAGGCGACGCTGGCCGGTGACGAGGTGGACCTCGGCTATACCAAGATCTATGCGCCGATGGCGGGCACGGTTGTCTCCAACCCGGTCAAGGAAGGCCAGACGCTGAACGCCGTGCAGAGCGCGCCCACCATCGTCACCATCGCCGATCTGTCGACCATGACGGTGCGGGCCGAAGTCTCCGAGGCCGATGTCAGCCGGCTCAAGGTGGGCATGGAGGCCTATTTCACCCTGCTCGGCCAGCCGGGCAAGCGCTTCACCGGAAAACTCCGCCAGATCGAGCCGACCCCGACAGTCGAGAACAATGTCGTGCTCTACAACGCGCTGTTCGACGTGCCGAACCCGGACGGTGAGCTGATGATGTCGATGAGCGCGCAGGTCTTCTTCGTGCAGGCGGCGGCGCGCGACGTGCTGCTCGTGCCGGCCGGTGCCGTCAGTGCCACGAAGGACGGGGCTGAGGTGACGGTCGTTACCGCTTCGGGCGCGAAAGAGGTGCGCAAGGTCGAGACCGGCATCCGCAATCGCGTCAGCATCGAGGTGAAGAGCGGGCTTGCGGAAGGCGACAAGGTCGTCGTCACCGCCGGTTCGACGGGCGATACGGCAGGGCGCAATTCGCGGCGCAACAACCGCATGCCACCAATGTTCTGAGGCTGCCATGACCGCGCTCATCTCGCTCAGGGACGTCACCAAGACCTTTTTCAACGATGGCTTCGCCGTCGAGGTCCTGCATGGCGTGTCGCTCGATATCGAAGCGGGCGAGTTCGTTGCGATCATCGGCCAGTCCGGTTCCGGCAAGTCGACGCTGATGAACATTCTCGGCTGCCTCGACCAGCCGACCTCGGGCGAATACCGCATCGACGGCGAACCGGTCTCGGATTTCGAGACGGACGAGTTGGCGGCGCTGCGCCGCCGCACCTTCGGTTTCGTCTTCCAGAGCTACAATCTCATCCCGACGGCCAGCGCCCGCGAAAACGTCGAGGTTCCGGCCATCTATGCCGGCCTTCCAGCCCGCGAGCGGCAGGAGCGGGCGGATATGCTGCTGTCCTCGCTGAAGCTCGGCGACCGGCTCGATCATCGCCCGAACCAGCTTTCCGGCGGCCAGCAGCAGCGCGTTTCCATCGCCCGCGCGCTGATGAACGGCGGCCGCGTCATTCTCGCCGACGAGCCGACCGGCGCGCTCGATAGCCAGAGCGGCGAAGAGGTGATGGCGCTCCTGCGGCGGATGCATGAGGATGGCCACACGATCATTCTCATCACCCATTCGCGCGAGGTGGCGGAGGCCGCCGACCGTCTGATCGAGATTCGTGACGGCCGCATCATCTCCGATCGCGCCAAGAAGGCGCGTCCCTCGTCCGAAGCCGCTGCCGGCTTGCAGAAAGCGGTGAAGGAGGGATCGGCGGCCATCGCCGACGTCTCCGAGGCCGTGAAGATGGCGATCCGCGCACTGCATGCCAATCTCTTCCGCACGGTGCTGACGTTGCTCGGCATCGTCATCGGCGTCGGTTCCGTGGTGGCCATGCTGGCGATCGGCACGGGTGCGCAGAATTCCGTGCTCGACCGCATTTCCGCCATGGGCTCGAACGTTCTGCTGGTGCGTCCAAGCATGGCGAATTTCCGCGGCGGGGGCAGCGCGCCGGTGACGCTCATCCCGTCCGATGCCGATGCGATCCTCGAAGTGCCGAACGTCTCCTTTGCCGTGCCGGAAATGACCAGCTCCGTAACGCTTCGCTACGGCAATATCGACTATCAGACGACGGCGAACGGCACGGTGCCGGCCTTCACGCAGGCGAAGAACTGGAAGGTCGCCGAAGGTGAATTCCTCAATGCCGATGACATGAACACCTATGCGCCCGTCGCCGTGCTCGGTGAGACCGTGGCGAAAACCCTGTTTCCCGATGGCGCCAGTCCGCTCGGTCAATATGTGCTGGTCAACAAGATCCCCTTCCAGGTCATCGGCGTGATGGCGGAGATGGGGGCGAGTGCGGGCGGCAACGACCAGGACGACACGATCCTCGTGCCGCTCTCGACCGGCAGCATGCGGCTCTTCGGCCAGCGCAACGTGCGCACGATCACCGTACAGGTCGAGGATTCCGCGGCGATCGACCTGACGCAGGATGCCATCCAGACCCTGCTCGACACCCGTCACAAGGCCGAGGACACGCAGATCACCAATATGTCCTCGGTGCGCGAGGCCTTCACCGAAACGTCGAACACGATGAAGCTGTTCCTCGGCTCCGTCGCGGCGATCTCGCTGCTCGTCGGCGGCATCGGGGTGATGAACATCATGCTGGTTTCCGTGCGCGAGCGCACCCGCGAGATCGGCGTGCGTATGGCGACGGGTGCGCGGCGGCGCGATATCCTGCTGCAATTCCTCATCGAGGCGCTGGTCGTCTCGGCGATCGGCGGCGCCATCGGCGTGGGGCTCGGCCTCTCCATCGGCGCGCTCGCCAAGGTTTTCGGCATGCCGGTCAGCTTCACCCTCGGCCCGTTCGCGCTCGCCTTCGCCTGCTCATTCCTGACCGGCCTCGTCTTCGGCTACCTGCCGGCCCGAAACGCCTCGCATCTCCAGCCGGCCGTGGCGCTTGGCGCGGATTGAGGCCTGGTCAGGCGCTGCGCCGCGTCATCAGCTTGGCCTGCAGCACGACGACGACGAGCAGGAAGGCACCGCGGATGACGGATTGCCAATAGGCGGACAGCGAGATCCAGCCGAGGCCGTTTTCGAAGTTCAGGATGTTGAAGACCATGGCAAGTAGAAGCGCGCCGGCCAGCGTCGCGCCGACCGAGCCCGCTCCGCCGGTCAGAAGCGTGCCGCCGACCACGACGGAGGCGATGGCGAAAAGCTCCCAGCCCACGCCCTCGGTCGGCTGGCCCGCGCCGAACTGCGAGGCGAGGATGACGCCGGCAAGGCCGGCAAGCGTGCCGGAGACTAGATAGACGGCGGCGAGCGTGCGCTCGACCTTGAGGCCCATCAGGCCCGCCGTCGCCTCGCCGTCGCCGATGGCGAGGATATGGCGTCCGACCGGCAGCTTTTCGAGAACCAGCCAGCCGAGCACATAGGCGATCAGACCGATCCAGGCGGGGATGGGGAAGCCGAGGAAATCATCCTGGCCGATCACGGTGAAGCCGGTATCGTAGGACACGGAGACCGACTGGTTGTTGGCGAGCAGCAGTCCCGTGCCGTAGGCCGCGAGCATGGTCGCGAGGGTCGCGATGAAGGGCTGGATGCGCATCTTCGTGATGATGAAGCCGTTGAGCGCGCCGACGGCAAGGCCCGCAGCCATGCCGCCGAGAAGCCCGGCTGCCCAATGATAAGGCGAGAGCAAGGCTGCCACCACGCTCGCCATCGCCGCCGTGCCGCCGACCGAGAGGTCGATGCCGCCGGTGATGATGACGAAGGCCATGCCGAGCGCGATCAGCGCGAACATCGAGTTGTAGCGCAGGAAGCTCAGGATGTTGAAGGGCGACAGGAAGTTGTCGTAGCGCAGAGCGCCGAACAGGATGAGGCCGGCGAGCGCGAGAATGACGCCGATGCGGGCGAGATCGCCTGACGACTTGATGGCGAAGGGGCGGAGGAGCGTGTGCATGGAGGGTCTCCTCAGTGCCTGTCGGCGCGCTGCTGGATGAAGACGGCGAGCACGATCAGCCCCGCCTTGACGATGAGAGCTGCGGCATCCGGCACGCCATTGGCGAGAAGCGTGTAGCGCACGAGCTGGATGACGAAGGCGCCGAGCAGGGTGCCGACGATATTGGCCCGCCCACCGGTCAGAAGCGTGCCGCCGACGGCGACCGCGGCGATGGCATCGAGCTCCATACCGAGGCCGACGAGATTGGCGTCGCTGGCGGAGTTGCGTGCGACGACGACGAGACCGGCAAGGCCGGCGAGCGCGCCGCTGATCATGTAGACAAGTAGCTTCACGCGCTTGACTGGAATGCCGGTCAGCCATGCCGCCTTTTCATTCCCGCCGACCGCGATGATCTGGCGGCCGATGACGGTGTAGCGGATCATCGCTGAGGCCAGGATGACGATGACGATCATCAGCACGACCTGCGCCGGAATGCCGGCAATGCGGCCCATGGCGATGAACTGGAAGCCCTCGTTCTTGAAGACCTGCAGGTTGCCGTTGGTCATGACCTGCGCGATGCCGCGGCCGGCAATGAACAGCACCAGCGTCGCGATGATCGGCTGGATGGAGAAGCGGGTGACGAGCAGCCCGTTGAACAGGCCGAACAGGCTGGCGACCACCACGGGGATCAGAAAAGCGAGCGCCACCGCAAAGGCCATGTTCTCGACTTGCCAGAACTGCCCCATGAAGATCATCGGCGCGAGTGCCCCCGAGATCGCCATCAGCGAACCGACCGATAGGTCAATGCCGCCAGTGGCGATGACCAGCGTCATGCCGGTCGCGACGATGACGATGGTGGCGACCTGCGTGAGGTTTACGTTCAGCGTCTGCCAGGACAGGAAGTTCGGCGTCACCGCGATGTTGAAGACGATGAGCGCCAGAAAGGCGACCAAGGTGCCGTAGCGGCCTGCCAGCGAAAACAGCCGGCTGCCGGAGGAGAGCGTGCCTGACGGCTGCGGGACAGGGGTCTCTATCGTCGTCATCTCATTCCACCTGATGGGCCATGGCGGAAAGCAGCGCCGCCTCGCTGAGATCCTTGCGCGGCAGGGTCGCGACCGATGTGCCGTCGCTGAGCACGGTGACGCGGTCGGCGGCGGCGAGAAGCTCTTCCAGTTCGGAAGAGATCATCAGTACGCTCAACCCCTCGTCGGCGAGGCTGCGCAGCAGCTTGAGGATTTCCGATTTCGCGCCGATATCGATGCCGCGGGTCGGCTCGTCGATGATGAGGACGCGCGGATCGGTGGCGAGCCAGCGAGCAAGCAGCACCTTCTGCTGGTTGCCGCCCGACAGTTCCTTGATCGGCTGGTCGGGCGAGGCGCATTTGACGCCGAGCGTGCGAATGTACTTCGCAACGATCTCGTCCTGCCTGGCACGGTCGACGATGCCGGCTTTTTTCAGCTTCGGCAGCAGGGCCAATGTCATGTTCTCGCGAATGCTCATATCGGGCACGATGCCGTCGATCTTGCGGTCCTCGGAAACGAGGCCGATGCCGTCAGCAATCGCATTCGCCGGCTCGCGATAGGCGCGCGTGCGGCCGTCCATGCTTATCGTGCCGCGCTGCATCCTATCTGCGCCGAAGATCAGGCGCGCCGTTTCCGTGCGGCCGGAGCCGAGCAGGCCGGCAAGGCCCGAGATCTCGCCTTCGCGCACATCGAGGCTGACATCGCGCACGCGCACGCCCGCACCGGCCTGCTCGACGGCAAGGCGGACGGGGCGCTCGGGCATGTCCCGGTCCGGCGCCATGGCCTGGAAGGCGGCGAGCTCCTTGCCGAGCATGTGGCGCACCAGCGCCATCTTGGGCATGTCGGCCATCGGGCTTTTCGCAACCGTCTGGCCGTCCCGCATGATCGTGACGCGATCGCAGATGGCATAGAGTTCGTCGAGCCGGTGGCCGATGAAGATGACGGCGACGCCGGAGCGTTTCAGCGTGCGGATCGTTTCGAAGAGAACGGCGACCTCGCGCTCGTCGAGCGAGGAGGTCGGCTCGTCCATAATGACGAGGCGGGCATTCTGGGTGACGGCGCGGGCAATCGCCACCATCTGCCGTGTCGCGGCATCGAAATGCGCGACGGGACGGTCGACATCGATGGCAAGGTTGAAGGTCTGCAAAACGGCCGCTGCACCGCGCCGCATGGCGGCATGGTCGATCATGCCGAAGCGCTTCGGCTCGCGGGAGAGATAGATGTTCTCCGCCACCGAGCGCTGCGGCGCGAGATTGATTTCCTGATAGATCGTCGCGATGCCGGCGCTTTGCGCTTCTGCCGGCATGGTGAAGTCGACGGGCTTGCCGTCAAAGCTGATGTCGCCTGCGTCCCGGCGATAGACGCCGGTCAGAATTTTGATGAGCGTCGATTTTCCGGCACCATTCTGGCCGACAAGCGCCATGACTTCTGCGGGTTCGACCTCAAGCGAAGCCGATTTCAATGCGGCGACGCCGGCAAACGCCTTGGAAATGCCCTGCATGGACAAGAGCATCGGGTTCCTCCTCTCCGCCCTTCGGGACGGCTTCTCAAGCCTACACCCGAACGAACCAAAGATCAGGCCCGTTCAAAAAACGGCCGAGACGGTTTTGCCGCCCCGGCCGCGAAGTGCTTGGGAGATGCGATCAGTAGGCGTTCGCGAGTTCGGCCGCCGCGTTGGACGCGTCGTAGAACTTGTCTTCGTTGACGAGGTTCGGCTCGATGGCTTCGCCCTTGGCGTAGCGCTGCATCGTCTCGAACGCCTTGGGGCCAAAGCGCGGGTTGCATTCGACGACCGCCGCGATCTTGCCGTCGACGACGAGCTGGACGGCTTCCTTGCCACCATCGATGGAGAGCACGAGCACATCCTTGCCCGGCACCTTGCCGGCCGCTTCCAGCGCCGCGATGGCGCCGATCGCCATTTCGTCGTTGTGGGCGTAGATGATATCGGCATCCGGATGGGCCTGAAGCAGCGCTTCGGCAACCTGGCGGCCCTTGTCGCGGGCAAAATCGCCGGTCTGCGAGGCGACGATCTCGAAGCCGCCGGCGGCCTGGATCGCCTCGTCGAAGCCCTTCTTGCGGTCGTTGGCCGGCGACGAGCCGGTCGTGCCTTCCAGCTCGATGATCTTCGACTTGCCGTTGGCGTTCTTCGCCAGCCATTCGGCGACGCGCTTGCCTTCCTCGACGAAGTTCGAGCCGATGAAGGTCAGGTAGTCCTCGCCGGCCTTGGCGAGCGACGGATCGACCGAGCGGTCAAGCAGGATGACCGGAATGCCGGCCTTCTTGGCGGCCATGACGGCGGGGATCAGCGGCTTTTCTTCGCGCGGGGCGAGGAAGATGACGTCGACGCCCTGGGCGATCATCGAATTGACGTCGGCAACCTGCTTGGCGGCCGAGCCGGCGGCATCCGTATAGACCAGCTGGTAGCCGAGCTTTTCGGCCTCGGCCTTCATGCTGTTGGTCTGGGCGATGCGCCAGGGATTGTTGGATTCGGTCTGCGCGAAGCCGACCTTGTAGGTGTCCTTCTGTGCCAGCTTCGGCACTTCGGCAATGGCGACGCCTGCGACGGCAAGCGCGCCGATGGCGGTGGCCGCAAGCATGAAGGTGCGACGGGAAATGGTGGTCATGAGCGGGTTCTCCTCCCAGGTTCTGGCCGGTGCTCCTCTACCGGACGTGAGCAAATTCGTGCTTCACATGTGCAAATCTTGCGCTAATAATATTAGCAGTCAAGAGCCAAAATTATGAGCACTTGCAAAAAATCCGCGTGCAGTGCAAAGCACGTCGAGGGGCGAGGAACGACGCATGGCCAGGGGAAACGGGCGCAATACGGACAAAGAAGGCGGTGGACGCCCGACAATGACGGACATCGCGCGCATTGCCGGTGTTTCCCAGTCCAGCGTGTCGCTCGTGCTCAATGAGATGTCCGGCTCGCGCATCTCGCCGGAAACGCAGCAGAAGGTGCGCGAGGCTGCTCATAAAATAGGTTATAAATTACCTGCGACCCGCAGCCCGGTCGCCGCTGCCCCCACGGTCGAGAAGGATACGATCGCCTTCATCGTCGATGAAATCTCCACCAGCCCGCATCCGGTGGTGAGCCTCGATGGTATCCGCGACTATGCCTTCGAGCAGGGGCTTCTGGTCTCCGCCCATGCGACGCGTTCCAATCCGGACCTCGAAGAGGCCGTTCTGCGCTCCGTGCTGCGTGATCCCTCGATTGCCGGCGTCATCTATGCGACGATCTTCACACGAAAAGTCTCGGTGCCCAAGGCGCTGAAGTCCGTTCCGACGGTGCTGCTCAACTGCTATGGCGAGCCGCGCCAGCATGTGGCGATCGTGCCGGGCGAGGTGGCGGGCGGCTTTACCGCGACCGCGCATCTGACGGCGCTTGGCCACAAGCGTATCGGTTTCATCAATGGCGAGCCGTGGATGGATGCGGCGATGGACCGTCTGAAAGGTTATAAGCAGGCGCTCGCCACCGCCGACATCGCCTTCGACGAGAGCCTGGTGCGCGATGGCGACTGGCTGCCGCTGCGCGGCTACGAGGCGGGCCTCGACCTGCTTTCCATGGACAATCCGCCGACCGCCATCTTCTGCGGCAACGACCTGATGGCGATCGGCGTGATGGAGGCGGCGCAGGAGAAGGGGCTTCGCGTGCCGCAGGATGTCTCCGTCATGGGCTACGACGACCAGGAACTCGCCCGCTACACCCATCCGCCGCTCTCGACGCTGGTGCTGCCCAATTACGAAATGGGCCAGAAGGCTGCGGAAATCCTCATCGATATGGCGATCCACGGCAAGCAGACGCGTGCCATGACCATCAAGGTCGACGGCCCGCTGGTCGTGCGCGACACGACGGCCTCGACGCGTTCCACGCGCGCCTGAAGCGTCGGGATCGCAGGCACCCGTATTTTTCGGCGATTTCCCTTTGACATGCCGGGTCTGTTGCGAGATTCCAGGGACCGTGACTGTTGCACTGCGCGTTTTTGACAGGCGGGTGCCGGACATGGTGCGCAGGCGGATGCGCGGGACGAGGGATTTTGAAAAATACGAAGAAAGACAAGGCGCCGCGGCCGCGCAAGCCGAAAACCCTGCTGCAACAGCTTGCCGCCAAGCCGGAAAAGCTGTTTTCCGGGGCGTTTCGCCAGCAATATGCCGCCCTTTGCTTTCGCTATCTTCCGCAGGGCGCCGGTATCGAAATCCTCGTCGTGACCTCGCGCGACAGCGGGCGCTGGATCATCCCCAAGGGCTGGCCGATGAAGGGCAGGAAACCCTATGAGGCTGCGGCGATCGAAGCCCTCCAGGAGGCCGGCGTTTCCGGGAAAATCCGCAAGAAGCCGGTCGGCAGCTATACCTATCTGAAGCTCCTCGACGATGGCGACGTCGTGCCCTGCATCGTCGATGTCTTCCAGATCGAGGTGACCGAGACCGCAGGGAAATTCAAAGAGAAGGGCGAACGCATCCTCGCCTGGGTCAGCCCCGATGAAGCGGCGCGGCGGGTGCGCGAGATCGAGCTGAAATCGCTGCTGGTGGAGTTTGTGCCGCGATGACTGTGCTTTTTCCGTGATGCGCACCGGTCGCTTCGACTTTTTCGACGCGGCGGCCCTGCATTGGGGAGAGCTGAAACGTTCTGATACCATGGGGCCGGAGATCAGGTGTCAATCGAGTTGCGACTGGAGATGCCCGCTATTTTTTCTATCCGCATAGCAGGAACGGGGCACGTGGTGCCGGCGAAGGTGGTCCTGTCCGAGGCGCTGGACCAGCAGCTGGGCTTTCCTGCCGGCCATCTGGAAAGGCTTTCGGGCGTGCGCAGCCGGCATGTCTGCGAGGCGGAAGACCAGATCGACCTTGCCGTGGCCGCCGCGCGCCTTGCTATTGAAAGGGCGGCGGTCGTCGCTGAGGATATCGACCTCGTGCTCGGCGCCTGCGGCATTCCCTACCAGACCCTGCCGGCAACCGCACCGCTCGTCATGCGCCGGCTCGGTATTCCGGACGGTACGGCGGCGGCTTTCGATGTCAATGCGACCTGCCTAAGCTTCCTCTCGGCGCTTGAACTGGCGGCCGGCCGCATCGCTGCCGGGCAGTCCCGCACGGCGCTCGTCTTCTCCTCGGAAATCGCCTCGCGGGCGCTGCCCTGGAAAGACCAACCGGATGTCGCGGCCCTGTTCGGCGATGGCGCGGCCGCCGTCGTGCTGACGGCGGCGTCGGAAGGGGCGGGTGCGATCCGCGCGAGCCTGATGCGCACCTACCCTTCAGCCTATGAGGCCTGCGAAATCGGCGCCGGGGGCACGCGTTTCGATTTTACGCGGGAAGCGGCGGAATTTGCCGCCCACGCCGTCTTCCACATGGACGGCAAAGAGCTTTTCCGCATCACGCACCGGCATTTCCCCCGCTTCGTCGACGATCTCCTGGCTGCCGCCGGCTGGACGCCCGCCGATGTCGATCTCGTCGTACCCCATCAGGCAAGCCCGCTGGCGCTGGAGCATATGATCGAGCAGACCAGCATGACCCGCGAACGCGTGGTCAATATCGCGGCGCGGTTCGGCAACCAGATCGCCGCCTCCATCCCGACGGCGCTCGACATTGCTTGGGCCGAGGGGCGGATTTCCAGGGGAACGCGGCTTCTGCTGCTCGGCACTTCGGCCGGCGTTTCCTTCGGCGGCATGGCCATCGAGGTCTGACCCGGATGCGCGTCTTGGTCACCGGAGCGACGGGGTTTCTGGGCGGGAGACTGATCCGGCATCTCGGCGCTCGAAGGTTCGATCCCATCGGCCTTGGCCGCAATGAAGCCCGATGCCGCGCGCTTGAGGATATCGGTTTTACGACAGTCTGCGCTAACCTTTCCCGTTCCGTTCTGCATCTGGTGAATTCTATCGGTCGGGTGGATGCCGTCGTCCATTGCGCCGCGCTCTCGGCCCCCTGGGGCCGTCTTGCTGCCTTCCGCGCCGCCAATGTGGAGGGCACGCGAAACGCGCTCGATCTGGCCGATGCGCTCGGTGCCCGCCGCTTCGTCAACATCTCTTCGCCGACGGTCTATTTCGAGATGAAGGATAAGGTCGGCGTCGCCGAGACCGCACCCCTGCCACGCCCGATCAATGCTTATGCCCGGACCAAGGCGGAGGCCGAGCAACTGGTTCTCGCCCGCCCCAAACTTGGCCCTATCAACCTGCGTCCCCGAGGGATTTATGGTGCCGGAGAGGGGACGCTGCTGCCGCGCCTCATTGCCGCCGCCCGCCGCGGGCCGCTGCCGCTGCTGCGCACCGGCGCCGCGGCCATCGATCTCACTTATGTCGATGACGTGGTGGCGGCGATCGAGGCGGCGCTGAGCACCGAGGCTGCGGTTGAGGGGGAGACGTTCAACATTTCGGGCGGCGAAATGGTGTCCGTATGCGATCTTGTGGAGCGCGTCTGCTCGGCGCTCGACGTTCCGCTGCGCTGGAAGCGAGTACCGTTCTATCCGGCGCTCATGCTGACACGTCTCGCCGAAATGGCGAGCCTTGCCCGCCCCATTCCGAAAGAGCCTGTTGTCACGCCCTATACGCTCGGCCTCTTCGCGTTCCGGCAAAGTCTCGATATTTCCAAGGCACAGCGGATACTCGGCTGGCAACCCCGGATTTCGCTTGAGGACGGTCTGGCCATAGCGCTGGACGGGCGGCGTGCGCCATGAATCCGGTCTTCGCCAACAGTGCTTTCGTCACGGCGCCGGAGCGTCTGTTCCTGCGCGGCGGAGCCTGGCGGCGCATACCGTTGAAGGTGCGCTACGGCTTCTTCCAGCATCCGACGGCCGGCGCCATGCTGATCGACACGGGCTATGGGCCAGGGGTGATGGAGGGGCCGCGCAGTCTGGCGCTGCGCCTCTACAATGCGATCCTTGGTCCCGATCTGGTGGCCGATGGCCAGCCTGAAACCGTTCTGCGACGGCTTGGCTTGAAGCCCGATGAGGTCGGCACCATCATCGTCACGCATTTCCACGCCGATCATATTGCCGGTCTCAATCTCTTCCCGAAAGCGCGGATCGTCGCAAAGGCCGGGGTGCTCGGGACAATCCTGAGACAGCCCGCTTACAAGAACTTGCGCCACGGTGTTTTCTCCGAGCTTTTGCCGGCCGACCTTGCTTCGCGGGTGGAGGATGTCGATGGCGTCGACGTGCGAGAGGCGCCGCTCGGGCTCGGAATGGGCCGTGACCTCTTCGGCGATGGCAGTGTGCTCGCCATCGATCTCCCCGGCCATGCCGAAGGGCATTTCGGTCTCTGCTTTACCAAGCTCCCCGTGCCGCTTCTGTACGCAGTGGATGCGGAATGGTGTGCCGAAGCATTGGAGGAGGGCCGCCGCCCCGGGTTCCCGGCCAGCCTGATCGCCGACGATCCCAGTGCGCTTGCCGAGAGCACCCGGAGCGTTCTGGCGTTCCGTCAGGCGGGCGGTGAGGTGCTGCTGTGCCATGACCCGGCTGAAAGTCGCTACGATCTTGCCGCGGAGGCGCCATGACCGGCCGGCTCCGCATCGCCTTGGCCTTCGCGCAAACCCTGTGGACCGACCGCGCCGGCCGCTCGCGCGCCGCGTTCGAACGGGGACAGGCCGCCGCCCTTCGCCGCTGGCTGGAGCATGACCTGCCCCGCGTCGATTTCTATCGCAACGCGCCGCCTCGGCTGGAGGCGCTGCCGATCATCGACAAGGCCGTCTTCATGGCGGATTTTGCGGCTTTCAACCGGGGGCGCATCACGGCGGAAGCGGGCTGGCGCGCGTTCGAAACGACCGGCCGGTGCGGTGATATCAGCATCGGCGCCAGCACGGGCACCAGCGGCAACCGCGCACTCTACGCCATTACCGCCGCCGAGCAGGACCGCTGGCTCGGCACCATCCTCGCCAAGGCAGTGCCACGGTTCCTGATCGAGCCCGAGCGTGTCGCCGTCATCCTGCCCCAGAATTCCGCGCTCTATGACGGCGCCCGCCGATCGCGCCTGCTGCGGCTGGAATTCTTCGACCTGCGGCAAGGCCTCGAACACTGGCTGCCCGCATTGGAAAGCTTTGCGCCGACCACCCTCGTTGCGCCACCGCGCGTGCTGCGCCATCTTGCCGAAACCTCCGAGCGGCTGAAACCACGCCGGCTTTTCGCCGGTGCCGAAACGCTCGATGCGGTGGATCGTACCGTTATCGAAGCGCGTTTCGGCAAAAAGCTCGGGCAGATTTACATGGCGACCGAGGGGCTTTTCGCGGTTTCCTGCGCCGAGGGTCGGCTGCATCTGGCGGAGGACGCCAATGTCTTCGAATTCGAGCCTGTTGCGGACGGGCTGGTCGCGCCGCTGGTGACGGGTTTTCGCCGCCGCTTCCAGATCATGGCGCGTTACCGCATGAACGATCTCCTGCGCCTGTCGGATCGCCCCTGCGCCTGTGGTTCGCCGCTTCGGGCGGTGGACGAGATCGTCGGCCGGCTGGACGACGCCTTCGTCTTTGGGCGTGCCGATGGCGCTCGGCTGCTGATCACGCCCGATGTAATGCGCAACGCCGTGCTCGATGCCGCCCGCGCGATCACCGATTTTCGCATCGTCAGGGAGTCGTATGGCGGGATCACGCTCGTGCTGGAGCCGGGGCTTGCAGACGAGAGCACCAAGGCGGCGCTGCACGCGCTCGGCCGGGTGTTTTCACAGCGCGGGCTCGCCCCGGAGATCGTCGTGCGGCGCGAAGCGATGGCTTTCGAGGTGCATCGCAAGCTCCGGCGGGTGGAAAACCGCTATCGGCCGGAGGTCGGGGCATGACCGCGCTGCCGCAGCAGGACGAACGGGTGCGCAACGCGCCGGGCGCGGTCCGCCGCTTCGTCGCGCTTTTCAATGCCCATCCCGTGTCCGAACTCATCGGCAACCTCGTAACGACGGTCGATTCCATCGAAGTCGAAGGGCGGCATTTCCCGGTCACCCTCAACGACCGGCAGGACGCGCCGACCTGCTATATCTGCTGCCCGAGCAGTGCCTATGTCGATTATGCCATCGATGAGACCCGCAATTTCGCGGCGTCCCCAATGGTGCGCCGCGCGGCGCGCGGCCTAATCCGCGCCTGCCGTCCTCTGGTGGCGGCAAGCGGGCTCGACCAGCAGGTGCAGGTCAACAATTGGCTGCTGTCCACCAATCCGGTGCCGGCCATTTCGCCCTCGGCGGCTGCCTTGCTGGTGGCGCAGCTGCGCGAAAAATATCCTGATAGGGCGATCGTCATCCGTTCGCTCAACGAGACGGCGGACGGCCCATCCATGGCCAGTCTCAGGGCGGCGGGGTTTCGCTTTCTCGCGGCGCGGCGGGTCTATCTGTTCTCCGGCGAGGGGCCGCGCAAGACGCAGAACCAGGGATATGACCGCGCGCTTCTCTCCCGCACGCCGTATCGCTTTGCACCCGGCGAAAGTTTCGCGGACGCGGATTACGCGCGCGCCGCCGAACTCTACAAGCTGCTCTATCTCGACAAATACACGCCGCTTAACCCGCACTACTCCGCGCTCTATATCCGCGAGATGCACCGGAAGGGTTTGTTCGACCTCATCGGCTTCCGGGATGGCGACGGGCGTCTCGCTGCGGTGTCGGGCTTCTTTGCCAATGGCCGTACGCTGACGCAGCCCATCGTCGGATATGACACGCGCCTTCCGCTGAAGGACGGGCTTTATCGGCTGGTGATGGCGACGGGGCAAGCGATTGCGGCCGAACGCGGTCTGTTCTTCAACATGAGTGCCGGCGCCGGCCGATTTAAAAGCCTGCGCGGCGCAGAACCCGTTATCGAGTACAACGCTGTTTATGTCGCCCATCTTCCGCTGAGGCAACGTCTCGCGGTGCGGTTCATGGAGGGGCTGTTGCGGCGCATCGGCATTCCGCTTCTGGAGGCATTCGATCTATGAGCTCTTCCCCCGATGAATGGCAGGCGGTGGCGATTGCGGCCATGATCGGAAAGGTGCCGCGGCGCATCCTGCTATCCGGCCTGCCGGTCGTGCTGTTTCGCAGCGGCGCGGAGATCGCCGCGCTGCACGACCGATGCCCACACCGGCATGTGGAACTGTCGAAGGGCAAGGTGGAAAACGGCGAGATCGAATGTCCCTATCACGGCTGGCGCTTCAACGCCGTTGGTGCCTGCACGGCCATTCCGGGGCTGATGGGTGCGGTGCCGGGTTATCGCGTCCCAAGGTTGCGGACGGTGGTGAAGGACGGCGTCGTCTTCGCCGCACGCGGCGAGCCGGAAGGCGAACCCTATCTGCATTGCGCGGAGGGGCAGAAGATCATCCTGAAGCTCGTGGAGAGCAGCACGCGCTCGACGCTGGTCGATACGGCGGAAAACATCCTCGACACCACGCACACGCATTTCACCCACAAGGGCCTGCTGCGCGGCCTGAGCAGCGAGCGCCAGCGCGTTCGCGTCGATGTGTCGGGCGGACCCGGCTGGGTCGAGGCGTGTTATACGGGCGAGGAGCGCCAGCATGGCCTGATCAGCCGGCTGCTGGAGGGCGACCGGGTCAAGACGATCGGGCGTTTTCGCGCGCCCGGCATTGCCGAACTGGAATATTGGGGTGCGAAGGGGCTTGTGCTTGCCACGACCTTCCATCTGCGGCAGGCGGCGGAAAATCAGGTGGATGGCATCGGCTGCCTGATCGGCCCGCGTGGCGGGCTGCTCGATCACCTCAAATCCCTCGCCTTCCGGCCGATGTTCCGCATCGCGCTGGAGCAGGATCGCCGGGTGCTGACCTCGGCGAGCCTCAACGCGGCCCATTGGCCGGAGGCCGCACCCATCGTCGGTCCGCTGGATTTCCTGCGCCGCAGCATCGAGGCCATCATGGCCGGTGCCCCGCCGCCCGTCGCGGAAAAGCCGGAGACGTTTTACATCGAACTTTGATCCGGCCCGTCCCATTCGATATCGCGGGTCGAGGCGCGCTGCAGGGAGATCCGGTGGCGCAGCGCCAGCGCGGCGATCTCGCCGAGCGTCCGCCATTGCGCCCGTTTTGGGGCCGGGTCGCCGGGCCAGTCGAGAAGCTCGTCGGCGGCTTTGAGATTGCGCAGGAAGCTGCCGAACGCACCCGCCCGCAGCGCGGCCGGCAGGCCGTAAAGCCAGAGCGCGAGGCGGACCGTCTGCGGGCGCGCGACATCGGGTTCGACGGTTCCTTCTCCAGTGTCGATCGTTGCCGCGAAGGTTTGCGGGCTTCGGAAGAAATGCAGGCCGCTCGTGGCGCGCGGATTGCACTCCAGTGGCAGCACGGTCCCGTCAGGCCGGCGGATCAGGTCGAAGGACAGCTGACCGGTCCAGCCGGTGCCGGCGGCGAAGCGGGTGACGAAGGCCTTGGCGGCGCCGTTTTCCACCGGCACGAAATAGATGCCCGCGCCCTTGCCGGCACGATAGACCGAGCGATAGAGCGAGAAGGCCAACAAATGGCCAGCATTCGCGATGGCGTAGACACTGAGTTCTTCGCCCTCGAGGAATTCCTGGGCGACCCAGGGCGCCTGCGACGTCGGGGCGAGCGTGTCGAGGTCTTCCGGCCGGGGGCGAAGCAGGACGCGGCTGGCAAAACGCGACCAGGCCGGCTTGAAGACCAGTTTTGACGCCGATCCGCGGACTGTGGCAAGATCGGCCCGATCCTCGATGAGCGTCGTTTGCGGTGCGGCAAGGCCGAGGCTTTTACAGAGTTCGATGAAATCGAATTTGTTGTGTGCGCGGGCGAGCAGATCGCTATCCGGGGCGAAAAGCTTTGCCGTCAGATGCCGCTCGCGCCAGACGGCGGCGAGGTAAAACACCTCCTCGCAGGAGGGCAGGACCAGCGAGATACCTTCCCGTTTCACCAGAACCTCGACGGCGTCGCCATAGGCTTGCGGCTCGAAACGCGGCGGTGGCAGGCGGACGTAGCGGGCGCTGGCGTGGCTGGCGGCGGAGAGGGGAGAGGCCGGCGTATCGGCCAGCACCACGCGCCAGCCCGCACCATGAAACAGCCGCGCCAGATGCAGCGCGACGGGGGCTCGTGCGCCGGTGATCAGGACGGATCTGGTCGGGGGGGAGGCTGGCATCGGGTCCGGTTTTCCTAGGTCTTAGTTCTATAGACGATTTTGCTGCACCAGATCATTCCACCGCTGCCCGCAAGGCCCGCGTGATCTCGTCGGCGAACATGGAGGCAGCGAGCGCCCGGCCGCGCTTTTCGCGCTGGACAAGGGAGAGCACGTTCTTGCCGAAGGTGCGGTCGCGGATCTGCACATAGGTGAGCAGGCCGTTGCGTTGCTCCTCGGCGATGTCGAACTTGCCGAGAAAGGCGATGCCGTCGCCGCTGGCGGCAAGGCATTTCATCGCCTCGATGGAATTGGTCAGGAAGGCCGGTTCCACGGCAAGCCCGGCCTCCGAAAAGGCATCTGCGACGATGCCGTGGATCAGCATCGACTTGTCGGCGAAGATCAGCGGATAGGGTTCACAGAAGGAGAGCGGCAGGGTCTCCATGCCGGCGAGCGGATGTTCGGGCGAGACGACGGCGCCGAGCCGCGTATCCATCTTCCAGAGCGTTTCGAGCTGCGGCATGGTGGGCAGGTTAAAGGCGAGACCGAGATCCGCCTCGCCGTCGATGACCGCCTGCACGATATCGCGCACGAACATCACGCGAATGGAGATTTTCAGCCGCGGGTGGCGGGCGCAGAAGCTTGCGGCCGCCTTCGGCACGATGCCGCCGGCCAGGCCGTTCATGGTGGCGATGATCACCTCGCCGCTTTGCAGGGTCTTGATGTCGCGGATTTCCGCTTCGACCTGGCTGTATTCCTTGATCGTGCGGCGCACATGTGCCAGCAGA
Organism: uncultured Shinella sp.; assembly: GCF_946479415.1. Next base: position 71,780 of record NZ_CAMLFY010000002.1, on the reverse strand, counting down.
ATTTCGCCCGCCGGCGTCAGCCGCAGGCCGCGCGGCAGGCGCTCGAACAGCGGCTCGCCGATGGCTTCCTCCAATTGCAGCACATGCTTGTTGATGGCCGACGGCGCGACGTTCAGCCGCTCGCCGGCCGCGCGGATCGAACCCAGTCGCGCCACCTCGTCGATATAACGCAGCACGCGGGAGTGCAGCATGGTCGCCTCCTTCAAGTGTTCTCGAAAAGCGTACGCTTTGCGCGTAAAATACTGCTTTTCGGAAACGGTTCAATGGCGTCTTATAGTTTTCGAGAGACGCGGAGGCAGGAGCCGCGCCTACCGGGGGAAACCCCGAACGATTGCCGGCCCGGCGACGGGCCGAAGAGACCGGAGGACCATCATGAACCAGCACGTAACCATCGCGGAGGCCGCCCACTACGACACGGTGCGGGCGATCTTCGCCATCCTGAACGGTGAGCGGGAGGCTGACCTGCTCCTGAAGAACCTGAACATCCTCGATGTTCACGGCGAGACCGTCTACCACGGCTCGATCCTCGTCTATGACAAGCGCATCATCGCGCTCAATCCGGACGAGAGCATCCTGAAGGTGAAGGAAGTCTTCGACGGCGAGGGGCTCTATGCCATTCCCGGCCTGATCGACGCCCACATCCATTTCGAATCCCAACTCGCCCATCCGACGGCGCTTGCCGAGGCCATGGTGCCCTGTGGCACGACGACGATCTATTCCGAATGCCTCGATCTCCTGAGTGCGGCCGGCGAAGAGGGCGTCGAGGCGGCGCAGAAACTGTTCAAGGACTATGACAAGCTGCCCTATCGCCTTTATGCCTTCGCGCCGGGCAAGAAAACGGCGGCCAATGTTACCGAGGCGGTTCTGAAGATGGAGCCGGTGATCGGTCTCGGCGAATTCGAGCACTTCACCTATTCCTCGGGCAATGACGACGATTTCCGCAAGGCGGCCTGGGTGCGCGCGCAGGGCGGCTTCATGAACGGTCACTGGGGCGTCACCGCGCTCTCCGACATGATCCTCAACTACCTGCCGGCCATCGGCTGCTCGAACAACCATGACGTCTGGAACGAGAAGGACCTGGAAAAGAGCGTCCGCTACGGTTTCCCGACGCATATCAAGTTCGGCGTCGGCAGCGCGGAGGTGATCAAGGTGCTGCTGCGCGCCATCGTCGACCGCAAATGGCCGACCGACAATTTCATGCTCTGCACGGACAACATCTCCATCGAGCGCCTGCGGACCATGGGCCACATGGACTGGATCATCTCGCTTTGCGCCGAGATGGGCATCAATCCGATCCACGCGATCAAGATGGCGACGCTCAACACGGCGCGCTCTTTCCACATGGAAGACAAACTCGGCTCGCTGACACCCGGTCGCTTCGCCGATATCGTGCTCACCGACAGCCTGTCGAAGATCAACCCGCGCTATGTTTTCAAGGACGGCGCGCTGGTTGCCAAGGACCGCAAGCTTTTGACGAATGCCGAGATCGATTATTCCGGCATGTGCAAGAAGGGCGTTCCTGGTCTTGCCGACCTGACGGCGGACCAGCTCGATATCGTGCCGCTCGAAATCTCCGAGGATGGCAGCAAGGCGAAGGTCTATCTGTTCGACGTCTATGGCCGCGGCCACGCTAAGTTTTACCAGGAGGTCTGGGTGCCGCTGCGCGATGGCAAGGTGGTGCCGGAGGTCGATGGCGTCAAATATTCCCGCCTCTCGGTCATCCAGCGTTATGCCGATGGCAAGCGCCATATCGTCAACGGCCTGTTCAAGGGCGTGTCGATCGATCGCGGCGCGGTCGCGACCTTCTGGCCGGCGCCGAAACCCTACTTCGTCGTGGTGGGCGAGAAGAGCGCGGAAATGTGCCACTGCGTCAAGCAGGTCGACACCTATGCCGGCGCCTGCATCGTCACTGAAAACAAGGTGGAGAAGGCGGTGATGCCGCTCGATATCTACGGCGTCATGGCGAACATGACCGTGTCCGAGCTGACGGCGGCAGCCGGGTCCATCGATGCGGCGCTCGAGGCGATGGGCAACCGCAACGAGGGCGAGCCCGTGGTCAACAAGCTGCTCAGCCTGTTCATCTCGCTGCACCGCTTCCGGCTGATGCACTGACGCAAAGAACCGTACCGGCGGTCGCAGGAGGCGCCCGCCGGTACCCAAAAGTTACGGATTGACCCGGAGGAGGAGTTCCGGGACATCCGCGAAAACGTTTTTAAGCGCGGCAGGCCGGGAGTGACGGGAGGCTCCGCGCAACGCCCTTGGGAGGAAACCATGGCACATCATGCGGCGGAAGCCGAAATCGTCGATACCGGTAGCCTCACGCGCCGCTGGATCATGTATGTCTTGGGGATCTACATCTTGACCTTCGGGGTCAGTCTGGCGATCCGCGCAGGCGTCGGCATCTCGCCGCAGAGCAGCCTGACGCGCACCATGACGCTGGTCTTTCCGCCGTTGAGCCAGGGCACCTACAATTTCATGCTCGAGCTGATCATGCTCGCGCTGACCTATTTCGTGCTGCCGAAGGATTTCAAGCTCAAGAATTTCGCCTCCCTCATCCCGGCCTTCGTGCTGGCGGTGTTCCTCGATCTCAACCTCAAGCTCACCGAATTCATCGTGCTGGAGGAGTATTCCTACCGGGTGGCACTGCTGGTCTTCGCCGATGCGGCCCTTGCCTTCGGTCTCTTCCTGATGATCCGCGCCAATCTCGTGCTGATGCCGATCGACATGTTCGTCAACACGATCTTCAAGCGGACCGGCTGGAAGTGGGGTAACATCAAGACCGGCTTCGACTGCACGCTGCTCGTGACGTCGGCACTCATCGGTCTTGCCTTCCTCGGCGAAATCCAGTTCATCCGCGAGGGTACGATCATCAATGCGATCCTCATCGGCCAGTACATCAGGCTCTATTTCTTCCTCTACAAGAAGATGAGCGCCGGGAAGAGCGCGCCTGAGACCGGTACGCTCGAACCGGCATCGAAGTAACGCCGAAGCCTTCAGAATTCCAAGACAGGGCGCCCGAACGGGTGCCCTGTCGCCTTTTGCGGGATAAAGGGCCAATTCGCTGGCCACGCGGCCGATTCCCGCTTATGCCGGATGGTTGAAAGCGCTTGCGGGCGCGCGTGCATCCGGTGAAACTGTTCCCATCATGAAAGCCATTTCCGGCACCAATCTCGAACAGGCGAAAGCGCACAACCGGCGGGTCGTGATCGAGGCGATCCGCACCAACGGTCCGCTGTCGCGCGCCGCGATCGCCCGGCTGACCGCACTGACGGCGCAGACCGTGTCGAACATCGTCGAGGAGCTGGAACGGTCTGAGCTCCTGAAGGCCGACAGCCCGCAGAAGCTGGCGCGCGGCCAGCCCTTCACGCCCTATTCGATCAATCCCGATGGTGCCTATTCGATCGGCCTGGAGCTGGAGCGCGACCATGCGGCGGGCGTGCTGACCGACCTTTCGGGCACGATCCGCGCCCGTATTGTCAGGCCCATCGATCCGCCGACGCCGGAGCAGGCCATCCCGATCCTCGCGGCGATCAGCAGGGAATTGCAGGAGGCCTTCGCCTTCGACCGCAACCGTCTGCTGGGTGCCGGCATCGCCATGCCTGGTCGTTATGCGGCGGAGGGCGTGACCTCGCTGACGCCGATCGCCCTGCCGGGCTGGCAGCATTTCGAGGTGGGGCCGGCGCTGGAAAGGCTCGTCGGCGTGCCGGTTCTGGTGGAAAACGATGCGACGGCGGCGGCGATCGGCGAACGGCTCTATGGCGTCGCCCGGGGCTTGAGCAGCTTCGTCTATCTCTTCCTCGGCGGCGGCATCGGGGCGGGCATGTTCCTCGATGGGCATCTCTATCGCGGCAGCCGGGCCAATGCCGGCGAGATCGGCCATATCGTCGTCGAGCCGAATGGTCTGCCCTGCATCTGTGGCAAGCGCGGATGCCTCGACCGCTATGTCTCGCTCGGCGCGGCCTATGAGCACCTGAAGATATCGGATCCCGGCGCCTACACGGCGGATGAACTGGATGGGATGGTGGAGGGGGCGGGATCCGCACTCGATGGCTGGCTCGATGCCGCGGCCGAGCCGATGCGCCGGACCATCGATTTCCTGGAACTCGCCTTCGATCCCCAGACCATCGTGCTGGGCGGGCCGATGCCTGCGGGGCTGCTGGCGCGGCTTGCCGCGCGCATGGAACCGCTCTATCCGCCTGTTGATCCGATGGAGGAGCGGCGCATACCGCGCATCATGATCGCGGCGACCGGCAAGGACACGTCCATTCTGGGCGCTGCCGCTTTGCCGGTCTTTTCCGAGACGAACCCGCAATTTGCGGTGTTGCAGAAGCCCATCGCGTAAGTTTTAGCTTACGCGAGCGGGAAGCCGTAGAGCACCGGCATCAGGCCGGCGGCAGCCTTGAAGCGCTCCCAGGATTTGCGCTCCGGCAGCGTCCAGCCGGTTTCGGCGATGGCCGAGAGGCGGGGGAAGACGAGACGGTCGAAGACGGCGCGGTCCTTCATCGGTTCGGACCAGATGCAGGCCTGCACGCCGCGGAGGTTCGCCTTCTGCACTTCGCTCCAGCCCGCGACCGGGTCGAACTGGTAGGTCATTTCTGGTGCCGACCAGCCGGCCCAGCTGGCGCCGGGCTCGTCCCAGTCGGGGCTGTTGGCCATATCGAGATAGTAGGCCTGACCGGGGCAGACGACCATCGAATAGCCCTCGCCGGCGAGGGCCGCCGAGACGTCCATGTCCCGCCAGCCGCAGAGATAGGTCACGGCCTTGTCTATGACATTGCCATGGGCGGCCTCTTCCCAGCCGCCGGTGACGCAGCCCTGCGAAGCGAGAAAGGTCTGGATCCGCTTGAGGAAGATCGCCTGCAGGACGGCGGCACCCGAACCGTCGATCGCATCGGCGCCATGCGTGTTGGTGATGACGTTCAGCCTTCGCGCATGGGCATCGGCCATGGCCGCTCCGCTGATGTCACGCAGTTTCGCCAGCGCCTCCGGCGAGCCCGACCAGGCGCCGATCGGCACCTCGTCGGCGCCGACATGGATCGTCTTGAAGGGGAAGAGCTCGATCAATTCCTTGAAGATCGTCTCCAGCACGTCATAGGTCTTCTCGCGCGCCGGGTTGAGGCAATTATCCGGGAAGCCCTGGACGGAATAGTAGCTGCCCTGTTCCTCCGGGTCGCGCAGCTCCGGAATGGCCATCTGCATGGCAAAGCAATGGCCGGGCACGTCGATTTCCGGCACGATTTCGATGCCGATGCTCCCGGCATAGGCGACGATGCCGCGGATCGTCGCCTTCGTATAGAAGCCGCCGGTCTTCTCCGGCCCGGTGCCGAGCAGCGGCGGGACCGGGAGGCCATGGCCGCGCCACGCGCCGGTTTCGGTCAGCGCCGGATAGGCGTCGATTTCGACGCGCCAGGATTCGTCGTCGGAAAGGTGCCAGTGGAAGCGGTTGAGCTTGCTCCAGGCGAGGATGGCGAGGAGCTTGCGGATCTCCGCCTCGCCATAGAACTGGCGCGCGACGTCGAGATGCAGGCCGCGCCAGTCCATGGAGGGGGCATCGGTGATCGTGCCCGCGGCAGGGAAGCTGTAGGCATCCGGAAAATGCCGCGCACCGCGCCAGATCTGACCAAGCGTGATCAGGCCATAGAGCAGGCCGGTGCGCCCGGCGGCGGCAACCGAAACGGAATCCACGGCAAAGACGATCTCATAGGCTTCGGCTGCAAGCCCTCGCTTCAGATTGAGCTGAACCGGGAGCCCGCCTTCCGACGCGGCGCGGACGATGCCCTCGACGGCAAACAGGTCCTCCGTGAGTCTCGTGAATGCTTCGGCGGCGGCCGTCGCTTCGGTGCCATCGGCGATCAGCGTGAAACCGGCGGGCGCGGCGCGCCGGCCGGAAACGGCGACCTCTTTCGGCCAGGGGATTACCGAAACGGGGACCGGCGGGCTCATGGGAACGGGAAAGGCGGCGACGCCGCGCTTCGGCGGCGCATTGCCGCCGGCCTTGAGTGTCGGTCCGGTGCCGATGGCAAGCGTACCGCCATCGGCCAGCACCAGATAGGCGCCGCGCGCGCCGTCCGTCCAATGCTTGAAGGCCCAGCTGAGGCCGTGCACGGCGACGGTCCAGGTGGCCTCAGGCTCCAGCACGAAATCTTTTGGCGGCAGGAGTTCGGTGAAGTTGGAAAGTCGCGTGCCGAGCGAGCCGCCATCGATGCTCGCGGCCGGATCGACCCTACCAGGTCCGCTGACGCAGAGGCGGAAACCGGCAAGCGAGGATTTGGAATGGTTGGTCAGCTTGAGGATGTAAGCAAGCGGCTGGTCGTCGGTGGCGGGCGCCCAGGAGGTTTCGAGGGCGAATGTGGAGCGGGCGGATGTTGGCATTATAGTCTCTATGGCCTGGAGGATCAGTTTACGTCGAGCAATCCGGCATAGACGCCGGGGGCGGAATTGGGGATCGGCATGGCGCCGACCGTCTTTTCGTAGAAGGCCGAGGGGCCGACATCGCCGATGATGGCATAGCCGTAGCCGATGTTTTTCAGGTCGAAGAGCGAGGCGAGCAGCAGCGCATGGCCGATACCGAGCCCACGCACCGCCTCATCGACGCCGGTCGGGCCGAAGAAGCCGCGGGCGATCGATTCATGGCAGGCGAAACCGACGAGTTTTTGCCCACGCGTTGCGATGAAGCAGGTCGGCGGCTGGCGCGATAGCGAAACGGCCGTCTCGCTCGCCCAGCCCTTGCCGAATTTTTCCGCGACCCATTCGGTCACCAGCCGCGCTTCCGGCGCCAGCGGCCGGCGGATGGCGACGCCGGCTTCCGCCATCTTGGCGTCGAGATCCGGCTTGGGGGTGAGCAGCGAGAGATTGACGAGATAGTCCAAGCTGAAATCCTCTAACTCTGTGCCGCAAGCGCGCGCACGAAATGGTTTTTCCTGACCTGCTCGACCACAGTCGAGGTCGGGCGCGAGAGCGCGCGGACCTTTTCCGCCTGTTCGAGGAAACGCGAGCTCTCGCCGATGATAAAGGGTCTGGCACCATCAGGCACGGCCGAAAGCAGGAGCTGCGTATAGGGATGGCGCGCATCGGCGATGACGGCCTGCGTCTCGCCCCACTCGACCATCTGGCCGGCGAACATCACCACGATCTCTTCCGCCACATGGGCGGCGGTGGCGATATCATGGGTGATGTAGAGCAGTGCCAGGCTGCGCTCGTGCTTGATGCGGGCGAGCAGTTCCAGGATACCCAGACGGATCGAGACGTCGAGCATCGAGGTCGGCTCGTCGGCCACAAGCACGCCCGGCTGCACGGCGAGCGCGCGCGCGATGTTGACGCGCTGGCGCTGGCCGCCCGAAAGCTCGTGCGGATATTTCCGCCGCGTCACTGTCGGGTCGAGCCCGACATCGGAAAGCAGGTTGGAAACCGCATCCGCGACGTCGGCCTTGCCTTCGGCATGGCGGTGCAGAAGCACGGGACGCGAAAGGTGGTGGTCGATGGAAAAGACCGGGTTGAGCGAGGAGAACGGGTCCTGAAAGACCATCTGTACCTCGCGGCGATAGGCTTTCTCCTCGTCGCGCGTGCCCGTTGCGGTGACATCGCGGCCACGGAAGGAGAGGCGGCCCGATGTCGGCTGGTCCATGCGCGCGATGATGCGGGCGCAGGTCGTCTTGCCGCAACCGGATTCGCCGACCAATGCCAGGGCGCGGCCCGGCGTCAGCGACAGCGAAATGCCGCGCAGCGCCTGTATGGCGCCGAAGCTGCGCTCGATGCCGTCGAGGCGGATGATCGGCTCGATTGTCGGAAGGGAAAGGCTGGGAGCGAGGTTCATGCCACACCTCCCGCCAGTTCCCGGCGGCCGGGCAGCTGTGGAATGGCGTTCCAGAGCTTGCGGGTATAGTCATGCGCTGGAGCACTGCTCACCTGCCTGACGTCGCCGACCTCCACCAATTCACCCTTCAGCATGACGCCGATGCGGTGGCAGAGCTGCGCCATCAAATGCAGATCGTGGGTGATGAACAGCACGGAGAAGCCGTGGCTGCGCTGCAGGTCGATGACCTGTTCGAGGATTTCCCGCTGCACCACCACGTCGAGTGCGGTCGTCGGCTCGTCCATGATGATTAGCTCCGGCCTCAGTGCGAGGCAGATGGCGATGACGATGCGCTGGCGCATGCCCCCGGAGAACTGGTGCGGGTAATCCGTGAGCCGGCTCGTCGAGATGCCGACCAGCTTGAACATCGCTTCCGCCCGTTCGCGCGATTGCGCCCATGTCGCGCCGGTATGCCGGTGCAGCACGTCGTGGAACTGCGCTTCGACGCGCATCAGCGGGTTCAGCGAGTTCATGGCGCTCTGGAACACCATGCCGACCCGCCTCCAGCGCACCTTCTGCATCTCACCTTCCGGCAGTTTCAGGAGATCGCGGCCGTCGAGCAGGATCTCGCCCCCGGTCACCCAGGCGGGCGATTTGGCAAGGCGGGTGATGGCAAAGGCGATGGTGCTCTTGCCGCAGCCGGATTCCCCGGCGAGCCCGAAAATCTCGCCGCGGCCGATATCGAAGGAGACGTTCTTCACAGCGCGGAAGGCGCCCTTGTCGAGGAGATAATCGACCTCGAGATTGCGGATTTGCAAAAGCGTGTCGCTCATTATGCGCCTCCAAGGCTTCGGTTGCGCTGGCGGTTGAGGCGCAGCCAGCGGGTCAGCGCCGGGCCGGAGCGCAGCTGCGGATTGGCGATCTCGTCGAAGGTGAAGTTGACGAGCGCCAGGCCGAGCCCGATCAGCGCGATGCCGGCGGCGGGCGCGCCGATATCCCACCAGGCGCCGAGGATGATCGCCGAGGAATTCTGCGCATTGTAGAGCATCGTGCCCCAGGTCACCTGCAAGGGATCGCCGAAGCCGAGATATTCGAGCGTCGTCTGGGCGACGACGGCGTAAATGATGCTGCCGACGAGATTGATGCCGATCAGCGGCAGAAGATTGGGCAGGAGCTCGACGAAGAGCACGCGCCAGGCCGGCTCGCCGATCATGCGCGCGGCGGTGACGAAATCGCGGTTGCGCAGCGCCATGGTCTGCGTGCGGGTCATGCGCGCCCCCCACGGCCAGGAGGTCAGCGCGATGATCGCCATGATGGCGAGTGGCCCGACGGTGCCGGCAAAGGAGGCGAGCAGGATCAGAAGCGGTATGTTCGGGATGACGAGCACCGCATTGGTCGCGAGGTCGAGTGCGGCGTCGGTCCGCCCGCCGGCATAGCCGGCGATCAGGCCGATGGCCGTGCCGATGACGGTGATGGCGATGCCCGTCGCGAAGCCGACTGCGAGCGAGGTGCGTGAACCCCAGACGAACTGGGTATAGACGTCGCGGCCCATCTTCGTCGTGCCGAAGACATGCTCGACGGTCGGCGGCTGGTGCGAACGGCCGACACGCGCACTCGGCGCGCCGGGCGCGATGATGGGTGCGAAAAGCGCCATCAGGCACAGCGTCACGATGATGATCAGGCCGGCGACGGCCTTTTTCTGCTGGAGGAGGATTTTCAGGCTTGATATCATGCGGAACCGTCCTTCAGTCTCGGGTCGATGACGCCGTAGATGATATCGACGAGAAGATTGGCGCCGAGCGTGGCAAGCGTCATCAAGAGCAGCTGGCCCTGGATGACGGGATAGTCGCGCGCCACGCTCGCGGTGAAGAGGGTGAGGCCGAGGCCCGGATAGTTGAAGACGATCTCGGTGACGATGGAGCCGCCGAAGACGGCGCCCAGCATCAAGGCGAGGTTGGTCAGCACCGGCAGCATGGCGTTGCGCGCGCCGTAGCCGAGCATGACGGTCGCTGCCGTCAGTCCCTTGGCACGGCCCATCGTGACATAGTCCTCGCCGAGCACGGAGATCATCGAGGAGCGCATGGTCGTCTGGAACTCGCCGATGAGATAGGGCGAGAGCGTCAGCACGGGCAGGATGGCGTGGTAGAAGACGCTGCCGGCGAAGGTGAAGTTGATGCCGGGATCGAGGCTCGGATCATAGGCATAGCCGACCGGGAACCAGCGCAGTGACACGCCGAAGATGAAGAGCGCCGTCAACGCGATGATGACCGGCGGCACGGCGATCATGACCACCGAAAACGGCGAGACGACCGTGTCGAACCGTCCGCCGCGCCGCCAGGCGGCGATGGCGCCGATGAGCGTGCCGACGACGAGCGAGAAGGTGATCGCCGTCACGACGAGGAACAGCGTCCAGAGCGTCGAGCGGGCGAGAACCTCGGTCACGGTCTGCGGATAATATTTGACGGAGACGCCGAGATCGAGCGTTGCCAGTCCCTTGAGATAATCGAGGAACTGGGCGGCGAGCGGCGCCTCGACGGCGCCGAACCTGGCCTTGATCGCCTCGACGGCGGCAGGCGTCGCGCGGGGACCGAGCTGGGCGATCATCGCATCGACGGGGGACCCCGGCATGAGCCGGGGGACCGTGAAGTTCATGACGATCGCAAAGCCGAGCGCCACCGCATAGACGCCGAGGCGCCGTGAGGAGATGTACATCCCGTGATCCTGCCTTATTCCACCGGCTTCAGGCGGAGCAGGTGCACGAGGCGCATGCGGTTGTTGTCATGGTTCTCCGGGTTCATGACGGGTTCCTTGTCCGTCACCCAGCCGGTGAAGCGCTTGGTGGAATACTGGAACCAGGTCGGGCCGTTGAAGATCGGAACCATCGGCAGGTCGTCGGCGACGATCACCTGGATGTCGTTGAACAGCTTCTTGTGCTCCGCGTCCGTCGTCACCTTGCGATAGGCATCGAACAGGGCGTCGAGCTTCGGATTGGAATAGCGCGACGGTGCGGTGGTGATGCGGCCGGCAAAGGCGGTCGACATCGACTGGTAGTAGCCGCGGAACGGCGTCGAGCCGTCGGCACGCGACTGGAACGCCACGTCGAAGCTTCCTTCGAGCAATTGCTTCTGCCACTGTTCGTATTCCGGCGTCGCGACCGAGGCGTTGAGGCCGGCGGCGCGCAGGCCTTCGGCGGCGATCTGCGCGGTGTCGATCCAGTCGGTCCAGCCGTTCGGGATGATGATGGTGAAGGCAAGCGGCTTGCCGCTCTTCGTCTTGCGCATGCCGTCGTCGCCCTTGGCGTAACCGGCCTCGTCGAGCAGCGTGTTGGCCTTTTCGACGTCGAAGGTCATCCATTCGTCCTTGGCGCCCTCCGCTTCCGGGTTACGCCAGGCCTCGAAACGCGGCGGCAGGCCGCTGGCATGCAGGTTCACCTTGGGATAGCCGAAGCTTGCGATATCGACCATGGCGGTGCGGTCCATGGCAAGGCTGAACGCGCGACGGAAATTCAGGTCGTCGAAGGCTTCCTTCTTCGCCTCGTCGCTGCTCTTCAGGTTCATCTGGAAAGCGACGGTTTCGGCCGGCGGCTGCCAGTAACCGTTATGCTCGGGGTCGAGCGCCACGAAGGTCTTGTCGATTTCCGGCAGGAAGGAGCCGATCCAGTCGAGATTGCCTTCTGGCAGCAGCGCCAGCATCTGGTCGTTGCCGGCGATCTGCGGCAGCTTCAGGCAATCGACATGCAGCGAGGCGGCATCCCAGTAGTTGGGGTTGCGGCACTGCTCATAGACCTGCGGCGTAAACCGGCGGATCTCTGTCATCGGGCCGGAGCCGACGGGCTTTTCGTTCTTGAAGGCGACAGGATCGCTGACATCCTTCCAGATATGCTCGGGCACGACCGCCAGGTCGGAGAGCGATTCCGGGAACTGGCTGTTGACCCCCTTGAGGTGGATGACTACCTCGGTCGGCGAAGGTGTCTCGACGGAGGCGATGGTCTCGCCGACGCCGGCGGTGTCGAGGGCCGGGTTCTTCAGCATCAGGTCGAGCGTGTATTTGACGTCCGCCGAGGTCAGCGGCTGGCCGTCGGACCATTTGACGTCGTGCCGCATCGTGTAGGTGATCGACTGCATGTCGTCGGAAAACTTGAAGTCCGTGGCAAGGCGGAAGACCGGCTTGCCGCCGTCGTCGGGATTGAAGATGACCAGCGGTTCGTAGATGAAATCCATCGTGCTCTGGCGGCGTCCGCCGAGATCGAACGGGTTGAAATTCTGCACCCAGCTCGTCTGTTCCTCGATGTGCATGGTGAGCACGGCCTCGGCTCTCGCCGACGTCGCGAAAGCCCCGCCGGCCATCAGTGCGGTGCTCATCGCCGCCGCCGACAGAAGCAGCGCCCGCCGCGTCATGGACAGATAATCCTTTGTATTGATTGGCATTTCATTCCCCTTTTCGCTCTCGTTTTTAAGAGTCAATCAATTTGATTTAATCAAAGGCTTATTTTTGAGCATCCGTCAATCGGGGTGTGAAAAATTTGTTTGGAGGTTCGTCGACGGCCGATTTTCGGCACCACTCTTGACGGAAAATCAAAATCCGATATTTAGTTCGGCTATTGAACGAATTAATCGAGGCGGATATGAGCGAGGCCCTTCGGATATCCCGGAAATTCTCCCAGCGGGCGGTCATGGAGACGATCGTGCAGGGCGGTCCCATCTCGCGGGCTTCGATCTCCAAGCAGACGGGCCTTTCCAAGCAGACGATCTCGGAAATCGTGCGCCAGCTCGAAATCGAGGGCTGGGTGCGCGAGACCGGGCGCACCAGCGGCCATGTCGGCCGCACCGCCGTGACCTATGAGCTGGTGCCGGATGCCGCCTATATCGCCGCGGTCGATCTCGGCGGCACCAAGGTGCGCGTCGCCATCGCCGACCTCACCTGCCAGGTTTTCGCCGAGGATGTCGCGCCGACCGATCCGCGCGGCGGACAGGCGGTGGTCGACCAGATCGTCAATATGTGTTTTCGCGCCGCCGACCGCCAAGGCATTGCCCGCGAACGCATCCGGCTTGCCGTGATCGGCGCGCCCGGTGCGCCTGACGATAAGACCGGTCGCATCCTGCTTGCGCCGAACATTCCCGGCCTCGACACGATGAACGTCGCCGCTGCCTTCGAAGAGGGGTTCGGCTTCGATGTCATGCTGGAAAACGACGTCAATCTCGCGGTGCTCGGCGAGAACTGGCTGGGGCAGGGGCAGGGCATCGACAATCTCGCCTATATCGCGCTCGGCACGGGTATCGGCGGCGGCTTGATGGTCGGCGGCAATCTGGTGCGGGGTGCCAGCCATGTGGCGGGCGAACTCGGCTTCCTGCCCTTCGGCGCCGATCCCTTCGAGCCCGAATCCCTGCATTACGGCGCCTTCGAACGCGTCGTCGCCTCGGCCGGCATCATCGACCGGTTTCGCGCGGCAAGCGGCAAGACGCTGTCGGTGCCGGCGATCTTCGATCTCGCCACCGAAGGCGATGCCGATGCGCTGAAGGTGCTTGACGATACGGCGCGCCTGCTGTCGCGCGGCATCGGCGCCATCGCCGTCATCGCCAACCCGCAGAAGGTCATCCTCGGCGGCTCCATCGGCCTGCGTCCGGAAATGCTGGAGCGGGTGAAAATCTTCCTGCCGCAGTGCTTTCCCTATCCGATCGATGTCGAGGCAAGCGCGCTCGGCGCGCGTGCCGCGCTGGTCGGCGCTGCCGCCATCGGGCTTGGCCATCTGCACAACACGCTGTTCGGCGCCGATACGCCCGATAGCCGCATTTCGCTTCCGCCGGCCAGCACCGTTACGCTTGCCGATGCCGCCCAATGATGGCGCCTGTGCACGGCCATCGTGCATGACGACTCGATCTGAATCTATAGAAGACGCCCGCTGCCACTTTCTGACGGCAGGTGTCTTCTATAGGCTGATGCCATGTCCAGATCCGAGCGCCTTTTCGATCTCCTGCAAGCCCTGCGCCGCCATCGCCGGCCGGTCAGCGGCAAGGCTCTGGCGCAGGAGACGGGCGTCAGCCTGCGCACACTCTATCGCGATATTGCCAGCCTTCAGGCGCAGGGTGCCGATATCGAGGGGGAGCCGGGGATCGGCTATGTGCTGAAACCCGGCTTTCTGCTGCCGCCTCTCATGTTTTCCGCTGAGGAGATCGAGGCGCTGGTGCTGGGCACACGCTGGGTCGCCGACCGGGCGGACAGCCATCTCAGCGGTGCTGCCCGCAATGCGCTGGCAAGGATTGCCGCCGTACTGCCCGCCGACCTGCGCAATGAACTGGATACGTCGCCGCTGCTCGTCGGGCCGGGCGCAAAACTGCCCGATGACAGCATCGATGTCGCGCTGCTGCGCAAGGCGATCCGTATGGAGCGCAAGCTTTCGATCACCTATCGCAGCGGTGCCGGGGACGCTTCGACACGCATCATCTGGCCCTTCGCGCTCTCCTTCTTCGATCATGCCCGCGTGGTCATCGGCTGGTGCGAGCTGCGGGAAAGCTTCCGCCATTTTCGCACCGACCGGATCGAGACGGTAGACCTCCTGGATGTGCGTTATCCAAAGCGGCGGCAGGCCATGCTGCAGGCGTGGCGGGCGGAGGAAGGAATTCCGATCCGCGGTGCATGATGCTGCCAGAAACTGACAGCATCGGGTGTTAGTTTTCTCCTATCCAAGCAAGACAGGAGAACAACATGTCCAACAGCATTCTTCTCTACGTAGCCGATGTGGCGGCGAGCGCCCGCTACTATGAGCGTATTCTCGGCCAGAGGCCGGTGGAGGCAAGCCCGACCTTTGCGATCTTCGTCCTGAAATCCGGCCTTGGCCTCGGGCTCTGGGCCAGGGAGGGCGTCGCGCCGGCGCCTTCGGTTTCAGGCGGCGGATCGGAGATCGGCTTCAAGGTCGATAATGCCGCCGAGGTCGATCAATGGCATGCCGAATGGCGCGCCAATGGCGCCACTATCCTGATGGCGCCGACGGAGCTGGATTTCGGCCGCAGCTTCCTTGCCACCGATCCCGATGGCCATCGCCTGCGCGTCTACACCGTCACGGACGGCGGCTGAGCCGTGGCGTGTGCCTGGATCGCCGTCGCCTCCGCCGAGCATGTGCGTATCGGACATGCGCAGGGCTTCATGCAGGTCTGTCACGGCAAGAGCGGTCCGCTGCGGCGAACCGCTCCCGGCGACACCGTCATCTATTATTCGCCCGCTGAAACCATCCGCGGCAAAGACCGGCTGCAGGCCTTCACGGCGATCGGCACCGTCGTCGATCGTGATCCTTATCGGGCGGTGATGCCGGCGGGCTTCGTGCCCTGGCGGCGCGATATCGACTGGTGGCCGGCGGCGGACGTGCCGATCCGTCCGCTCCTCGGCCGGCTTGCGTTCACACGAACCGGCAATTGGGGCTATCAGCTGCGCTTCGGTCTCTTCCAAATCGAGCCCGCTGATGCCGCGCTCATAGCTGGCGCCATGCGCGCGGCTGTCTGATCCCGTGGTTTCGATAGTTGTTTTCTATCAAGCCATACGAACCATCCCCTTGATACGTGCGGCTGGATGGCAAATACAGGAGGCATGAACACACCTTTTATCGGCAAGAAATCCTCCGCGGCCGGCGGCTGGGGGGCGTTGAAGAGTTGCGGCAAGCAGCTTCTGCAAAGCGGCATGCCGATCTCCGGCGCGCGCACCCTGCTCAAGGCAAACCAGCCCGACGGCTTCGATTGCCCCGGCTGCGCCTGGGGCGATCCGGAACATGGCTCGTCTTTCGAGTTCTGCGAGAACGGCGTGAAGGCCGTGGCCTGGGAGGCGACGGAAAAACGTGCCTCGCCGGCCTTCTTCGCCGCGCATAGCGTGTCGGAACTGCGCAAGCTGACGGACTATGAGCTGGAGCTGCACGGCCGGCTGACGCATCCGATGCGTTACGATGCGGCAAGCGACAAATACCTGCCTGTCACCTGGGCGGATGCCTTCGCCGAAATCGGCGGGATCCTCAAAAGCTTAGACAATCCCGACCGTGCCGAATTCTACACCTCCGGCCGCGCCAGCAACGAGGCGGCCTATCTCTACCAGCTCTTCGTTCGTCTCTACGGCACCAACAATTTTCCCGATTGCTCGAACATGTGCCACGAGGCGAGCGGCGTGGGCCTGCGCCAGTCTGTCGGCGTCGGCAAGGGCACGGTTCTGCTGGAAGATTTCGAGGAGGCGGATGCGATCTTCGTGATCGGCCAGAACCCCGGCACCAACCATCCGCGCATGCTGGGCGACCTGCGCCGTGCGGCGCTGCGTGGCGCGCGCATCGTCGTCTTCAATCCGATCCGCGAGCGCGGTCTGGAACGGTTCTCCGATCCGCAGGACAAGATCGAGATGCTGCGCGGTGGCTCGACCGACATTGCCAGCCACTACTTCCAGCCGCAGCTCGGCGGCGACATGGCGGCGGTGCGCGGCATGGCGAAGGCGGTATTTGCCGCCGAGGATGCAGCGGCGGCAATGGGCCTGCCGCCGGTGCTCGACCACGCTTTTCTCGCCGAGCATTGCGCCGGCTTTGCCGATTACCGTGCCGCCGTGGACGCGACGGACTGGGCCGCGATCGAAGACCAGTCCGGTCTGACGCGGGCCGAGATCGAGCGGGCCGCCGATGTCTATAGGAATGCGGAACGCGTGATCTGCACCTGGGCGATGGGCGTGACACAGCATCTGCATTCCGTCGCGACGATCCGCGAGATCACCAATTTCATGCTGCTGCGCGGCAATATCGGCCGCCCCGGAGCCGGTCTCTGCCCGGTGCGCGGTCATTCCAACGTGCAGGGCGACCGCACCGTCGGCATCAACGAAAAGCCGCCGGCCGCCTTCCTCGACGCGCTGGAAAAGCGGCTCGGCGTGCCCATGCCGCGCAAGGACGGGCACAATGTTCTCGCCGCGATCGGCGCGATGCTGGATGGCACGGCGGATGTGTTCATCGGGCTGGGCGGCAATTTCGCCCGTGCGACGCCGGACAGCGCGCTTGTGGAACAGGCGCTGCGCCGGTTGAAGCTGACTGTGAACATCGCCACCAAGCCGAACCATTCGCATCTGATGCCGGGCGAGACGTCGTTCATCCTGCCCTGCCTCGGCCGCACGGAGATGGACCTCAATTCGGCCGGCAATTCGCAGTTGATCAGCGTCGAGGATTCCATGAGCATGGTGCATGGCTCCGCCGGCATCAACCGCCCGGCCTCGCCGCATCTCCTCTCCGAAGTGGCTATCATCGCGGGTATCGCTCAGGCGACCGTCGGCAACGGCACCATCGACTGGGAGGCGCTCGCCGACGATTACGATCGCATCCGCGATCATATCGAGGCGACGATTCCGGGATTTGAGGATTTCAACAAGCGCTTGCGCAAGCCGCGGGGCTTTCATCTGCGCAACACGGCCGCCAACCGCGAGTGGGACACGCCTGCCGGCAAGGCGACTTTCTTTTCCGGCCCGCTGCCGGAGGAAACCGTGCATCAACGGGCCAAACGCGGCGGTGGGCGTTTCGCACTCCAGACGTTTCGTTCGCACGATCAGTACAATACCACCGTCTACGGCCTCAATGATCGATATCGCGGTGTCTATGGCGAGCGGCAGGTCGTCTTCGTCCATCCCGATGATTTGAAGGCGCTCGGCGCGGTGGCAGGTGAGCGCGTGGACATCGTCGGCGAGCATGACGACGGGATCGAGCGCATCGCGCCCGATTTCCGCTTCGTGCCCTATGACATTCCGCGCGGCAGTATCGCCGGTTATTATCCCGAATTGAATGTGCTGGTGCCGCTCGGCAGCGCCGGGGAGGAGAGCGATACGCCCACCTCCAAGTCGATCATGGTGACGTTCCGCAAGCGCGAGGCCGCGTGAGCGGCGACGCGCCGGCAGCCGAGCGCTTCATGGAGCTCGTCGCAAGGCTCGAACGGCATGATCCGCTTTTGACGCCGATCCAGGCCGGGCTCGTCGTCGCTGCCGGCCTCGGCATTGCCGGCGACAGCCGCAGCTTCGCCCGCCTGTTCGGTCTTGCTCATGCTTTGGTGCTGCGCGAACTCACCGCGCTTGCCGCCCGTGATCTTCTTCGCATGACAAAACGCGACGGGCGCACGATGCGCAGTCATTTCGTGCTGGGCGATGCCGCATCGCACTACCCGGACTTCTTCCAGTTCAGCAAGGCGACCTGAAGGCCATCGCGGCGAGGGCGGTGATCGTGAAGGGCGTGGATATCGATACGCTCGCCGAAGGGCTCAACTATCTCGTGCACGGCGCATGGTATTGGGACAGGTTCAATCCCGACATGGTGCGCTCCGACGCCTTGCATGCGACGGCGCTGGTGCTCTTGCGCCAGGCGTTTCCGAAAAGTTTCTGAGGAAATAAAAAAAAGAGCCCCGCACGAAGCGGGGCAGCAAGCGCCACGGTTTGGCTCCCAATGACGCGGGGAAGCTCGCGGGTTACGCGAGTGCTTTTCACCTAGGCCCTTGCCTTGCGGCAGGGAAGGTCTGATTCGGCGATTCCGGTACGCCTGCGCAAATAAACTGCAGATGCGGTGGTTTTAACCACCGATATGCCTATGAAGCGCCAGGCTGCGAGGCTCCGCGCATGCCATCGGCCGAATTGCGCACCACCTCGGCAATCTGCCGGAGCTGTTTGGCGAGCGGTGTCGAATTGCGCCAGATCATGCCGATCGTGCGGGAGGGGCGGGGCGAGGGGAAGCGGGCGATGGAGACCGGGGCCGAGCGCGTTTCCACCGGCACGGCCATTTCCGGGATGAGCGTGACGCCGATGCCGGCGCCGACCATCTGCACCAGCGTCGAGAGCGAGCTGCCCTCCATGATCTCGCGCGGCTTGGCCGAGCCGATGCGGCAGAAGGACAGCGCCTGATCGCGAAAGCAATGGCCTTCCTCCAAGAGCAGCAGCCGCATTTCGCGCAGAGCATCCCGCTCGGGCACCGGCTTGCCCTCGTCCTCGCGCTGGCGCACCAGCACGAAATCTTCGTCGAACAGTTTCATTTCCGTCAGCGACGGCTCGGAGACCGGCAGGGCGACGATGGCGATATCCAGTTCGCCTTGCGTCAATTCCTGGATGAGCTTTGCAGTCTGCGTTTCACGCACATCGATCTGAATTCCGTCGAAGGCACGGTTGAGATCGTTTATGATGACCGGCAGGAGATAGGGCGCGACGGTGGGGATGATGCCGATGCGCAGGCGCGCGAGGAAGGGATTGCGCGCCGCGCGGGCGAGTTCACCGAGTTCATCGACGGCCTGCAGAATATGCCGCGCCCTGTCGGCAAAGGTTTCGCCGAAGGCGGTGAGCTTCACGTCGCGGGCGCTGCGTTCGAAGAGATTGTTGCCGAGCTCCTCCTCAAGCTCCTTGATCTGCATGGAGAGCGCCGGCTGGGAGATGGCGCAGGCATCGGCGGCGAGGCGGAAGCGGCCATGCCGCGCCAGTGCCTCGAAATAGCGCAGCTGTTTCAGGGTCAGGTTCGTCATAAGTTAAGCTTATCGAAGCGATCAGAAAATCCAACTTAAATTTATCACACGCTTCCGGTATGGAGAAGGCAAGGAAGGAATCCCCAGCACATTTGCCGCTCCGCAAGGCGGCCAAGGCTGCAATGTGCTTGCCTTCGACGAGACAACGGACACAACAGGAGAAAACCATGGACCAGAAAACTGACACCGCGGGCAAGTGTCCCGTCGCCCATTCGGTCACCAAGGGTCGCTCGAACCGCGACTGGTGGCCGGACCAGCTGGACGTCCAGGTCCTGCACACCCATTCCACCCTTTCCGACCCGATGGGCCGGGATTTCGACTATGCCGAAGCCTTCAAGTCGCTCGATCTCGATGCCGTGAAGAAGGACCTTCACGCGCTGATGACGGCTTCGCAGGAATGGTGGCCGGCCGACTTCGGTCACTACGGCGGCCTCTTCATCCGCATGGCCTGGCATTCCGCCGGAACCTACCGCATCACCGACGGCCGTGGTGGCGCCGGCCAGGGCCAGCAGCGTTTCGCGCCGCTCAACTCTTGGCCTGACAACGTCAACCTCGACAAGGCCCGCCGCCTGCTCTGGCCGATCAAGCAGAAATACGGCAACAAGATCTCCTGGGCCGACCTGCTCATCCTCACCGGCAACGTCGCGCTGGAATCCATGGGCTTCAAGACCTTCGGCTTTGCCGGCGGTCGTGCTGACGTCTGGGAGCCGGAAGAACTCTACTGGGGCCCGGAAGGCACCTGGCTGGGTGACGAGCGCTACAGTGGCGAGCGCCAGCTGGCCGAACCGCTCGGCGCCGTGCAGATGGGTCTCATCTACGTCAATCCGGAAGGCCCGAACGGCAACCCGGACCCGCTGGCCTCGGCCCGCGACATCCGCGAAACCTTCGCCCGCATGGCGATGAACGACGAAGAGACCGTGGCGCTGATCGCCGGCGGTCACACCTTCGGCAAGACGCATGGCGCGGGCGACGCGTCCTTCGTCGGCATCGATCCTGAAGGCGGCGCGCTGGAAGCCCAGGGCCTCGGCTGGAAGAGCACGTTCAATTCGGGCGTCGGCACGGATGCCATCGGCAGCGGCCTCGAAGTCACCTGGACCTCGACGCCGACCAAGTGGAGCAACAACTTCTTCTGGAACCTGTTCGGCTACGAATGGGAACTGGAAAAGAGCCCGGCCGGTGCCCATCAGTGGGTCGCCAAGGGCGCAGGCGCCACTATTCCGGATGCCTTCGACACCACGAAGAAGCACCTGCCGAAGATGCTCACCTCCGACCTCGCGCTGCGCTTCGACCCGGCTTACGAGGCGATCTCGCGCCGGTTCCTGGAAAACCCGGACCAGTTTGCCGATGCCTTCGCCCGCGCCTGGTTCAAGCTGACCCATCGCGACATGGGTCCGAAGGCCCGCTACCTCGGCCCCGATGTGCCGAAGGAAGACCTGATCTGGCAGGACGTCATCCCCGCCGTCGATTACCCGCTGGTCGATGACAAGGACATTGCCGATCTCAAGGCCAAGGTTCTCGCCTCTGGTCTCACCGTGCAGGAACTCGTGTCCACCGCATGGGCCTCGGCCTCGACCTTCCGTGGTTCCGACAAGCGCGGCGGTGCCAATGGCGCGCGCATCCGTCTTGCTCCGCAGAAGGACTGGGAGGCCAACCAGCCGGCGCAGCTCGCCAAGGTTCTCGGCGTGCTCGAAGGCATCCAGGCCGACTTCAACGCGGCCCAGACGGGCGGCAAGAAGGTCTCGCTCGCCGACCTGATCGTGCTTGCCGGTGCGGCCGGCGTCGAAAAGGCGGCGAAGGCCGGCGGCTATGACGTCACCGTTGCCGTCACGCCCGGCCGTGCGGATGCTTCCGACGCACAGACCGACGCTCAATCCTTCGCAGCGCTCGAGCCGCGCGCCGATGGCTTCCGCAACTATGTAAACGCCAATCGCCATCAGTTCCTGAAGGCTGAGGAAGCGCTCATCGACCGCGCCCAGCTCCTGACGCTCACCGCGCCGGAACTGACGGTTCTCGTCGGCGGCCTGCGCGTGCTGAACGCCGGTGCGCCGGAACATGGCGTCCTCACCAGCCGTCCCGAGGCCCTGACGAACGACTTCTTCGTCAACCTGCTCGACATGGCCACGGTCTGGTCGCCGGTTGCCGACAAGAAGGGCGTCTATGAAGGCCGCGACCGCAAGACGGGTGAAGCCAAGTGGACCGGCACCCGCGTCGACCTGATCTTCGGTTCGCATGCCCAGCTGCGCGCGCTCGCCGAGGTCTACGGCTCGTCGGATGCTGGCCAGAAGTTCGTCAAGGACTTCGTCGCCGCTTGGAACAAGGTCATGAACGCCGACCGTTTCGATCTCGTCTGATCGTTCCGCTCAAGAGGATGGGAAATGGCCGGCTTTTGCCGGCCATTTTCGTTCAAGCCTTTGGAAATAAAAGCCCCAGACCGTTTTTGCATGAGGTTTTGCCCAAATTGAATTGGCAAGCCCCGGCAAGTCGCACCAATGTTCCGCGCCAGTGACAACCAATGCGTAACGAGGAACGGATGGGCAGGATCGTCTACATCCACGATGATTTCGTGCCGGAGGAAGAGGCCCGCATCGGGCTTTTCGATCGCGGTTTCCTGTTCGGCGATGCCGTCTATGAGGTGACGGCCGTCATCGCCGGCCGGATGATCGACAACGACCTGCATCTTGCCCGGCTCGAACGCTCGCTGGGCGAACTCGGCATCGCCCTTCCGCTATCCCGGCCGGAAATCGAAGCCTTGCAATCACAGCTGATCGCCCGCAATCGCCTCACCGATGGCACGGTCTATCTGCACGTCTCGCGTGGCGAGGCTGACCGCGATTTCCTCTATCCGCAAAGCATGGCGCCGAAACTCGTCGGCTTCACCCAGACGAAGACACTGACCGGCACGAAGGCGCAGCGCGAGGGCATCGCCGTCGACCTGGCGGACGATCCGCGCTGGCACCGGCGCGATATCAAGACGGCCATGCTGCTCGGGCAGGTCATGGCAAAGCAGGCGGCGCGGGCGCGCGGTTTCGACGATGTCTGGCTGGTCGAGGCGGGGCTGGTGACAGAGGGAGCCTCCTCGACGGCGCATGTCATCACCGCTGACGGGCGCATCCTCACCCGCGCCGCCTCGAAGGCAACGCTGCCGGGCTGTACGCAGCGGGCGCTGGCCCGCCTCTGCGAAGCTGAAGGCCTGCGCATCGAGCAGCGTGCCTTCACGCCCGAGGAGGCGCAGGATGCGGCCGAAGCGTTCCAGACCTCGGCCTCCAGCCTCGTCATGCCGGTCGTGAAGATTGGCGGGCGAATGATCGGCGATGGCCGGCCCGGCCCGATGACGCGGCGGTTGCAGTCGCTCTATCTGGAAGCGGCCGGCGTTCCGGCCTAAGAAAAATCGGGACATCGGAGAGCTAATATGAAGACGGCGCGGGAATGGGGTTTGATGCCGGAGAGCCGGCTCACGGTGGGGCCTGATAATGCCATCACGGATGTGCCGGGCGTGGCCGTCGGGCATCGTTCGCTGCGTGGCGACGGCATTTTTACCGGCGTGACAGCCGTACTCCCCCATTCGGGCGATCTTTTCCGGACAAAGCCGCGGGCGGCCGTCGAGGTGATCAACGGCTTTGGCAAGTCGGCGGGGCTGATGCAGGTGGCGGAGCTTGGCACGATCGAGACGCCGATCCTGCTCACCAACACGTTTGGCGTCGCAGCCTGCACGGAGGCGCTGATCCGCCGGGCGATTGCCGCAAATCCGGCAATCGGGCGCAAGACGTCCACGGTCAATCCGCTCGTCTGCGAATGCAACGACGGCAGCATCAGCGATATCCAGGCGCTTGCGGTGACACCCGCTGACGCCATGGCCGCGCTGGATGCGGCCCGGCCGGGGCCTGTCGAACAGGGGGCGGTGGGTGCCGGCTCCGGCATGACGGCCTTCGGTTTCAAGGCGGGCATCGGCACGGCCTCGCGCGTCCTGCGCATCGCCAAACGTGATTTCACGCTCGGCACCTTGGTGCTTGCCAATTTCGGCGCGGCCGGCGATCTCGTGCTGCCGGATGGCCGTCGTCCCGATCCGCGCGTGCCGGCCACGCCCGAGCGCGGCTCGGTCATCGTCATCATGGCGACAGACCTGCCGCTCGGCGACCGGCAATTGCAGCGCGTCGCCCGGCGCGGCGGGGCGGGACTTGCCCGGCTCGGCGCCTTCTGGGGCCATGGCAGCGGCGATGTCGTGCTCTGTTTCACGACGGCCGATCCCGTCGCGCATGATCCGGTAGCACCGATCACCAGCCAGCAGCGCCTGTCCGACGACCATATCGACCTCGCCTTCCGCGCCGCAGCGGAAAGCACGCAGGAGGCCGTGCTGAATGCGCTTTGCACGGCGCCTGCCACACCGGCCCGCAACGGCCGCCTCTATCCCGCTCTGGCCGACTGGCTGAAGGAGAACCAGACCCCATGAAAGTCTTCATTTCCGCCGATATCGAGGGAACCGCCGGCATTGCCCAATGGGACGAGGCCGACCGCAGCCATCCGGACTGGAACGAGTTCCGCGCGCTGATGACCGCCGAAGTGGTCGCCGCCTGCGAGGGCGCACGGGCCGCCGGCGCGACGGAGGTCGTGATCAAGGACGCGCACAGCAGCGGCCGCAACCTCATCCTCGACCGGCTGCCCGATTATGCGCGCATCGTGCGCGGCTGGTCGGGCCATCCGGACGAGATGATGTACGGCATCGACGCCGGCTTCGCCGCCGCGATCTATACCGGCTATCACTCCAAGGCCGGCACCGAAGTCAATCCGCTCGCCCACACCTCCAACATGCGCATTTCGCGCCTGCTGCTGAATGGGGAGGTCGCCTCGGAATTCACCTTCAACGCGCTCTGTGCGGCCGGTTATGGTGTGCCATCGGTCTTTCTCGCCGGTGACGTGGGCATCTGCGCTGAGGCGCGGGCCATGGTGCCGGGTCTCGCAGCGGTGGAAACGCTGGACGGCCGGGGCCATGCGACGACTTCCATCTCGCCCGCCTGGTCGCGGCGCCTCATTCGCGAGGGCGTGGCCGCGGCCCTTTCCGGCGATTTCGCGCAGGCGCTGCCCGCAAAGGCCGAGCATTACGAGGTGATCATCGAGTTCAACACGCCGGGCGAGGCCTATCGCGCCAGCTGGTATCCCGGTGCCCGCACGCATGGCCTTCGCGCCATTGCCTTCGAGCACAAGGATTTTTCCGAAATCCTGCGTGCGCTGCTCTTCCTCAAGGTCTGATCAGGCTACTTCGCGCTTCAGGAGCAGCTTTGCCGTATGCCACAGGTCCTCGACCTTGCGGCTGCGGCTTGCTGCATGCCGGTAGAGGCGGATTTCAAGATCGAGGTTCCAGCCGGCATCGGCGGAGGCGGGCACGAGTCGTCCGCTGTCGATCTCGTCGCGCGCCAAGCTCTCCGGCAGCCAGCAGATGCCCGCTCCCGTCACCGCCATATTCATCAGCCCGGCGCTGATCGTGTTTTCGTGCGTTATGCGGCGGCGGAAGGGCGGGCGGCGCAACATGAGGCGCGACAGCGCCACGCCGAAGAACGAATTGAAGCCATAGCTCAGAAAGGGAATGGCAAGCCGCGGCTGCGCGACCGCGCGGTCGAGAATATGAAGTCCCGGCTGTGCGCCACCGGGCATCGAAACGTCAGGTGCCGCAAGCGGGATCAGTCGGTCATGCGCGACCGTCAGCGATGAGAACTGTCCGCGATCGAGATGGAACGGCACTTCCGGATGGGCGTAGGTGAGAAAAAAATCCGCTTCGTCGCCGACGAGCGCATCGAGATTGGCTTCGATGCCGCCGCGGTCGGCGATCAGCGAGGTGCTGAAGGCACCGCCGGCCTTTTCGAGTGCTTGCAGCCAGCGCGGAAAGAACGTCACCGTCAGCGTGTGGAGGGCTGCGAAGCGCACCAGGCCCGGTTCGTGTGACGGTCTTAGCGCCTCGCGCGCCGCATAGAAGGTGCGGATCGCCTCTTGCGCGACCGGCAGGAAGTTACGGCCGGCCGGCGTCAGTTCGGCCGGCATGGTGGCGCGGCTGATCAGCGTGGCGCCCAGCCAGCTTTCCAGCTGTTTGATGCGACGGCTGAAGGCCGGCTGCGTGACATTGCGCAGATCCGCAGCGCGCGAAAAACTCGACGTGTCGGCCAGCGTCACGAAATCTTCCAGCCACTTGATCTCCACGCCGGTCCCTCCCGATCCTGTCCGTCGGTGACATCGATCATAAGTCATTCAATCGAAATAGGTATGCTGATTTGGTATGACATGGTGCCAAAAGCGAATTGGCCAAGCCCTCTACAACCTCTCACGTTGCGTGAGGAGGAACGGGGCGCCGGTTCGGCCGCCCCGACAAGGGAGTGGTGAATGTCCGTTGCAATCGAAGCCGATCTAATCCTGCACAATGGCCGCATCTGGCGTGGCCGGGAAGAGGGCACCAGCGAAGCTGTTGCCGTGTGGCAGGGCAAGGTTCTTGCCACCGGCAGCAGTGCCGACATGCTGAGCCTCAAGGGGCCGAACACCGAAATCATCGATCTCGAAGGCCGTTTTGCAAGCCCAGGCCTCATCGACAATCACCTGCACCTTATCTCGACCGGTATCACCATGGGCTGGGTCGATGCGACGCCCGCCGCCGCGCCGACGCTCTCGGCCCTGACGGCAGCGCTTGCTGAACGGGCTGCGAAGACGCCGAAGGGCGGTTGGATCCAGGCGCGCGGCTATGACCAGGTCAAGCTCGATACGGGACGTCATCCGACACGCGAGGATCTCGACCGCGCGGCACCGGATCACCCGGTGCTCCTGTCGCGTGCCTGCGGCCACGTTGCCATCGCCAATTCGCTGGCGCTGAAGCTTGGCGGTGTGACGGAAGCGACGCCTGTCCCGGATGGCGGCGTGATCGGTACAACGGACGGGCGTCTCAACGGCCTGCTGGCCGAAAACGCCATCAACCTCGTCAAGGCCGCCATGCCCGAGGTGACGACGGAGGAACTGATCGACGGTATCGAGCGCGGCGGGCGCTACCTCAACTCGCTCGGCATCACCAGCTGCATGGATGCGGCGGTCGGCCAGCTCTCCGGCTTTGCCGAGATCCAGGCCTATGAAATGGCCAAGATTTCCGGTCGCCTGCCGGTGCGCGTCTGGCTGACGCTGCTCGGCGATCCCGGCATTTCCATCGTCGAGGATTGCTGGCGCGCCGGCCTGATCTCCGGCGCCGGCGACGACATGCTGCGCGTCGGGGCGGTCAAGATCTTCCTCGACGGTTCAGCCGGCGGACGCACCGCCTGGATGACGAAACCCTATCAGGGCGAGCCCGACAATATCGGCGTGCAGATGCTGCCGACCCCGGAGGTCGAGGCGCTCGTCAAATCCTTCCACGACCGCGGCTACCAGATGGCCTGCCACGCCATCGGTGACGGTGCGATCGAGCAGCTGATCACCGCCTATGAAAAGGCGCTTGCCGCCACGCCCGATCCGGACCGCCGCCATCGTGTCGAGCACTGCGGCTTCTCGACGGCCGAACAGGACGCGCGCATGAAAGCCGCCGGCATCCTGCCCGCGCCGCAGATGGCCTTCATCCACGATTTCGGCGACAGTTACATTTCCGTGCTGGGCGAGGCGCGCGGCAAGCCGTCCTACCAGATCGGCTCTTGGATGCGCATGGGCCTGAAGCCCTCGACCGGCTCGGATGCGCCGGTCTGCTCGCCCGATCCCTTCCCGAATCTGCACGCCATGATCACGCGCAAGACCGGGAAGGGCACTGTCATGGACGAGACCGAAAGGCTGACGCGCGAGGAGGCGCTGCAGGCCTATACGGAATTCGGCGCCTGGTCGCAGAAGGCCGAGGGCGTGAAGGGCAGGCTGGTGCCCGGCCAGTGGGCCGACATCGCTGTCTTCGACAACGACCTCTTGGAGGCCCCGACCGATACCATTCTCTCAGGCACACGCTGCCTGCTGACCCTGCTTGCAGGCCGCGTCGTGCATGATGCGCGGTAGGGTCTTGTCAGACTGAATCATCGAAACGATGCCGAAAACGGCACGAGAGGGAGGACGAAATGCTGAAAAAACTGACACTCGCCGCCATGCTGAGCCTTAGCGTCGCAACCGGGGCGCTGGCCGCCGGCGAACGTTCCGGCGGAACGCTCGTCTTCACTGCGCCCTATGGCTCGAGCTTCGCCACGCTCGACGTGCAGGCGAGCCCCAATACGCAGGAAGAGTTCATCACGCAGGCCATCCATCGCGGCCTCTACAGCTGGAACTCCATCGAGAACAAGCCGGTGCTTGAACTGGCCGATTCCGAAGATGTCTCCGAGGACGGCCTGACGCACACCTATCACCTGCGCAAGAACGCCGTGTTCCACAATGGCAAGCCGCTGACGGCAGATGACATCATCTACAGCTACAAGCGCATCGCCAATCCGAAGAACGCCTTTCCGGGCGCCAGCTTCATCGCCGTCATCAAGGGTGCGGAAGAGTTCATCGCCGGCAAGGCGGAGGAGATTTCCGGCCTGAAGAAGGTCGACGACAACACGCTGGAGATCACCTATACCGGCCCGATCAATCCCGGCTTCCCGCTGATGCAGAACACGACCGTGATCTATCCGTCGAATGTTGAAGACGAATCGACGTTTGCGAAGAACCCGGTCGGCCTCGGCGCCTTCGTCTTCAAGGAGCATGTGCCGGGCTCGCAGGTGGTGGTCGAGAAGTTCGACAAGTATTACGAGGAGGGCAAGCCCTATCTCGACCGCATCAA
The DNA here is from genome assembly GCF_946479415.1 of uncultured Shinella sp. The sequence goes on along the minus strand of NZ_CAMLFY010000002.1, from coordinate 43,750 downwards.
CATCGTTCTGATGGCCGAAGATGCTGCCCGCGACGTCGCCTTCCGCAACAAGGAAATCGACGTCTCGATCCTCGGCCCCACGCAATACCAGGCCTATCAGGGTGAAGAGGGCCTGAAGGACCACCTGCTCGAAGTCGCCGAGGTCTATACCCGCAACATCGGCTTCAACCCGGCCTTCGAGCCCTTCAAGGACAAGCGTGTCCGCCAGGCGATCAACCACGCGATCAACGCGCCGCTGATCATCGAACGCCTCGTCAAGAACAAGGCCTATCCGGCCTCCGGCTGGCTGCCGCTTTCCTCGCCGGCCTTTGACAAGGACAAGGCGGCCTATGCCTTCGATCCGGAAAAGGCAAAGGCCCTGCTGGCGGAAGCCGGTTATGCCGATGGCTTCGAATTCGAGGTGACAGCGAGCCCGAACGAGAGTTGGGGTGTCCCGATCGTCGAAGCCATCCTGCCGATGCTGAAGAAGGTCGGCATCACCGTGAAGCCGAAGCCGGTCGAAAGTTCGGCGCTTGGCGATGCCGTGACGTCGAACAATTTCCAGGCCTTCATCTGGTCGAACCTGTCGGGTCCCGATCCGCTGAACGCGCTGCGCTGCTACTATTCCAAGACGGCGCAGTCGGCCTGCAACTATACGAGCTATGCGAGCCCGGACTTCGACAAGCTCTATGAAGCGGCCCAGCAGGAACGTGACCCCGCCAAGCAGAACGATCTGCTGCGCCAAGCCAACAACATCGTACAGGACGACGCGCCGGTCTGGTTCTTCAACTACAATAAGGCGGTCATGGCTTATCAGCCTTGGATCCACGGCCTCGTGCCGAATGCCACCGAACTGGCGGTCCAGCCCTATGACGAGATCTGGATTGACGAAAACGCGCCCGACGCGCGCAAATAAGCCTTGAGGGGTTCGGGGGCGGCTTCGGCCGCTCCCGCATCTGTTATCACGCCCGTAAGGGCGGCCAAAACGGAACCGTCAATGCTTCGTTTCACCCTGCGCCGCATCCTGCAGGTCATCCCGACGGTCGTCGTGGTGGCACTGCTGATCTTCGTCATCTTCTCCGTCGTGCCGGGCACCTTCGCCGCCAGCCTCTTCGCCGATGGCAAGCGCGCCGCCGACCCGCAGATGATCGCCCGCCTCAACGAGGAATTCGGGCTCAACAAGCCGCTGATGGAGCGCTTCGTGACCTATGTCACGGATCTTGCGCAATTCGATCTCGGCACCAGTTTCCGCACCCGCCAGCCGGTCATCGACCTGATCAACGACCGCATGGGCGCCTCGCTGCAACTGGCCATCGCCGCCATGGTTTTCGCGCTGGTCGTCGGTGTGCCGCTCGGTTTTCTGGCGGCGCTCAGACCCGGCTCCGTGCTCGATACGGTGACGATGATCGGCGCGGTCTCCGGCCTCTCCATGCCGCAGTTCTGGCTCGGCCTTCTGATGATGTATCTCTTCGCCCTGCAACTGAACTGGCTACCCAGTTTCGGTTACGGCGATGGTTCGTTCCGCAATCTCATCTTACCTGCTGTGACACTCGGCGTGACACCGCTCGCCCTTCTCGCGCGCACCACACGAGCCGGCGTGCTCGATGTCCTAAACGCCGATTTCATCCGCACGGCTCACTCCAAGGGCATGAGCGAGATGAAAGTCGTGCGCTGGCATGTGGCGCGCAATGCGCTGGTGCTGATCGTCACCACGGTCGGCCTGCAGTTCGGCTCGCTGATCGGCCAGGCCGTCGTCATCGAAAAGCTCTTCGCCTGGCCGGGCATCGGCTCGCTGCTCGTCGACAGCGTGGCGATCCGCGACATTCCCGTTGTGCAGGGCACGATCCTCGTCATCGTGCTGTGGTTCCTCCTCATCAACACCGCCGTCGATCTGATCTATGCCGCGATCGATCCGCGCATCAAGCAGGAGTGACGGGATGCGCTTCGGTTTCAATTTCTGGCTCGGCGCCGGGCTGACGGTGCTGGTGATCCTCGCCGGTATCCTCGCCCCCTGGATCGCGCCCTTCGACCCGGTGCTCGATGCCGACCTGATGAGTTCCGAGCTGCCTCCCGACGCCACCTTCTGGTTCGGCACGGACGCGCAGGGCCGCGACGTCTATACGCGCATCCTCTACGGCGCGCAGATCTCGTTGACCGTCGGCATCGTTTCGCAGGTCATCAATTCGATGATCGGCATCACGCTCGGCATGACCGCCGGCTATTGGGGCGGCTGGTGGGACGATCTCGTCAACGGCCTGACGAATGTCATGCTCGCCATTCCCTCGCTGATCTTCGCACTCGCCGTCATGGCCGTTCTGGGCCCCGGCCTGCCGTCGCTGCTCATCGCGCTCGGCCTCACCAACTGGAGCTGGACCTGCCGCATCGCCCGTTCCTCGACGCTCTCGCTGAAATCGCAGGGCTACGTGCAGGCGGCGCAGACGCTGGGCTATGGCGACCTGCGCATCATGTTCACGCAGATCCTGCCCAACATGATGGGGCCGATCCTCGTCATGGCGACGCTCGGCATGGGCTCTGCGGTTCTTTCGGAAGCAGCGCTTTCCTTCCTCGGCCTCGGCATCCAGCCGCCGTTCCCGAGCTGGGGCTCGATGCTGACGGATGCGCGCCAGCTTATACAGCTCGCGCCTTGGGTTGCGATCTTCCCCGGCCTTGCCATCTTCCTCTCGGTGCTCGGCTTCAACCTTCTCGGCGACGGGCTGCGCGACAGCCTCGACCCGCATATGAGGACGCGCAAGCCATGACCGCGCCGCTTCTCGACATCAGGGACCTGCGCCTCGGCGTAGCGGTCAATCGCTCCACCCACCATCCGCTGCTCAAGGGCGTCTCCTTCCAGATCATGCCGGGCGAAGCTTACGGTCTCGTCGGCGAATCCGGCTCGGGCAAATCCGTGACGTCGCTCGCCGTTATGGGCCTCCTGAAGAAGCCGCTCGCCATTTCCGGCGGCGAGATCCTGTTCAAGGGGCAGAACCTGCTCGCCTTGCCGAAACGCGAGATGCGGCGGCTGCGCGGCAACCGCATCGCCATGATCTTCCAGGAGCCGATGACGGCGCTCAACCCGCTGTCGACCGTCGGCCGGCAGATCGCCGAAATGTTCGTGCTGCATCAGGGCAAGAGCTGGGGCGAGGCGGAGAAGCTCGCCGTCGATGCGCTCGGTAACGTGCGCGTACCCAACCCGGACCGGCGAGCGAAAAACTATCCGCACCAGATGTCGGGCGGTCTACGCCAGCGCGTGATGATCGCCATGGCGCTCGCCTGCAATCCGGACCTGCTGATCGCCGACGAGCCGACCACCGCGCTCGACGTGACCGTGCAGGCGGAAGTGCTGCGGTTGATCAAGGAACTCTGCGCGGCGCGCGGTACTGCGGTGCTGTTCATCAGCCATGATCTCGGCGTCATCGCCAGCGTCTGCCAGCGTGTCGGCGTTATGTATTCCGGCTGCCTCGTCGAGGAGAACGAGACGCGGGCGCTCTTCGCCGATCCGAAGCATGACTATACGCGCGGCCTGCTCGGTGCCCTGCCGCGTCTCGGCAGCCGCAGCGAACACGGCCGCCAGCGGCTGGTCGATATCGACAGCATCATCGCCGATCGCTCGAAACTGACGGAAACCCGCTTCATCGCGCCGCGCGGACCGGAAGGAAGTCAGCCATGACCGCCCCTCTGTTGCAGGTGGACGATCTCCACGTACGTTTCCCGATTTCCGGCGGGGGCCTGCTCGGCACGGGCAAGCGCGTGCTGCATGCCGTCAACGGCATCAGTTTCGAGCTTGCCAAGGGCGAATGCCTGTCGATCGTCGGTGAATCCGGTTGCGGCAAGTCCACGACGGCGCTCTCCATCCTCGGCCTTCAGGCGCCGAGCGAGGGCACGATCCGCTATCGTGGCCAGCCGCTGGCAGGCCCCGGTGCGCCGGGCCGCATGCAGCGAGCGAAGGCGGTGCAGATGGTGTTCCAGGACCCCTATGCCTCGCTCAATCCGCGCCAGTCGGTGCGCACCTCGCTTGCCGCGCCGCTGCGCCTGCATGGCGTTACCGCGGCCTCGGAAATCGAGGGCCGTATCGAGGCGATGCTGAAGAATGTCGGCCTGACGCCGGAACAGGCGAGCCGTTATCCGCATGAATTCTCCGGCGGCCAACGCCAGCGCATTGGCATTGCCCGCGCGCTGATCCTCGAGCCGGAAATCGTGCTTTTGGATGAACCGGTCTCCGCGCTCGACGTCTCCATCCGCGCGCAGATCATCAACCTGCTGCTCGACCTCCAGGAGAAGCTTGGCCTCTCCTATCTGATGATCAGCCACGATCTCAGCGTCGTCGAGCATATGAGCGACCGGGTTCTGGTGATGTATTTCGGCGAGGTCGTGGAGGAGGGCGGCTGGCGCGAGATCTTCGAAGCGCCTGCCCATCCCTATACGCGCCGGCTGATCGCCGCCATTCCCGATCCGGCCGCAGCACTCGACCCGACGGCAAAGCAGGATCGGTTTGCCGACCTGCCGCAGTTTGCTGGTCGTCGCTTCGTCTCCGACGGCAGCACCTCGCCGGACGTGTTCACAGCGCCGGTGGCCTCCCAGCTTGTCGAGATCGCGCCGAAACACCGCGTGCGGTTCGCTGCCTAACCGAAAAACGCCGCGGAGGATATCCGCGGCGTCGATCTTCGATGGTTTTGGCTTACCGCGCCGGCGGCGAATACATCAGGCCGCCGTCGTTCCACAGGCGGTTCAGGCCGCGGTCGATCTTGAGCGGGCTGTCCTTGCCGAGATGACGCTCGAAGATCTCGCCGTAATTGCCGACGGAGGTGATTGCCTGATAGGCCCATTTCGGATCGAGCCCCAATGTCTTTCCGGCCTCGCTGTCGATGCCGAGGAAGCGTTTTTGCGCGACGCTGCCGCTTTCGAGAAGTGAGGCGGCATTTTCCTTGGTGATGCCCATTTCCTCGGCCTCGATCAGCGCAAAAAGCGTCCAGCGCACGATCTTGAACCACTGGTCGTCGCCCTGGCGCACAGCCGGGCCGAGCGGTTCCTTGGAGATGGCCTCGGGCAGCACCACGAAGCGGTCGGGGTCGTTCAGTGTCATGCGCTGGGCGTAGAGCGCTGAAGCATCCGTCGAATAGACGTCGCAGCGGCCGGTGTTGAAGGCCTGGATCGTCTGGTCCGGCTTTTCGAAGGCGATGACCTGGTACTCGATCTTGTTGGCGCTGAAATAGTCGGCCATGTTCTGCTCGGTCGTCGTGCCGGTTTCCGTGCAGACGGAGGCGCCGGAAATCTCCTTGACGCTCTTCACGCCGACGTCCTTGCTCACCATGAAGGCCTGGCCGTCATAGTAGTTGACGCCGACGAAGCTCATGCCGAGATCGGTGTCGCGCGACAGGGTCCAGGTCGTCTGGCGCGAGAGCAGGTCGACTTCACCGGATTGTAGCGCCGTGAAGCGGTCCTTGGTGGAAAGCGGCACATAGGCCACCTTGTCCGGATTGCCGAGGGTGGCGGCAGCGACCGCGCGGCAGAAATCGACGTCGAAACCGCCCCAGACGCCGTTTTTGTCCGGCACGGAAAAGCCGAGCACGCCCTGGCTGACGCCGCAGCGCACCTCGCCGCGCTCCTTGATGACATCGAATGTGCCGGCATGGGCCGTGCCGGCGGCAAAAGCTGCGGCCGCAAGGGCCAGAATTGTCGTCTTCATGGTGTCCTCCTCCTTGATTGGTTTTTGGCATGCGTCTTCCCGGCCGGGAGAAAACTCCCCCGGCTGACAGGTTTGAAAATGTGGTGTTTCAGGCCTTAGCCGAGCGTCTTTTCGATGTCGGCGAAGGTTTCCTCGAGCACGGCGATGAGGTGATCGGCGTCGCGCTTGGAGAAGATCATCGGCGGGCGCATTTTCAGCACGTTGTCATGCGGGCCTTCGGTGCCCATCAGCACGCCGCGGCGGCGCGCGCCGTTGGAGACGGCGCGGGCAAACTCAGTGGCGGGCGCTTTGGTCTTGCGGTCCGTGACGAGTTCGATGCCGAGGAAGAGGCCAAGGCCGCGCACGTCGCCGATGGCCTGGTAACGCGTCTGCATGTCGCGGAAAGCGTCCATCAGGTAATTGCCGACGGTGAGCGCATTGCCGCGCAGGTCCTGGCCCTCGATGACGTCGAGCACCGCAAGGCCGACGGCGCAGGAGACCGGGTTGCCGCCGAAGGTATTGAAATATTCCATGCCGTTGTTGAAGCTGTCGGTCACTTCGCGGGTCGTGACGACGGCGGCGAGCGGATGGCCGTCGCCGATCGGCTTGCCCATGGTGACGATGTCGGGCACGACGTCCTGCGTCTCGAAAGCCCACCAATGGCTGCCGACACGGCCGAAACCGACCTGCACCTCGTCGGCGATGCAGACCCCGCCCGCCTGGCGCACCAGACGGTAGACCTCCTTCAGATACCCTTCCGGCAGGAAGACCTGGCCGGCGACGCTCGGGATGGACTCGGCGATGAAGAAGCCCGGACCGTCGCCCTTGGCCTTCATGACGGCGATCTGTTCGGCGACGCTTTCGGCAAAGCGCTTGCCATGCTCCTCGATCAGCCAGTCCGCCGGGGCATGGTAGCTGTCCGGAACGGCCGCGATATGGATATGCGGCTTCGGTCCCTCGCCACCCTTCCGGCGGAACTTGTAGGGGCTGATGTCGATCAGTTCCTGCGTCGTGCCGTGATAGGACCAGTCGAGCGTGATGGCGTTTTCGCGGCCGGTATGGGCGCGCATCATGCGCAGCGCCAGGCTGTTGGCCTCCGAGCCGCTGTTGACGAAGCCGGCGACCGTCAGCTCCTTTGGCAGCGTCGCCGTCAGGCGCTCGGCATAGGCGACGATGTTGTCGTGCAGGTAGCGCGTGTTGGTGTTGAGCGTCGCGGCCTGCCTGGCCATCGCCTCCACCACGGCCGGATGCGCATGGCCGATGTGGCAGACATTGTTGAAGCAGTCGAGATAGGCCCGGCCACTGTCGTCGATCAGCCAGACGCCTTCGCCGCGCACGAACTTGATCGGCTTGTCGTAGGAGATGGAGAGGTTCGGCAGCAGCAGTTCGCGCCGCTTCTGGACGATCTCCTCATGCGAGCGGCCCTGGCGCTCGAAGAATTCCCTGGCGACACCGGCGAAGGTGCGGGCATTGGGGAAGAGTTCTGCCCAGACGTCGAGGTAACGCGGCTCGCCGACGCCGAGGATTTCAGTGGCCGACAGGGTCGTGTCGGTGGAGATCTGCAGGTGGAGATGCGGCGCCCAGCCGCCGTTTTCCTTCGGTGCGCCCATTTCGCCGACCAGCGCGCCAGCTTCCAGCTTGTCGCCGGCCTTCAGGCGGTGGACAGCCTCATGGGCGAGGTGGCCCCAGAGCGAGATGAAGGGCGGGCAACCCTCCGGCTCGTGGCGCAGCGCGATCAGGCAGCCATAGCCGAGCGGATCCTTTTCGACCTCGACGCTGACGACCGTGGCGGCAAGTGGCGCGAAGAGCTTGGTGCCGGCGGCCATGAAGAGGTCGAAGCCGAGGTGATGCGTGCGGCGCGCGCCCTCTATAAAGCGCGAGACGAACATCTCGCCCGCATAGACCGTGCGCTCTTCAGCGAAGGGACCGATACCGAGCTCAACGCCGGTCTCGCGGCAATAGGCGTCCCAGATCGCTTGCGCTTCATCCGGCTGTTCGGCGGCGGACTTGACGGTCATCGGGTGGGTCGGATCGCCATAGGGCACGAGCGCGGCCGGATAGGTCGCGGCCGGCTTTTCGAGGAGGGGCGCGAGTGACTTGCGGTTGTTTTCGATCCACTCGGCCACCACGCGGGCGCCGGGCACGGCCTCGAAGCCGCAGGCCTTGCGCAGGATGGCGGTGGCGAAGCGCGGGTTCATGCGGTCGAGCTTGCGCAGCAGCGTCCAGGCCGGGCGTTCGCTGATTGCAAGATACGGATTGTCCTCCGCGTGGACGCGGCGCGAGGCCGACATGGTGACGGAGGTGACGAGGCGCGCCGCAATCAGGTCGAAGAGCAGATCGACTTCTTCTTCCAGCAGCGGGTACTCCGCATGGAAGCCGCGCGCGATGGCGGCGGCGGCGCCGATCGGATCGGCGTGGTCAAGGCCGGCATAGGCGGCGGCGATCGCCACCTCCGCGATGACGGGCGTGTGCAGCGCATCGCCGAAATCGATCAGGCCGGAAATCCGGTCATGGTTCGCGGCATCGACCAGCACATTCCAGTCGTTGGCGTCATTGTGGATGACGGCAGCGCGCAGCGTCGCAAGGCGCGGCGCGACGGTGGCGAAGCGTTTCAGGAAGCGTTCGACGAGGGCGCGGTCTTCGGCATCTGCGACATGCGAAAGGCGGCCCGCCGAACGCCCGGCGGTGCGGATGTCCCAGTCGAGATCGCGCAGCGCGCCGGGATGCATGAAACCCTTCAAGGCTGCGTCGAAGCGGCCGAGCATGTGCCCCAGGGATTCGAGCGCGGCCTCGCTGCGGCCCGTTTCGGCGAGCGGTTCGCCCTCGACCCAGCTGACGAGGCGGACGCGGTGTGCCGTGCCGTGGGCGCTCGTGGTGGTGGCCAGGCTTTCGCCCGAGAGTGTCGGGCGAATATGCGGCACCGGCAGATCGCCGGCATGCACGCCGAGATGGGCGAGCAGCGCCGTCTGGAAATCGCTTTCCACCGCCGGCTCGGCGGCGTTGACGATCTTCAGGATGAAGGTCCCCTCCGATGTTTCCACCTTGAAATTCTGGTCGCGCTCGCTGGCGAGCGGCGAGAGCCTGCCGGCAAGCCCATAATGCTGCTTGAGCAGGGCGGCTGCGGCGTCGAGGGAAAAATCCGGGGTCGTCTTCAGCATGTCGTTCATGGCAATCCTCTTTTCGAGGCGAAGATTTGCATGGACGGCGCTTTGGTGCATCCGGCATTATGCCGGTTGTGCCGGCACTCTGTATATAATAACCGTCATCTTGTCGGCGCAGCGGAGAGAGGCATCATGCAGGGCACGGATAGCATCGACCGGACGATCCTCAGCATCCTCACGAAGGAAGCACGCATCCCCATGAAGTCGCTTGCCGGGCGCATCGGGCTGTCGCGCAGTGCGACGACCGAGCGTGTCACGCGGCTGGAAAAAGCGGGCATTATCAGGGGCTACCGCGCCGATATCGGCCAGCTCGACGATGGACAGATCCAGGCCTTCCTGCTGGTGACGCTGAAGCGCACGCCGTCGATCGGCGTGCTCGATCGGCTCGCCGGCTTTTCGGCGGTGCGCAAGGTGTCTTCGGTCAGCGGCCAGCTCGACCTCGTGGTGGAGGTCGAGGTCGGCTCGATCAATGCGCTGAACGAGTTGCGCGACGAGGTCGCGACGATGGACAATGTCGAGGACTTGACGACCTCCATCGTGCTTCGCCGCGATATCGAACGCGTTTGATCGGGCGCGTTTGATTGTCAGCGCCAGCCCAGTGCCGGCGCGACGTGTTTCAGGATGGCCTCGATGACATGGGCGTTGTATTCGACGCCGAGCTGGTTGGGCACGGTGAGCAGCAGCGTGTCGGCCTCCTGGATCGCCTCGTCGGCGGCGAGCTGCGAAATCAGCCTGTCCGGCTCGTCGGCATAGGAGCGGCCGAAGATTGCGCGGGTCTTGTCGTCGATGAAGCCGATCGAATCCTCTTCCTTGCCGCCCCGGCCGAAATAGGCACGGTCGCGGTCGTCGGTAAGCGCAAAGATGCTGCGGCTCACGGAGACGCGCGGTGTGCGGCTATGGCCCGCTTCCTTCCAGGCTTCGCGATAGGCGCGGATCTGTGCGGCCTGCTGGACATGGAAGGGCTCGCCCGTTTCGTCGTCCTTGAGGGTCGAGCTTTGCAGGTTCATGCCATGCTGAGCGGCCCAGACGGCCGTGGCGTTCGAGCCGGCACCCCACCAGATGCGCTCGCGCAGACCCTCGGAATGCGGCTCGAGACGCAGCAGCCCCGGCGGGTTGGGGAACATCGGCCGGGGATTCGGCTGGGCAAAGCCTTCGCCCTTCAGGACGTCGAGGAAGACCTCCGCGTGGCGGCGGCCCATATCGGCGTCGCTCATGCCCTCCTGCGGTTCGTAGCCGAAGTAGCGCCAGCCATCGATGACCTGCTCGGGCGAGCCGCGGCTGATGCCGAGCTGCAGGCGTCCGCCGGCGATGAGGTCGGCTGAACCGGCATCCTCCGCCATGTAGAGCGGGTTTTCATAGCGCATGTCGATGACGGCGGTTCCGATCTCGATGTTCTTCGTGCGCGCACCGACGGCGGCGAGCAGCGGGAAGGGCGAGGCGAGCTGCCGGGCGAAGTGATGGACGCGGAAATAGGCGCCGTCAGCGCCCAGCTCTTCGGCCGCGACGGCAAGGTCGATCGACTGGAGGAGCGTATCGCCCGCCGAGCGGGTCTGGGATTGTGAAGAGGGTGTCCAATGGCCGAAGGACAGGAAGCCGATTTTCTTCATGATGTTCGCCTCGACGCCGAGCGTCCGTTGCAAGATGTGTTGCGCGGAACATGGTGCATCGCGTCGGGCTTGAAAAGGCGCCGTGTGAGAACGCATTGTTCACAAAACGCGACGCACGGGCGCCGGCCCAAGCGACGAGGCCTGATGTTACTGGGCCTGGTGTTACTGGGCCTGGTTTTCCAGCAGCGCCTTGCCGTGGATCGCCATCATGCGCTCTTCGTTGGCAGGAATGACGAGGGTACGGAAGGGCTGGAGGAAGGCGAGCCGGGACAGGATCGCCTCACGCACGAGGGCTGCATTCTCGCCGATGCCGCCGGTGAAGACGAAGGCATCGATACCGCCCATCGAGGTCGCCATCATGGCCGCATATTGCGCGACCTTCAGGGCGAAATAGTCGAGCGCGAAGGCGGCTTGCGGATCGGGGCTTTCGAGCAGCGTCTTGACGTCGTTGCTGATCCCGGAAAGGCCCTTGAGGCCGGAGCGCTCGTAGAGCATGCGTTCGACTTCCTCCACCGAAAGACCGAGGCTGTGCAGCATATAGGTGACGGCGCCGGCATCGATCGCGCCGGTGCGGCTGCCCATCGGCAGGCCGTCGAGCGCCGTCATGCCCATGGTCGTGTCGATGCTCTTGCCGCCGCTCATGGCGCAAAGGCTCGCGCCATTGCCGAGATGGCCGGCGACGACCCGGCCCCTTGCGACATCGGGATAGTCGCGGCCAAGGACACGGGAAATCCAGTCATAGGACAGCCCATGGAAACCATAGCGGCGAACACCCTTGTTGCGCAGCGCCGCCTCGATGGCAAAGGTCTTGAACACCGGCGCCTGGCCGGCATGGAAGGCGGTATCGAAGCAGGCGATATCGGGTGCATCGGCCAACCGGTCCGAGGCGGTAATGCCGGCGAGATTGTAGGGTTGGTGCAGCGGGGCGAGCGGCACGAGCGTTTCGAGTTCCGCGAGGATGTCTGGCGTAACGATCACGGGCGCGACGAAGTTTTCCCCGCCATGCACGATGCGATGGACGGTCGCCACCATGCGCCAACCGTCGTCGTAACGATCGATGAGGGCGATCGCCGCGCCCATGGCCGTTTCGTGATCGTCGGCGGCAAGCGGCTCGTCGATGACAGCGCCGGTCTCCTCGATGGTCGCACCAAGCCGTGCCCCGTTGCCGATGCCGGTCACCTTGCCCTTTGCAAGCCTGTCGAGTTTGTCGTAGCCGAAAACCTCGAATTTCAGGCTGGACGAGCCGGTGTTGAGGACGAGCAGGACATCGGTCACAGGATACGCCCCTTCGTGCGGGCATCGGCAAGCAGCACCGCAAGCGCGCAGGAAAGCAGACGCGTGCGTTCATTGTCGGCACGGCTGGTGAGGATTACCGGCACACGCGCCCCGAGCACGATGCCGGCGGCTTCCGCCCCGCCGAGAAATGTCAGCTGCTTGGCCAGCATGTTGCCGGCCTCGATATCGGGAACCAGCAGAATATCGGCATGACCGGCAACCTCGGAAAGGATGCCCTTTTCCCGTGCCGCCTCGGCGCTGATCGCATTGTCGAAGGCGAGCGGGCCGTCGATCAGGCAATCGGTGATCTGCCGGCGGTCCGCCATTTTGCACAGGGCGGCCGCATCGAGCGTCGCCTGCATTTTCGGATTGACCGTCTCGACGGCAGCGAGCACGGCGACCTTGGGCTTGTGATCGCCGAAAACGACCCGCCACAGGTCGACGGCATTTTGCACGATATCGGCCTTGACCGGCAGGTCCGGCAGGATGTTGACGGCGGCATCCGTGATGATGAACGGTTTCGGATAGGTCGCGATATCCATAAGATAGCAATGCGAAATGCGCCGCTCGGTGCGCAGGCCCGCATCGGCCCTCACGATGGCGCTCAGAAGTTCATCCGTGTGCAGCGAGCCTTTCATGATCGCTTCGACATGGCGGTTTGCGGCAAGCTCCGCCGCCTTGGCGGCCGCGGCATGGCTGTGCTCGGTATCGACGATCTCCCAGCCGGTGATATCGACGGCGGCTTCCTTCGCGGCGGTCGTTATCTTTTCCTCGGGGCCAACAAGCACAGGCACGATGAGGCTTTCACGCACGGCCTCGGCTGCCGCCTCCACCACATTGGCTTTGACCGGATGGACGATCGCGGTGCGTGTCGGCGGCAAGGGGCGGCAGAGAGCGAGGATGGCGTCTGTCTGGCGGCTCATGCGTCGTCCTTCGTTCCTGAGGCTTTCGCGCACCATAAAGGAATTATGTCGCTGCGCCATGACGTGCTCACGTCGCGTAAACCAAATCCTTACGCCGAACCATTAGCCTCTCGCGAATGGTGCAATGACCGCACCGTATCCGTGTAGCGAGTAGCAAGCGCATGAGCATGCCTGACACCGCAGTTTCGATATCCCCTTTGCCGGACGAGACCAATTCGCGAAGATCCCGCCTGGAGGTGGACTTCTGGATGAACTGCGTCGGCGCGCCGCTCGTGCTCGTGGAAAAGCAGACGCTTGCGGTGCGTTATGCCAATGCCAATGCCGCGATCCTGTTCGGCCGCGGCCTCGAGGGTTTCGGCGGTTGTCCGGTCGAGGAGCTCGTCGGCCCGGAAGCGACCCTGATGCTCGGCCAGATATGGAGCGTGGCGCCGGTTGGTGTTCCCGGCGAGCCCTTCCTGATCCGCGCGCAGGTGCAGGGGCAGGAGCGCATCCTCATGGTGCAGGTCACGAAGGTTGCCGTGGAGGGCGAAATCCTGCGCCTCTTCACCTTCCTCGATGCGCCGCCGCAGGGATCCGTGACGCTTGCCGGCTGGCAGGAGAACGTCATTTCGCTGCTCAACTGGCTGCCGTTCGGCTTCGAGATATCGGGCACCGACGACCAGATCCAATTTGCCAATTCCACCTTCAAGGAACTTTTCGGCTACAGCCAGGACGAGATTTCCAACATCGAGGACTGGTGGCGGCTTGCCTATCCGGACCCGGATTATCGCGAGTTCGCCCGCATGCAATGGTATCAATCCCTTGCGGCCGCCCGCGCGGAAAACCGTGAAATGACGCCCTTCGACCTTGAGGTGGCGACGGCGAGCGGCGAAACGCGCACGATCCAGTTCCGCCACCGCACGATCGGCAATTTCAACGTCAATATGTATATCGACGTGACCCGCGAGCGCAGCTACGCCAAGGAGTTGAAGGTTCTCGCCGATACCGACCCGCTGACCGGTGCGATGAACCGCCGCCGCTTTTTCGAAGAGGCGGACCGGATCCACGCCGAGTGCCAGAAGAGCGGCACGTCCGCCACCTTCCTGATGCTCGACATCGATCATTTCAAGACGATCAACGACCGCTATGGCCACGGCGTCGGTGACGCGGTGCTGATCGAGTTCACCCGGCGTTGCCGCGATGTGCTGCGCCCGGAAGACCGTTTCGGCCGCATGGGCGGCGAAGAGTTCGCCGTCATGCTCCACCGCCCAGATTATGCCTCGGTCCGTGCCATCGCCGAACGGCTGCGGCAGGTCGTAGGGGCTGAGCCATTCATCATCGACACGGATGCGCTGAAGGTGACGGTCAGCGTGGGCGGCGCGATCAGCGAAGCGGCCGAAAGTGTCGGCTCGGCCATCTCGCGGGCCGACAATGGCCTCTATGATGCCAAAAAATCGGGCCGGGACCGGGTCATCCTTCGCTGAAGCCATCCTTGGCTGGCCGACTTCCCTTACAGATAAAACATGACTAAAGACGTTATGTTTTGATCGTGGGCCGGGACGTCTGTGATCCTGTGCTGGAAGGAGCGTCCGTGCCCCAATTCATCCCCTGCCTTGATATTCCTACCGACCTGAGGGTCCTCGGCAAGCGTTTCACGACTGGCAGCAATCATGCGGGCTTTGCCATCGTAAAATGACGTCAGCCGTTTTCCAGCCATCACTGCGCGCAGGCGTGATCGCGGGGCTCGGGCTCGCGATCCTCTTCCTTTTGAGTCTCGCCGTCGGTGTCAGCCCGCTGCCGCTCGATAAGGTGCTGAGCGATCCCGAAGCGATGCATCTGCTTGCCGTCAGCCGCCTGCCGCGCACGCTAGCCGCCGTGCTGTGCGGGGCAGGGCTGGCGATTGCCGGTCTCATCATGCAGACGCTCTCGCGCAACCGCTTCGTCGAGCCCGCGACGGCCGGCACCGCGCAGAGCGCGGAACTCGGCATCCTCCTGGTCACGCTGCTTTTTCCCGCCGCAGCCCTCTGGGTGAAGACGCTGGTCGCCGGCGGCGCGGCGCTCGTCGGCACGTCGATCTTTCTCGCCACCGCGCATCGCCTGCCGCCCCAGCAGCCCTTCCTCGTGCCGCTCTTCGGGATCGTCTATGGCGGCGTGATCGGCGCTGTCGCGACCTTCGCCGCCTGGCAGGCCGATCTCCTGCAATTCCTCTCCGTCTGGACCAATGGCGAATTCTCCGGCGTGCTGCGCGGGCGCTACGAATTGCTGTGGATTGCCGCCGTCATGGTCGCCGTCGCCTGGCTCGTCGCCGATCGCCTGACGATCATGGCGCTGGGCCGCGAAGCGAGCATCGGGCTCGGCATCGACTATGCGCGCATGATGCAGATCGGCCTCGTCATCGTCTCGGTCATCACGGCACTTGCCGTGGTCGTCGTCGGCATGATCCCCTTCGTTGGACTGGCCGTGCCCAACATCGTCTCGCGGCTGATGGGCGACAATGTGCGCGGCACGATCGGCTGGGTCGCGGCCGGCGGGGCGGGGCTGGTGCTCGCCTGCGACATTGTCGGCCGCCTCATCCGCTATCCCTATGAGATCCCCGTCGGCACGGTCATGGGCGTGGTTGGTGGCGGCGTGTTCCTCTGGCTGCTCTTCCGGCGGGGCGGCCATGGCTGATCGTCGTCTGTTCGGCCTCGGCCTTGCCGCCTTTGCGGCGGCTGTCGCCTTCCTCGCCATCGGCCTCAAGGGCAATATCGCCTTCGTGCTGGAACTGCGTCTCCTGAAGCTCGCGGCACTGGTGCAGGTCGGCGTGGCCATCGCCGTATCGACGGTGATCTTCCAGACGGTGACCGGCAACCGCATCCTGACGCCGTCGATCATGGGCCTCGACGCACTCTACCTGTTCGGCCAGATGCTGCTTGTCTTCCTGCTTGGCGGCGTCGGTTATGTGGCGCTCGATCCGCAGCTGAAATTCGGCGTGGAAGTGCTGTTCCTCATGGGGCTCGCCTGCGCGCTTCTGCTGCCGATGCTGCGCAGCCGGCTCGATATGGGGCTGATGCTTTTGGCCGGTGTCGTCTTCGGCGTGCTGTTTCGCAGCCTGCAATCGCTGCTCGCCCGCCTGATCGATCCCAACGAATTTTCCGTGGTGCAATCGGCAAGCTTTGCCAATTTCAATGCGGTGCGCACGGATCTGCTGGTCTTCGCCGCCATCGTGACGGTCCTCGCCGTTGTCATCGCTTGGCGGTCAAGGCATGTACTCGATGTCATCTCGCTCGGCCCCGATGCCGCCACCGGGCTCGGCGTCAACTGGGCCGGCACCGTTACCGGTCTCCTGCTGCTCGTCTCCGCTCTGGTTGCCGTCTCCACCGCGCTCGTCGGCCCCGTCGCCTTCTTTGGCCTGCTCGTGGCAGCGCTTGCCGAGCGCATCGTCGACAGCCGCCGCCATGCCGTGCTGCTGCCGTCCGCAGCCCTGACCGGCATTGTCGTCCTCGTCGGCGGGCAGACGCTGTTCCAGCACGCGCTTGGCAGTGCGACGGCGCTCGGCGTCGTCATCGAATTCGTCGGCGGGCTGATCTTTCTCCTGCTGCTGGTCCTCGGGAGCCGCAAATGATCCGCATCAACAACGTCTCCTTCAAGCACCGGGCGACGCCCATCCTGCACGATGTCAGCCTCGATATCGCAAAGGGCGGCGTCGTCGCGCTGATCGGCCCGAATGGTGCGGGCAAATCCACGCTGCTGTCGCTCGTCGCGCGGCTCCAGGCGCTACAGACCGGCACAATTTCGGTCGACGGGCTGCCGGTCGATACGACCCCGGGGCGCGACCTCGCAAAGGTCCTCGCTATCCTGCGGCAGGATACGACGGTGGCGAGCCGCCTGCGGGTGCGCGAACTCGTCGGTTTCGGGCGTTTTCCGCATGGCCGCGGCCGGCTGACGGGCGAGGACCATGCCATCGTCGATGCCGCAATCGCGCAATTCGATCTCACCGATCTTAGCGACCGCTTCATCGAGACGCTGTCCGGCGGCCAGCGCCAGCGGGCGCTCGTCGCCATGGCCTTTGCCCAGGGCACGGACTATCTGCTGCTCGACGAGCCCCTGAACAATCTCGACATGTATTATGCCCGCGCCCTGATGCGCTCGCTGCGAGCAATCGCCGATACCGGGGGCAAGACCGTGGTCATCGTGCTGCACGACATCAACCAGGCGAGCGCCCATGCCGACCGGATCGTGGCGATGAAGGATGGGCGCATCGTGGCCGACGGCGCGCCCGCCGAAATTCTCACGTCCGACAGGCTGGAGGCAGTCTTCGGTTTCCGCATGCGCGTGGAGACCATCGAAGGCAAACCGTTCGCGCTACATCAGCTTTGATATCAAGCCGGGATGTACGACAACTTCCCGCTGAATACCTTGGGTTACACGCTCCGGTCCATGACGAATTCATAACGGATTTCTATGGGCTCATCTCATCGTTTCATGACTTCCGCGAATTGTCACCCTTGACTCGGTAAGCGATCCCCTGACACATTAAGTTGTCAGACATCTTACATAAATGGGGATCCGAACTGACGGATCACAAGGAGGACCACATGAAAAAGCTCTTCATGCGCATGGCCGTAGGTGCTGCCTTCGTCGCTGCCGCCGTTTCGGCTCATGCCGGCGAGACGCTCGACCGCGTCATGGAAAAGAAGGCGATGGTCGTCGCGACCAACAGCGGATGGCCGCCCCAGAGCTATCTCGACGACAACAACGAGATGGTCGGCTTCGATATCGACGTCGCGCGCGAGATCGCCAAGCGCCTCGGCGTCGAGGTGAGCTTCGAGACGCCGGATTGGGCAACCCTGACCGGCGGCCGCTGGCAGGGCCGTTACGATCTCGGCGTCGGTTCGGTTACGCCCACCAAGGCGCGTGCCCAGGTGATCGATTTTGTCGGCATCTACTACTACAGCCCCTATGTTTACGTCGTTCACAAGGACAGCGACGCCAAGTCCGTCACCGACCTCAACGGCAAGGTGATCGGCGTCGAGACGGCGACGACCTCGGAAGATTTCATCAACCGCAAGCTTGAAATCGACGCGCCGGGCCTGCCGCCGATCGAATACAAGCTGGAGCCGGGCGAAGTCCGCACGTTTGCCGATTCCATGCTGCCCTTCGACGACCTGCGTCTTGGCGCCGGCGTTCGCCTCGACGCGGTGATCGCGCCCGAGCAGACCGCGATGAACGCCATCAAGAACGGCTACCCGGTCAAGGTTCTCGAAGGCGAATACGCTTTCCGCGAACCGCTCGTCGTCATCGCCGAGAAGGTCGATCCGGAATGGACCGCCAAGGTCGGCGGCATCATCGAGGAAATGAAGAAGGACGGCACGCTGGGGACGCTCACCACCAAGTGGTACGGCAAGGATTACAGCGCCGACTGATGCAAGACCGGCGCGGGCGGATAAGCCCGCGCCATTTCATTCGAGGGGGAGCATGCGATGGCCTATCCGGACACCTATTACAAACGAACCATGGCGGACCAGACGGCGCGCCCGGCGCTTTCGGGCACGGTCGAATGCGACGCGGTCATCGTCGGTGCCGGTCTTGCCGGCCTCACCATGGCGCTGCAGCTGGCCCGTGCCGGCAAGCGCGTCACTGTGCTGGAGGCCGAAAGCGTCGGTTTCGGAGCGTCGGGGCGCAATGGCGGCTTCGTCAGCCCCGGCTATGCGACGGGAGGAGACGACATTGCCCGCGTGACCGGCAAGGATACGGCGCGCAAGCTGCACCACCTCTCCATCGAAGGCATGGAATTCATCCGCGAGAATATCGCGTCGCTCGCCATCGACGACGCCAGGCCCGAGCCGGGCATCATGAGCGTGCTGCGCTACGACGATGGTGCCAGCCTCAAGGCCTATGCGGAAGAGACCCGCCGCGAATATGGCTACGAGCTCGAATATATGGACCGCGATGCCGTGCACGCGGTGCTGAAATCCGAGCGCTATTTCCAGGCGCTGCGCAATCCCAATGCCTTCCACATGCACCCGCTCAACTATCTGCGCGCCATCGCCGCCGAAATCGAGCATCTCGGCGGGCGTATCTGCGAACAGTCTGCCGCCGTCTCGGTGGATTTCTCCGGCGCTGAAAAGCGCGTCAAGACATCCGGCGGCGAGGTGAAGGCCAAGGACGTCGTCTTCACGACCGGCGGCTATACCGGATCGCTGAACGGCAAGTTGAAGCGCTCCTACCTGCCGATTGCCACCTATGTCATGGTCAGCGAGGATGCACCGGAGCTGATCGCCACGGCGATCGCCACGAAAAACGCCATCGGCGACAATCGTCGGGCCGGTGATTACTACCGTCTCGTCGATGGCGGGCGCCGCATACTTTGGGGCGGGCGCATCACCACCCATGCCGCCTCCACGGCCGGCCTCGTCAAGGAACTGCGCGCCGAAATGGTCGGCACCTATCCGCAGCTTGCCGGCCTCAAGACCGAGCTCGCTTGGTCGGGCCTGATGTCTTACGCCCGCCACCTGATGCCCCAGATCGGGTGCATGAGCCCCGGCGTCTGGTACTGCACCGCCTTCGGCGGCCATGGCCTCAACACGACGGCGATCGGCGGCAAGGTCATCGCGGAAGGCATTCTCGGCGAAACCGAGCGCTACAAGCTCTTCGAACCCTTCGGCCTCGTCTGGGCCGGCGGTCTTGCCGGGCTTGCCGTGGCGCAGCTCACCTATTGGAAACTCCAGGCGCAGGACTGGTGGCGCGAGCGCGCAGCGTAAGCGGCTTCAACGAGAACAAGGGGCGGAACATGATTGGCCGACTGATACTCACCTATCCCGAAGCATCGCGCAGGGCCGGCGGCCTGCTCATCCTCGTCGTCGTCGCGGCGGTGCTTTATTCCATCGGCGTCAGCTCCGCCTGGATCGGCCATGTGCTGCCGTCCTCGGTCGATTGGCTGAAGGAGAACCAGGTCGTCGGCCGTATCGTCTCGTCGGTGCTGATCGCGCTCATTGTCGCGGCGAACTGGAAGGCGTTGCGCCAGCTGCCGCGCCGCTGGCAGGTGGTCGGCGTCTGGGTCGAGCTCTTCGTGCTCCTGATGCTGTTCTTCTATTCCTTCGATCTTTCCTTCGCCTTCATCGCCAAGAAGATCGGCTTCCTGATTACCCAGGGCGTGACCACGACGCTCTTCATTTCCGCGGTCTCGATCCTGATCGCCACGATCATTGCGCTTGCCGGCGCTATTGCGAAACTCTCCAGCAACGGCGTCGTCTATGGCCTTGCGACCTTCTATACGTCGCTGTTTCGCGGCCTGCCGCTCTTGATGCAGATCTACATCATCTATCTCGGCCTGCCGCAGGTGGGCTATGTCATCGGGGCAATTCCGGCCGGCATTCTCGCTTTGTCGCTCTGCTACGGTGCCTATATGACGGAAATCTTCCGTGCCGGCATCCAGAGCATCAACCGCGGCCAGACGGAGGGCGCGACCGCGCTCGGCCTCAGCCCGGCCCAGACGATGACGCTCGTCATCCTGCCACAGGCCATGCGCGTCATCATCCCGCCGACGGGCAACCAGTTCATCGCGATGCTGAAGGATAGCTCGCTCGTCTCCGTGGTCGGCGTCTGGGAAATCATGTATCTTGCGCGCACCCAGGGCCAGACCGAGTTCCGTCACATCGAAATGCTGATCACCGCCTCCATGATTTACTGGATCCTTTCGATCGGCCTGGAATATGCCCAGTCCCGCATCGAAGAAAGGTTTGGGCGCTTCAATGTCCGCTGACGCCTCCGTGGCAGAGAGCGACGGCACGCCGGTCGTGCCGTCGAATGGCAAGGGCGCGTTGATCGTGCTCGTCGCCTTCTTCGTGTTTTCCGCGACTGATGCCATCGTCAAGATCATGGCCGGCACGATCCCCGCGCCGCAGGTGACGTTCCTCATCACCGCCACGGCGCTGATCCTGCTTCTGGTCCATGCACTCGTTACGGGCCGCGTTCGCCGCCTGATCCCGCGCCAGCCGTCGCTCGCCTTCTGGCGGGCGTTGCTGCTCGCGCTCGATACGCTGCTGATCCACTACGCCTTCGCCACGCTGCCGATGGCAGAGGCCTATCTCATCGCCTTCCTGACGCCGATCCTTGTCGCCATGCTGAGCTTCGTCTTTCTGGGAGAACGGCTGTCGCGCATCGGCTGGCTGGGCGTGCTGGTCGGTTTTGCCGGTGTTGCCGTGGCGTTGAAGCCCGGTGCAGCCCCGCTCAATCTCGGCCATCTCGCGGCTTTCGCCTCGGCGGTGCTGTTCTCGCTGTCACTGATCCTGCTGCGCCGGACCAAGATGGCGGAGACGGATGAGGCGCTGGTCGCGAGCCTTCTCGTGGTGATGACACCCGTCGCTTTCGCCGTGGCGGCCGTATCCGGCGAGCTGAAGCCGCTCGATCTTCCCATTTTTGGCTATGCAGTGGCGGGCGGCGTGCTGCTGATCGTCGGCAATGCGCTGCTTGTCCGCGCCTTCCGGGTCGGCGAAGCCTCGGTTGTCGCGCCGTTCCAATACAGCCAGATCATCTGGGGCTGCCTCTATGGCGTGTTCCTGTTCTCCACGCCCGTGGAAATGCACACGCTGATGGGTGCTGCGATCATCATCTTCTCCGGCTGGCTGGTGCTGAAGTAACCGCTCAGAGCGGCCTGGCATCCTGCGGGAAGCCGCCGACATGGGTGCAGGTCGCCGCCGCCTGATCGCGTCCGGCCGCAAGGCAATCAGGCAGGGGCTTGCCGGCGATGCGGGCGGCGAGGAAGCCGGCGATGAAACTGTCGCCGGCGCCGGTCGTATCGATGACCTCGACGGCGCGAATACCCGCTTCGAAACGCGTCTCGCCATCGCTGACGACGGAGCCCTTGCTGCCGCGCGTCACGACCGCAAGCGGCACGCCGTCGCCAAGCAGGCGCTCCAGCAGCCGATCCGCCGCCCCGTCCTCGCTGCCCGCCGATGCGAAGGCGATGGCAAGGCCGCCGGTGCCGAGATCGGCGGGATCGGCATTGACGGAAATGTCCTGCGAGACGCTAACGCCCGCGGCGGCCAGCGTGCGGCGCAGGGCGCCGCCGTCATCCATCCAGCCGATATGGACGTGATCCATGGTTTTGAGCACGGCGATATCGTCGGCATCCGGCCGGTAGCCGGCACAGACGCCGAAATCCTCATGGACGAAAACGCGCTCGCCGGAGGGCAGGACATCAATATCCGTATAGGCGGTGATGCCGTCGCGCTCCTTCAGATGCCCGACATCAACGCCGTTTTGCGTCAGCAGTTCGTGCGTCCAGCGGCCGGCGGCATCCGGGCCGACGGCGCCGAAATAGAACGAGACCTGGCCAAGCCGCGCGAGCTGGACAGCGACATTCACCGCATTGCCCCCGACGAGCGATTGCGCGACAGGCGGGCGGAAACGGTCGATGCAATTGTCGCCGACGGCGGCGAAGCGGAGGCTTTTCATGCTGTTCTCTTCAGGGACGGCAAAGCCGCGAATACGGACAGGCGCATTCGCGGCTCGCAGGCATTCACGTCAAGCCGTTCTATCAGTAGGCAACGCGCTTGTAATAGCGGCGGGTCGTCAGCGGATGGTTGCGCATGACTTCGAGATGGGCGCTGATGCGCTCCAGCACCGTGGCCAGCAGGACCGGCGAGATAAGGCCGCGCACTTCCGGCGAAATGCCCGGCAGGTCGAATTCGGCGGTGTCGAGCACCGTCAGCTTGTCCGTATAGTTCGGCGCGAAATTCTCGATGCGCTCGGCAAGCGGCCGCAGGGCATCCTCACCCTTGAACAGGATGACGCTCACGCCCTTTTCGACCAGCTCCAGCGTGCCGTGGAAGAAATCGGATGCGTGCACCGGACGGGTGCGGATCCACTGCATCTCCTCAAGGATGCACATGCCGTAGTAGAAGGCCTCAGGCCAGACATTGCCCGCACCCGTGACGATGTGGAAATCGGAGCCGGCCAGCACCTTGGCGAAGGCATTCGCCTTCGGCTCATAGGCGCGCTTGACCTCCAGGAGCAGCGCCGGCAGGCGTGCGAGTTCCGCGACGATGGTGTCGTGACTGTCGATCTCGCCGCGGTGCTTGAGCACCGCCAGCGCCACGAAGAGCGACTGGAGATAGAAGGATTCGCAGGACGTGTCGTCCTCGGCGAAGTTGACGAACACATGGTCACCGCCCTTGCCGAGCGGGGTTTCCTCATGCCCGACGAGCGTCAGCACGGTCGCGCCGATTTCCTTGAGCTTGGCGAGAAGTGCGACGCTTTCCTTCGTCGTGCCGGACAGCGAGGGCATGACGACGATCGACTTCTTCGTCAGGTTCACTGAACCGGTCAGCACAAGTTCCGCCGGCATGTCGATGAAGGCGGGGAAACGCGAGCGGCGCTGCAGGAGCTGGGCTGCCGGCTGCATGAGGATCGCCGCACCGCCCGTGCCGAGGAAGAAGATGTTTTCCGCGCCGGCCGCAAGGCAGGATGCGACCACCGTTTCCAGCCGTTTCTGCAGGCCGACGGCGCCGGACTGGATGCGCAGGAATCTCTGTTCGTCGAAGTTCAGCATGGACGTGCCCTCGTGGTCATGCGTTTCAATGTTGTAAGACAACTGACATCATGACTAGCCGCTGTCAAGGCAAGTGGTGAATTTTCCGGTTAAGCGGAAGCGTAACATATTGCACAAGGTCGCGGCAGTTCGGGCGCCGGCTTGACCATCCGAAATTTGTCAGACAAGAAAGGTGACGACAATGACGAACGAGGCATCCGGTGGAGGAACCCCTTCGCGATACGCGCACCCTTGCCGTCCAGCTGCGGGACCGGGTTGCCGATCTGATCAAGGACGAAGGGTTGCAGCCGGGCGACAAGCTGCCGACCGAGGCGCAGCTGACGCAGCGCTTCAAGATTTCGCGGCCCGCTTTGCGTGAGGCGCTGAAGCTGCTCGAACAGGACGACGTCATCTATGTCGAGCATGGCCGTGGACGTTTCGTCTCCGCGCTCTCCGCCGTGCAGGTCGATCGGCCGATCACCGTCTTCGAGAGCGTCACCGACATGGCGCAGCACTACGGCTATCGCCCCGTCAACAAGGTGCTGTCGATTTCCGAGGAGGCACCAGACAAGCATGTCGCCGAGAGCCTCAGGCTCGCGTCGACCGACCGGGTGATCCGCATCGAGCGCCTCCGCCTGCATGGCGACGAGCCGATCCTCTACTGCATCGACTACGTGCCCCGCAGCGTCATCCCCGGCCGGCTCTACGATATCGAGTGGAGCGGGTCGCTGATGAAAATCCTCGAGGAGCACGCCAATCGCCCCCGCATGTCGGCGGCAAGCGTTTCGGCCGTCATGCTGCCGGACGACGTGGTCGAGCGGCATGGTCTCAGGGATTTCGGTCCGGCGCTGCTGATCACCGAAACCTGTTTCAACGTTGCCGGCATCCCGGTGAACTATGCCGTGGATTACCATCGCGGCAGCCATTTTTCCTTCAGCCTGACCCGCAAGTGAAGCGGGCGGCCACCCATCCCGACAGAGGCAGACATGACCGATCAGGCGACCAGAAGAGTAGCGCTCATTGCCGGCGGTGCCGGCGGCATGGGAGCGGCGATCGCCGCGCGGCTTTCGCGGGAAGGCTATGCCGTCGCCATCGCCGATCTCGATGGCGAGCGCCTGACGCAGACGGTTGAGACCCTTGCCGCGGGCGACGGCGAGGCGCTCGCCGTGCCGCTCGAAATGCGCCGGATCGCCTCCTGCGCCGCCGCCGTCGAGGCTGTGCTTGCCTGGCGCGGGCGTCTCGATGTCGTCGTCAATTCCGCCGGTGTCTGGCGCGAGGGCGATTCCACCACCATGACGGAAGCCGACTGGGATGTCGTCTTCGACGTCAATCTCAAGGGCGCGTTCTTCCTGATCCAGGCGGCGATCCCGCATCTCGGCGCCGGCGCCTCCATCGTCAATATCGCCTCGGATGCCGGCCTCGTCGGCAACAATGGCGCGGCGATCTACTGCGCCTCGAAGGGTGGCCTCGTGCTGCTCACCAAGGCGCTGGCACTGGAACTCGCGCCGCGCCAGATCCGCGTCAACGCCGTCTGCCCCGGCGACGTCGCGACCCCGATGATCGAATTCCAGGCCGAACGCTACGGCGATGGCGATCCCGATGGCTACAAGGCAAAGCTCCTATCCAACTATCCGCAGCAGGCGGCCGCGCGTTTCATCAAGCCGGAAGAGATCGCCCGCATGGTGGCCTTCCTCTGCGAGCCGGATGGCGCGCCGATCACCGGCGCGGCGCTCTCCATCGATTTCGGCGTCACCGCCGGCTATTGAGGAGGCGTCCATGCAGCGCAAGACCGCGATCATCACCGGGGCCGGTGCCGCCGACGGTATTGGCTTTGCCTGTGCCAGAAGCCTGGCGGAGGAGGGGCTTCACGTTCATCTCGTCGCGACCAGCGAACGCATTTTCGCGCGCGCCGAGGAATTGCGCGCAGTGGGCTTTGCCGCGACCGGCCATATCTGCGATCTCACCGACAAGGCGGCCGTCGAGGCCCTGCGGCAGGCGACAGGGCCGGCCTCGGTTCTCGTCAACAATGCCGGCATGGGCAGCGTCGCGCAGCCCGCGCTGCAGCGGGAATTCGTCGATCTGGAGGAGGCGGACTGGGATCGCGGCATCTCCGTCAGCCTGAAGACCGCCTTTCTCGCCACGCGCATCTACCTGCCGGACATGTATGCCGATGGCTACGGCCGCATCGTCAATATCGCCTCGGTGACCGGTCCCTATGTCGCCAATCCCGGCGAGACCGCCTATTCCGCCGCCAAGGCCGGCATGGTGGGCATGACCCATGCGCTGGCGCTCGAAGCCGGCCCGCGCGGCGTGACCGTCAACGCCGTCGCCCCCGGCTGGGTGGACACCGGTGCCTCGACTGAAGAGGAACGCCGGGCAGCGCAGGCGACCCCCTGCGGCCGGGCGGGCACGCCGGCCGAGATGGCGGCCGCCGTCGTCTTCTTCGCCTCGGCCAAGGCGAGCTATGTCAACGGGGCGGTGCTCGTCGTGGACGGTGGAAACATCCTGCAGGAACGCAAGGCATAGGCCCAAAGCCGTTTCCTCCCGCGCCGTTTCGTACCATAGTGCGGACGCATCCTTGGGTGCCCTTTGCGGGCGCCGCGCAAATCCGAAGGTCCCGCCATGTATTCTCCCTGGCCCGAAGCCGGCACGCCGCTTGATCAGGTCGCAACCCCCATGCCCGTCATCGACGAGGACCGGATGGTCGCCAATATCCAGCGCACGCAGGCCTATTGCGACGCGCACGGCAAGGCGTTTCGCCCGCATATCAAGACGCACAAGATCGTGTCGGTAGCGAAGGCCCAGCGCGATGCCGGAGCCGTCGGCCTGAATTGCCAGAAGATCAGCGAGGCCGAGGTGTTCGCCGATGCGGGCTTCGACGACATCCTCATCACCTACAACATTCTCGGTGCGGCGAAGCTGAAACGCCTGCGCGCGTTACATGAACGCGTGGCGCATCTCAGCGTCGTTGCTGACAGCGCCGTCACCGTCGAGGGGCTGGCTGGCGCCTTCGATGCTGCACGTCCTCTGACGGTGCTGGTCGAATGCGACACCGGCGGTAAGCGCTGCGGCGTGCAGACACCTGAGGCGGCGACCGCGTTGGCGGAAAGGATCGCCGCAGCGCCCGGCCTGCGCTTTGGCGGCCTTCTCACCTATCCGGCGCCCGGCGGTGCCGAGGCGATCGAGGCCTTCCTATCCGTCACGATGGCGCTTCTGGCGGCAAAGGGCATCGATTGCCCGCTGCGCTCCAGCGGCGGCTCGCCGGACCTGTTTAAGGCCCATCTCGTGCCGTCGGCGACGGAGCACCGGGCGGGAACCTATGTTTATAACGACCGCAGCATGGTGCGCGCTGGCCATTGCACGCGCGCCGATCTTGCCATGCATATCCTGGCGACCGTCGTCTCGCGCCCCACGGACACCCGCGCCGTGCTCGACGCCGGTTCCAAAGCGCTGACCTCTGACCTGCTCGGCTTTTCCGACTACGGCGAGATCGACGGCTTCGAGCAGGCCCGCATCCTGTCGCTCTCGGAGGAGCACGCGGTGGTCGACATCGGCGCCTATGGCGCTGCATTCCCGCCGATCGGCAGCATGGTGAGGATCGTGCCCAACCACACCTGCGTCGTCAGCAATCTTTTCGACCGCATGGTCTTCCACCGGGGCGGCATCGTTACCCGCGTGGAGGATGTCGCCGCGCGCGGCACGGTCTGGTGAAGCCAAAAAGGAGAACAGCTTATGGCTGACAACAATGCCCCCTTCTTCATCGAGGACACGGACGAGAGCGAGATTTCCTCCGATACGACAGGCCTCGGCAACCTGCTCTTCACGACGCATATCCCGCTGTGCGCCGATGGCTCGATCGAGACCGGCGACATCAGGACCCAGAGCATCGCGACGTTGGAAAGCCTGAAAAATTCGCTGGAAAAGGCCGGCAGCAGCCTCGCCGATGTCATGCACCTGACGATCTATCTCACCGATATCAATGAGCGCCCGGCCTTCAACGAGGTCTATTGCAGCTACTTCAGGAAACCCTATCCGGTCCGCTGCGCCGTCGGTGTCGCCGCTCTTGCCGATCCGGACATGAAGGTGGAAGTGACGGCGATTGCCGCGCGTCGCAAACCGGCCTGACGCTTCATAGGCGCGCTGCCGAAGCGGCGGCGCGCGATGTATGTATTTTCTATAAAAATAGTCAAAAAAGAAAAGACATGCCTGCTGCATGGCCCTTCGTCTTGTTATGTCTAGGGGAGATATCCGATAGCGAGCGGAGCGGACACGATGAATGCGCATGTCGAAAACACTCTCTTCAACGACCGCAATGCGGCAGTGCTCGATCATCCCGCAGATGCCGATCACCTGAAAGCGGCATTACGCACCTTGGGCGGCGGTGTCAGCATCATCACCGCCGGCGAGGGCGAGACCCGCACGGGCGCGACCGTCACGTCCGCAACGGCGCTTTCCGTTGAGCCGGCGCGCATGCTGGTCTCGCTCAACCGCACATCCTCCACCTGGCCCGTCGTCGAACGTTACGGCCATCTCGGCATCAACATCGTCGGCGCCGATCATGAGGTGCTGGCCAACCAGTTTGCGGGACGCGGTGGCCTGCGGGGCACCGAGCGTTATCGCGGCGCGGAATGGACAACGGCCGTCAGCGGCGCCCCATTGCTCGTCGATGCCGTGGCGGCAATCGATTGCGTCGTTGAGGAAGCCATCGAGCGGCACAGCCATGTCATCGTCATCGGCAAGGTCGTTGCCATCCGCATCGGTGCCGGACATTCGCTGCTCTATCAGGATGGCCGCTATCACGATGTCATGGCCAGGGGCGCCTGAGCCCTTCCGCACACGAACCCTTTGACCCCGCCCTCTCCGGTCGATAGACGAACGTCATCCGCCCGCACGGTGCACTTTGCTGCCCGACGGTCGGACTGAAAAAGCCTGTCGACGGGGATTGCCATGACCGATCTTTTCGATGCCGCGCCGCGCACCGGCTCCATGCCGCTTGCCGCCGAGCTCCGGCCGGCGACGCTGGACGATGTGATCGGCCAGGAGAAGGTGATCGGCGAGGGCACGATGCTGCGCCGGCGCATCGCCGCCGGGCGGCTCGGCAGTATCATCCTCTATGGCCCGCCGGGGCTGGGCAAGACGTCGATCGCGCGGGCCATCGGCAACATGCTCGGCAAGAATTTCCGGCCGCTGCACGCCGCGCACAACAATGTCGCCGATATCAGGAAGATCGCCGACGAGGCGCACATGCGCCCGACCCTGCTGTTCGCCGATGAGGTGCATCGCTTCAGCGCCACGCAGCAAGATCATCTGCTGGCACTCTGCGAGGAGGGTGTCGCCGACTTCATCGGCGCGACCACCGGCAATCCCTATCATACGCTGACGCCCGCGCTCATTTCCCGCTCGACGATCCTCAAGCTGGAGCCGTTGACCCTTGAGGAAATGGAGGAGGTGGTGCGTCGCGGCGTCAGGCATCTGGCAGATCGCGGCATCGAAGTACGGATCGAGCCCGCGCAGCTGCGCCGCATCGCCGGCCGCTCCGGCGGCGATGCGCGCCGGGCGCTGACGGTGCTGGAAAGTCTTGCCGTCGGCCACGCGCCCGGCCGGCCGGTCGTGCTGACCGAGGCGATGGTGGAGGAGGCCTATGCGGCGGCCCCCGTCAACCACGACCGCTCGGGTGACGCGCATTATGATGTCGTCTCCGCTTTCGTGAAATCCATGCGCGGCTCGGATCCCGATGCGACGCTCTATTGGCTCGCCCGGCTGATTCATGGCGGCGAGGACCCGCGTTACATCGCCCGCCGCATCATGATCCACGCGTCCGAAGATGTCGGCCTTGCCGACAACACCGCGCTCCAGACGGCGGTCGCGGCGCTCCATGCGGTGGAAAAGATCGGTTATCCCGAGGCGCAGATCATTCTTGCCCATGCCGCCCTGCACGTCGCGCGGGCGCCGAAATCCAATTCGGCCTGTCGCGGCATCTCGCTGGCGCTCGCCCATGTGGCAAGCGAGGCGCCCTCGGCCGTGCCGATGCATCTGCGCGATGCGCATTACAAGGGTGCGGCGGCGCTCGGCCATGTCGGCTATGCCTTTCCGCATGATGACGGGCGCGGCTGGAGCGAGCAGGTCTATGCGCCCGATGTTCCGCGCGGTGCCTTCTACCAGAGCGATGCGCGCGACGCGGCGACCTTCGAGCGGCGCGCGGACGAACATTGGGAGCAGGTGACCGGCCGGCCGACGCCGGGCCGGTTCAAGCGCTGAGGCTTAGGCGCCTGACAGCCCGGCGTGCACCCGGTTGACGACGGTCCAGGCGAGCAGCACGCAGGCCATGGGCTGGATATGCCATGTCCAGGCCGGCAGGGTGCCGAAGACAGCCACGAGCGCGCCTAGCGCCCCGAACAACAAAGCCCGGTCGCTCTTGCCCATCGGACCCTCGTAGTTGCGGCCATTGCCATGCGGGACACCGAGCACACCGGCAAATTCCGTGAGCGTGGCGAGGAAGATGATCGCCGTCAGCCAGGGCAGCGAAAAGGGCGCGATGAGTGCGAAGGGCGCGTAGAGTGCGGCATCGGACACCACGTCCGTGATCTCGTTGAGATAGCCGCCGAGCGCGCTCTTCTGGCCGTGTTCGCGCGCCAGCATGCCATCGATGGCGTTGAAGGCCATGCGCAGCACCATCCAGACCGGAACGAGCGCGAAGAGGGCGGGTTCGGGCCGGGCGACAAGCAGGCCGCCGATGCCGATGGAGACGATGGCGGCGACCAGCGTCACCTGATTTGCGGTGAGGCCCATGGCGGCCAGCCGCCCGACCAGGGGTCTGAGAAGGCTTTGGAAGGACGATTTCAGTTTATAGATCGACATGAAAGGTTGAATCCGCTCGATTGCATTCCACAAATGCAGAGGCAATGCCATGAAATCAACTGCAAACATGGCGCCTCATCCGTATAGGTGAGAATGACATCCGCATGAGGGGGACAGCATGATCGAAAAGGCCTTTGCAAGCCATGACGGCGTAGAGCTCTTCTATCGCTACTGGCCGGCCCGGTCCGGCACGGCAAAAGGCGCGATCGTGCTGCTTCATCGCGGCCACGAGCACAGCGGCCGCGTCGCCCATATCGCCGAGGAGCTGGGGCTTGCCGATTTCGCCTTCTACGCCTGGGATGCACGCGGTCATGGCCGTTCGCCCGGCGAACGCGGCCATTCGCCGTCCTTTGCCCATTCGGTGCGCGATCTCGATTGTTTCGTACGCCATATCCGCGAGACCGACGGTTTTGCGATGGATCAGGTCGTCGTGCTGGCGCAGAGCGTCGGCGCGGTGCTGGCCGCGACCTGGGTGCATGACTATGCGCCCGATATCCGCGCGCTGGTGCTCGCCTCGCCGGCCTTCAGCGTCAAGCTCTATGTGCCCTTCGCGAAAGAGGGCATCGCGCTCTGGCAGAAGCTGAAGGGCACGTTCTTCGTCAATTCCTACGTCAAGGCGCGTTTCCTGACGCATGATCCCGAGCGTATCGCCTCCTTCGAGGCCGATCCGCTGATCACCCGGCCCATCGCGTCCAACATCCTGCTGGAGCTCTACGAGGCGGCTGATCGTGTGGTGGCGGATGCGCGGGCCATCACCGTGCCGACGCAGCTTCTCATTTCCGGCAGCGATTTCGTCGTGCGCCATGGCCCGCAGCACCGTTTCTTCGAAAATCTCGGCAGCACGATCAAGGAACGCCATGTGCTGCCCGGCTTCTTTCACGACACGCTCGGCGAGCGGGATCGGGCCAAAGCGCTGGACAAGGTGCGCAGCTTCATCCTCGCGCGCTTTGCCGAGCCACCCGTCGTGGCAGATGTCCGCCGCGCGCATCTCTCGGGCTATACCCGCGACGAGGCCGACCGGTTGGCGACGCCGCTGCCGCTGTTTTCGCCGCGCGGCGCCTATTGGGCGCTGACGCGGGCCTCGATCCGCATCGGCGGGCTGTTTTCCCAGGGCATCGCGACGGGCGTGAGCACCGGTTTCGATTCCGGCTCGACGCTGGATTATGTCTATGAAGACGCGCCGCGCGGCCTTGGCCCCGGTGGACGGCTGATCGACCGGCAGTTCCTCGACGCCATCGGCTGGCGCGGTATTCGCCAGCGCAAGGTGCATCTGGAAGAACTGATCGGCAAGGCGCTGTCGCGCCTCAAGGGCGAGGGCAAGGCGATCCGCGTGCTCGACATCGCCGCCGGCCACGGGCGCTATGTGCTGGATGCGGTGACGGCCTCCGAGGCGAAGCCGGACAGCATCCGCATGCAGGATTATTCGCCGATCAATGTGGAGAAGGGCACGGCGCTGATCGCCGAACGCGGCCTTCAGCACATCGCCACATTCCACCGTGCCGATGCCTTCGATACGGACGGGCTGGCATCCATAGAGCCGCGCCCGACGCTCGCCATCGTCTCGGGCCTCTACGAACTCTTTCCCGACAATGCCCAGATCGAGGCGTCGCTGGCCGGCCTGTCGCGGGTGCTGGAGCCGGGGTCGCTGCTCGTCTATACCGGCCAGCCCTGGCATCCGCAGCTGGAGATGATCGCCCGTGCGCTTACCTCGCATCGCGGCGGCGAGGCCTGGATCATGCGCCGACGCACGCAGCAGGAGATGGACCAGCTGGTCGCCGCCGCCGGTTTCCGCAAGATCGAGCAGCGCATCGATATCTGGGGCATCTTCACCGTCTCGCTGGCCGAGCGCATCTGAGGGCGGCATGGGGGAGGGGGTAGCAACCGTTCCGACCGTCGATCGCCGCGCCGTTTTGCGTGCGGCGGCGCTCTGGCTCGCGTTCCTCGCGCCGTTCTTCTACCTGACCTACGGCGTGGCGAACTGGCTGGCTTCGCAGCGCGCCTCCGTGCCCAACCTCGCCTTCGGTTGGGAGCGGCAGATTCCCTTCCTCGCCTGGACGATCGTGCCCTACTGGTCGATCAACGCCTTCTATGCGCTCTCGCTCTTCGTCAACGAGACGCCGGAGGCCGTCGGGCGGCTGGCGCGGCGCTATCTGACGGCACAGATCGTCGCCGTCGCCTGCTTCCTCGCCTTCCCCTTGCAGGCGATCTTCGTGCGGCCGGAAACGCATGGCCTGCCGGGCTTCATGTTCGATGTGCTCGGCGGTTTCGACAAGCCGTTCAACCAGGCGCCCTCGCTGCATATCGCGCTGCTGGTCATCATCTGGGACCATTGGCGCGGCCGGCTGCGTGGTGCGGTGCTGGCGCTCTGGCATGTCTGGAGCCTGCTGATCGGCCTGTCGGTGCTGACAACCTGGCAGCACCATATCATCGATATCCCGACCGGCGCGCTGCTCGGCGTCTTCGCGCTCTGGCTCTTCCCGGTGCAGGGTCCTTCGCCGCTTGCCGGTTTTCGCCGGACGCAAGACGGCAAGGCGCGGCGGCTGGCAGGCTTCTATGCCGCCGGTGCCGCCACCTTCCTGTTGCTGACCGTTCTCGCGACACGTGATTCCGGCGCTGGCCTTCTCCTCCTCTGGCCGGCTTTGGCACTCGCCATCGTCGCTCTCGGCTATGCCGGTGCCGGTCCTGATGTCTTCCAGAAGCGTGCGGATGGGCGCATCAGCCTTGCCAGCCGCTGGCTGCTCTGGCCCTACCGCCTCGGCGCCCGGCTGAACGTGCTCTGGTGGACGCGAAATCTCGCCCGCGCCGTCGAGCTTGCTGATGGCGTCTTCCTCGGCCGTACCCCCAAGCGCTCCGAGCTTTCGACCTATGTCGCCGTGATCGACATGACGGCGGAAATGCCGGCCATCGCCGCCCCCGGCCTCACATGGCACGCTTTTCCCTCGACGGACCTTCTTCCACTCGAGGTCGGCCGCATCCGCGAGGCGGCCCTTGCAGTTGAAGACGCCAGCCGGCATGGGCCGGTCCTCATCTGCTGCGCCCTCGGCTTCCAGCGCAGTGCCGCGGTCGCCGCCTGCTGGCTGATCCGCGCGGGACATGCCGCCAACGCCGCGATTGCCGGCGAGCGGATCAAGGCGGCGGGACGCCCCGTGCATCTGCGGCCCGAGATTTTTGCCGCCATCGACGAGGCGGCACAATGAGTGACTGGAAGACACTGACGAACGATGCCGTCAGGCGCCTGCGCCGCAACGCTTTTGCCGGCGGCGGGGCGGCCTTGCTGATTCTCGCCATCGCCCCGCCAACCGCAGGGGCGGAAGGTTTTGCCGGGCCGCTCGCCTGGTGGTTGCTCTTCGCCTTCTGCATCCCGCCACTTGCCGTCTCCGTCCACCTGCTCTTCGATGCCGCCCTGTTCCGCCTGGCCGCGTCCTGTGACGAGGAGACGGCGGGGCTCAGCGCAATCGACGATGTGCTTGCCCGCATGGGCCTGCGTTCCGCGAACCCCGTTCCGGCCTCCTTGGCGGATCGCCTCGCGGGATGCGGTCGGCTCCTCCGGTTGCAGCGCATCGCGCTCTCGATCGGCGTTGCGCTCTACCTCGTCCTGCTGCTCGACATGATCGCGGGAGGCGGCACGGTATGATGGATGGAGCGTCCCTTTTGCAAATGGCGGCCGGCGCGGTGCTCGCGGGCCTTTCCCGCGCGGTGACGGGCGTGCGGCCGATCTGGGCCGGCACCGGGCCGAACGGCCGGCAGCGCATCTATTTCGCCAACCATGCGAGCCACGGCGATTTCATCCTCGTCTCGACCTGCCTCACCCCGCCCGAGCGTGCCCGCACCGCCGCCGTCGCCGGGGCGGACTACTGGAATGCCGGAAAAGTCAGGCGCTTCATCGCAAACAGGCTGCTGCGCACCGTTCTCGTCGAGCGCAACTGGGTGGAGCGCGCCGCGGATCCCATGCAGGTCATGCTGTCGGCGCTCGATGCCGGCCAGTCGCTGATCTTCTTTCCCGAGGGCACGCGCAACATGACGGAGGAGCCGTTGCTGCGCTTCCGCTCCGGCCTCTACAACCTTGCCTGCGCCCGGCCGGATGTCGAGCTCGTGCCCTGCTGGATCGAGAACATGTCGCGCGTGCTGCCCAAGGGCGCCGTGCTGCCGATCCCGCTTCTGTGCCGCGTCGTGTTCGGCACGCCTGTCGTGTTGCAGGAGGGCGAGGATCGCAAGGTGTTTCTCGACCGCGCCCGCAATGCCCTTCTCACGCTCGCGCCCAACAGGGATGGAACCCGCCGATGAACGACGACACGACCTGCCTTTTCTGGGGCCTCGTCGCTATCCTCACCACGGCAAGCCTCGTTGCCGCCGTGCTTTCCTGGCGCAGCCCCAAACCACTGCCGGAAACGCTGGAAAATCTCAATGCGCGCATAAAAGCCTGGTGGATCATGGTGGCAGGCATCAGCATCGCCTTCCTGTTCGGCACCGGCGGCGTGATCCTCCTCTTCGCCTTCGTCTCCTTCGCGGCGTTGCGCGAATACGTGACGCTCACCAACACCCGCCGTGCCGACCGCTGGACGCTGATCGGCATGTTCCTGATCATCATCCCCGCGCAATATTATTTGATCTGGATCGACTGGTACGGGCTCTATTCGATCTTCATCCCCGTCTACTGCTTCCTCGCGATGCCGGCACTGACGGCCATTCGCGGCGATACCTCGCGCTTCCTCGAGCGGGTCAGCGAACAGCAATGGGGCATCATGCTCTCGGTCTATTGCATCAGCCACGTGCCGGCGCTGGTGACGCTGCCCATTCCCGGCAACGAGGGGCGCGGTCTGCTGCTGATCGCCTTCCTGATCGCCACCGTTCAGGGCAGCGACGTCTTGCAATATATTTTCGGAAAGCTTTTCGGCCGCCACAAGATCGCGCCCAATGTCTCGCCCTCGAAAACCTGGGAAGGCCTGATCGGCGGCATCGTGAGCGCATCGGCGCTGGGCGCCGGGCTCTACTGGCTGACACCCTTTTCGCCCTATGAGGCGGGGGTGCTCGCGGGCCTTGCCTGCATCATGGGCTTCTTCGGCGGCCTCGTCGCCTCCGCGATCAAGCGCGACCGCGGCGTCAAGGACTGGGGCCACCTGATCGAGGGCCATGGTGGCATGCTCGATCGGGCCGACAGCCTCGTCTTCGCCGCCCCCGTTTTCTTCCATATCGTGCGTTATGCCTGGACATGACGGCCGATCCGTCAAGGGATGTTAACCATTGCCGGTATCCAAAAATTAGGGAGTTGTACGCATTCTTGATTCTCGTCTGGCGTGCAAATGTCAAATGGTGACACACTCGGCGTTTGTGTCTGCCGCCCGCCTCGGGAGTGTCTTGGATGCGTGTCCTCTCGTGCCTCGTCGTGGCACACAATCTGTGGCTTGTCCTGCTTGCGCTTCTCGTCGGCATTGCCGGTAGCTGGGTGACGTTTCGCCTGTTCCGGCAGGCTCAGGCACGCAAAGGCCGCCAGCGCGCCGGCTGGATTTTGCTCGCTTCGCAGGCGGCGGGGTCCTCGATCTGGTGCATGCACTTCATCGCCGTCGTTGCCTATGATGTGGGGGCGGCCTTCACCTTCGACCCTGCCTGGACGATGGTCTCGCTCTTCGTTGCCGTGGCGGGCTGCGCCTTTGGGCTGTGGATTGCACTGTCCAGCGGTCTGCGTGCCGCGCCGGAACTTGGTGGTGCCATCGTTGGCCTCGCCATTTCGGCCATGCACTATAGCGGCATGCTCGCCTTCCGCATCGAGGGGCTCATCGAGTGGCAGGCCGGCTATATCCTGCTTTCTCTGGCTTTTGCCGTGTTTTTCGGTGTGCTTACGTTGCGCCAGGCGGTGCGGCCCTTCGTCCGCGATGCCGGCTATCTCGCGGTCGGGCTTTTCGTGCTTGCCGTCGTCAGCCTGCATTTCACCGGCATGGCGGCATTTGCAGTGACGCCGATTGCCCCGGGCGACCAATCGGCGTCCTCTTCCGCGCTGGCTGCCTTTGCCGTTGTCGGCGTCGGCATGCTGGTGGTCGGTTCCGGCGTCATCAGCTACCTGCTCGATGAACAGGCTTCGCAGGAGACCCTGCGCCGTCTCGAACACCTTGCGCTTCACGATGCGCTGACGGGCCTTGCCAACCGGCCGCGGGCGCTCCTCCATCTCGACACTGCCTTCGCCGAGGCGGAAAAGAGCAAAATGAAGGTCGCCGTCATCGGCATCGACCTCGATCGCTTCAAGGAGATCAACGACGTCTACGGTCACAAGGCCGGCGATGACGTGCTGGTGACGCTCGGCGGACGGCTCGCGGGTCTCCTGCGCGAAGACGAATTCGTCGCGCGTGTCGGCGGCGACGAATTCATAGCGGTGAAGCGGTTTTCGGATCGTACGGCCCTCGACAGTTTCCTTGCCCGTCTCGATGCCGCCCTGACGGCGCCGCTCTCCGTGGCCGGAAACGCCCTGCCGAGCATGGCAAGCATCGGCGTCGCGATCTATCCCGACGACGGGGCGGACCGTGAAATGCTGATCTGCCATGCGGATCTGGCCATGTACCAGTCCAAACACGATCTCTCCCGCCGCATCTCCTTCTACGAGCCGGCGATGGAACAGGCGACCCTCGAGCGCTATGCGCTCGCGCAGGATCTCGGCCGCGCGCTGGAACTCGGCCAGTTCGAGATGCATTATCAGGTGCAGAAAAGCGTGGCCTTGGGCCAGACCGTCGGCTACGAGGCGTTGCTGCGCTGGAACCATCCCGTTCACGGCAATATCTCGCCGGCCGTCTTCATCCCGATCGCCGAGGAGACCGGGCATATCCTGGCGATCGGCGAATGGGTGCTGCGCACCGCCTGCGCGGAGGCCGCCATCTGGGATGCGCCGCACAGGGTCGCGGTCAACCTTTCGCCGGTTCAGGTGATCAACGCCGATATTCCGGCTTTGCTGCGCGCCGTCCTCGTCGAAACGGGGCTGTCGCCGAAGCGGCTCGATCTCGAAATCACCGAATCGACCTTCATTACCGACAAGGCCAAGGCGCTGCACGTGCTGCGCCAGGTCAAGGCGCTCGGCATCTCCCTGTCGATCGACGACTTCGGCGTCGGCTATTCGTCCTTCGACACGCTGCGCTCCTTCCCCTTCGACAAGATCAAGATGGATGGCTGCTTCACGCGCGATGCTGACCGTAGTTCCGAGGCGCGGGCGATCCTGCGCTCCGTGCTGGCGCTCGGTCGCAGCCTCGGCATTCCCGTTCTTGCCGAAGGCGTGGAGACGGCCGAGCAGCTGGCATTGCTCCGGGCCGAAGGCTGCGCGGAGGCGCAGGGCTACTTTCTTGGAAGGCCCGCGCCGATGGAGCGGGTGCGGCCCGTCGCGATGCGGGCCGGATAGACGGTCATCGCCGCTTCGGCATCTGGGCAAGCGGGCCGAGACTGTCGAGATAGGTTGACGCCCCGCCGTTTTCATAGGTCGAGAAGGCGACGTTGCGGTCACGGTAGGATTTGAGCACCTGGCCGAGGCCATTGGCGCCTTCCGCCCGCACCTGGCGCACCAGGCCGAGATCGATGTTGATGGGAAAGATTTCCGTCACCTGGCCGCATTGATGCACGACATTGCCCGTCGGGTCGGCAACAAGCGAGCGGCCGACACCGCCGGCATCGAGCCCGTTCACGTCCACGACGTAGCAGGAAAACATCACCGCCGTCGCCTGCACGATGGCAAGCTCCGCCTTGCGATCCGTCGTGCCCGTCAACACGGGATGAATCAGCACCTCCACGCCTGCGGATGTCAGTGTGCGCGTCGTCTCCGGAAACCAGATGTCGTAGCAGATGGACAGGCCGAAGCGGCCGATGTCAGGCACGTCGAAGATCAGGAACTCGCTGCCGCCGGTCACGCCCGCCTCGAAGGGCATGAAGGGGAACATCTTGTCGTAGCGCCCGACGATCACGCCATCCGGATTGATGACGATGGAATGATTGTAGGTCCGGCCCTCACGATGCACGAAATAGGTGCCGGGGATGATCCAGACGCGGTGCTTTGCGGCAAGTGCCTGGAAGGCCGCCTCATCGAGCGCCGGGTCCGGTGCCATGCAGGCATGCAGCGGGCCATGCATGGCAAGCTCGGAAAACACGATCATGTCCGTGCCGGGATAGAGCGCCATGGTCTTCTCGACCTGGATGCTCATGGCCGCGATATTGCGGCCGCCGATCGGTACGGGCATCTGGATGCCTGCAATCATGAAGCGGGAATTGTCCCGCCGGCCGGTGGCGGGCGGCAGTGTGTTTGCTTCGGAAAGGGAGCCTGACATGATTTCCAAATCTCGGATGAATTACTTGGCCGTACGGAAAGCGGATTTCGAGGGCGCACTGCGCGGCGCCGTCGCCACCAGCTCGTCGAAGGCCACGCCCCGATAGGGCTTGCTCGATTTGAGCACGATGTAGCTTGAAAGATTGCCGATCTTGGGGCCGAGCTTCAGAAGCTCATCCGACAGCATCTGATAGGAGGCGATGTCCGGGCAGACGAAGCGCACGAGGTAGTCGATGGGGCCGCTGACCTTGGTGCATTCCACGACGAAGCGCATGTCCTCGACCATCTTTTCGAAGATCTGGAAGTCCTCCAGGCCATGGCTGTTCAGCGTTACCGCGGCGATGACGTCGACATGGCGGCACACTTTCGCGAGGTCGATGCTGGCATGGTAGCTGTTGATGATGCCGGCCTTTTCCAGCCGCTTGACGCGCTGCAGGCAGGGGCTCGGCGAGAGCCCCACATCATCGGCCAGTTCCTGGTTCGTCACGCGCGCATTGGCCTGAAGACATGCCAGAATGCGCAAGTCGATCTGGTCGAGCCGGATCGACCCGTCTTCGTCTTTCATTCACTTGCCCCCTGCTGCATGGACCGCGCCATGCGTCCTCCCGATGAGGGTGGCCCTGCGGCCCGAAGCCATAAGGATACTTTTGCCCTGACCCTGTCAAGCTGGCCCTCGGGCGCGCTTTTCGCGCTGTGGCCGCCTCTTCGCCGCCTTCGATAAAAACTGTCGCGAAGAACCCGACCAGCAGCAGCAAGTGTCGGAAGAGGATCGAAATACGGCAGCACCTTTGCCGCGCTCGGCGCTACAGTTTCGGCATGTGAGGAGACATCGGAGGGGGAACGATGGCGTCATCTATCATCGAACAGATCATGCGCAAGAAGCCGGTCGAGCGGCTGTTGGCCGATACGTCGGGCGACGGGCACGGCCATCTCGGGCGTTCGATCACTTTGTTCCAGCTGATCATGTTCGGCGTCGGCGCGACGATCGGCACGGGTATCTTCTTCGTTCTGAGCGAGCAGGTGCCTGTCGCCGGACCGGCCGTGGTCATCTCCTTCATCATCGCGGCGGTCGCGGCCGGCCTTTCGGCGCTCTGCTATGCCGAGATGAGCTCGATGATCCCGGTCTCCGGCTCGTCCTATTCCTACGCCTATGCAACGCTCGGCGAGGGCATTGCCTTCTTCGTCGCCGCCTGCCTTGTGCTGGAATACGGCATTTCGGCTGCGGCGGTCGCGGTCGGCTGGGCCGAATATGTCGAAAAACTGCTCTTCAACATCACCGGTATCATCCTGCCGGGCTGGATGACCAAGGGGCCGATCACGCTTGCCGGGGGAGACAATCCCTTCGCCATGGCCTTCTTCCAGGAAGGCTCCGGCCTCATCAATCTGCCGGCCGTCATTCTCGTCGCGCTCTGCTGCATCCTGCTTCTGCGCGGCGCGAAGGAATCGGCGCGCGCCAACGCCATCATGGTGCTGATCAAGCTCGCCGTGCTCACCCTGTTTATCGTGATCGCCGGCAGCGCCTTCAACAGCGCCAATTTCACGCCCTTCTTCAACGAGAGCGGCTTTGGCGGCGTGCAGGCGGCAGCAGCCTCGATCTTCTTCACCTTCGTCGGTCTCGATGCCGTTTCGACGGCGGGCGAAGAGGTGGTCAATCCGCGGCGCAACCTGCCGCTCGCCATCATTTCCGCCCTGGTCATCGTCACCGGCTTCTACGTGCTGGTCGCGCTTGCGGCCCTCGGCGTGCAGCCGGCCAGCGCCTTCGACGGACAGGAGGCGGGACTTGCCACCATCCTGCAGAACATCACCGGCTCCATCTGGCCGGCCAATCTGCTGGCCGCCGGGGCCGTGATCTCGATCTTCTCGGTGACACTGATCGTGCTCTACGGCCAGTCGCGCATCCTCTTCGCCGTGTCGCGCGATGGCCTTCTGCCCTCGATCTTCCACAAGGTCGATCCGCGCAGCATGACGCCGGTCGCCTGCACGATCATCGTCGCGATCTTCGTCTCGCTGATCGCCGCCTTCGTGCCGTCAGGCCTGCTCTGGGACCTGACGAGCATGGGCACGCTGACCGCCTTTACCGTGGTTTCGGCCGGCGTGCTGATCCTGCGCTATACGCAGCCCGACATGCCGCGCGGTTATCGCGTGCCGTTTGGTCCGGTCCTGCCGGTGCTCTCGATCGTCGCCTGCGTCTACCTGATCTTCAAGCTCTCGTGGATGGTCTATGCCATCACCGGCGTCTGGGTCGCCATCGCCGCGCTCGTCTATTTCGGCTACTCCGCCCGCAATTCGCGGCTTGAAAAGCCCGAAGGTCTCGGCGAGGCGGCAGAATGAAGATCCTCGTCGGACTTTCCGCCGACCAGGGCGGGCAGGAGGCGCTGGCGCTCGGCGCGGTGCTTGCCCGGTCCTGCAACGCGTCGCTCGTCGCCTGCACCGTGACGCCCGATACCTGGGGGCACCCTTCGCCGGCGCGCGTCGACGGCGAGTATGGCAGCTTCCTCGCCCGGCACACCGCCGGCATGCAGGCCGAGGCGAAGGCGTCGCTTCCCGCCGATGTGACGGCGGAGTTCCTGGCCATCTCCGCCTCCTCCGCCCGCGAGGGCCTGATCAAGGCGGCGTCCGACCTCGGTGCCGATTGCCTCGTGCTCGGCTCGGCACGCGAGGCGCCGCTCGGTCGCTTCGGCGAGGGCGGCGTGACGACGGAACTGCTGCGCTCGGCACATCTGCCGGTCATGGTGGCGCCGCATGGTTATGCGGCTGGCCCCGAGACCCGTATCCGCCGGCTCAGCGCCGCCTATTCGGGCTCTTCGTCCGCGCCCGAAATCGTCTCGCGCAGCGCCGCGCTCGCCCGGGAATATTCCGTGCCGTTGCGCCTCGTCACTTTCGTGGTGCGCGACAAGCAGATGTATCCGACGGGGGCCGGCTACGATGCCGAACAGTTCGTCTCCAACGTGCTGCGCGAGCAGGCGCGGGACGCGCAGGCGACGCTTCTCACCGGCCAGGACGGGCTTTCCGTCGAGATCGCCGACGGACCGACCTGGAAGGCGGCTTTCGAATCGCTCGACTGGCAGGACGGCGAGGTGCTCGTGCTCGGGTCCAGCAAGCTCGGGCCGCTCTTGCGCGTCTTCCTCGGCTCCAATGCCCGCAAGATCGTGCACAACGCACCGGTGCCCTGCCTCATCCTGCCGCGCGGCGAAGAATAATCGAAAAGGGATATTTGGGTCGCTTGGCCAAGTCTCTTAGAGTGCCATTCAGGACGGGGCAAAAGACTGGAAACACAGCCCCGCCGGAGGAAGAGAAATGACGACAAAGACCTTCAACCAGCCGCTCGGCGGCAATGAAATGCCCCGCTTCGGCGGCCCTGCCACCATGATGCGTCTGCCGACGCAGCCGACCTCCGAAGGGCTCGATGCCTGCTTCGTCGGCATTCCCATGGATATCGGCACGTCGAACCGGCCTGGCACGCGCTTCGGACCGCGGCAGATACGCACCGAAAGCTGCATGATCCGCCCGTACAACATGGCCACGCGCGC
Organism: uncultured Shinella sp.; assembly: GCF_946479415.1. The sequence goes on along the minus strand of NZ_CAMLFY010000002.1, from coordinate 1,973 downwards.
CGCCCCCTTCGAATGCCTTCAGGTGGCCGATATCGGCGACGTCGCCATCGATACGTTCAACCTGCCGAAATGCGTCGACATCATCACCGATGCCTACCGCCATATCATCAAGGACGGCTGCAAGCCTCTGACGCTGGGCGGCGATCACACACTGACCTATCCGATCCTGCGCGCCATGGCCGAGAAATACGGTCCCGTCGGCCTGATCCACGTCGATGCGCATTCGGATATCAACGAGCATATGTTCGGGGAGCCGATCGCGCATGGCACGCCGTTCCGCCGCGCCGTCGAAGCCGGTGTGCTTGACACCAAACGCTGCATCCAGATCGGCCTGCGCGGCACCGGCTACGCCGCCGACGATTTCGACTGGTCGCGCGGGCAGGGTTTCCGCGTGGTGCAGGCGGAAGAGTGCTGGCACAAATCGCTGACGCCGCTGATGGAAGAAGTCCGCGCGCAGATGGGCGACGGGCCTGTCTACCTCTCCTACGATATCGACAGTCTCGACCCCTCCATCGCGCCGGGCACCGGCACGCCTGAAATCGGCGGCCTGAACACCATCCAGGCGCTGGAAATCATCCGTGGCTGCTGGGGCCTCAACCTTGTCGGCTGCGACCTCGTCGAGGTTTCTCCGCCGTATGATCCGGCCGGCAACACGGCGATCACCGCGGCGAACCTCCTGTTTGAAATGCTTTGCGTCCTCCCGGGCGTCGAGAGGCGATGAGATGATGGCAGACACGCGGTTCACCACAGGCGAATATCTCGTCCGACTTCTCGAATCCTACGGCGTTGAGCTGATCTTCGGCATCCCCGGCGTGCACACGGTGGAACTCTATCGCGGCCTGCCGGCCACGAAGATCCGCCATGTGACGCCGCGCCACGAGCAGGGCGCGGGCTTCATGGCCGACGGCTATGCGCGCGTGACCGGCAAGCCGGGCGTCTGCTTCATCGTGACCGGTCCTGGCATGACCAACATCGCCACCGCCATGGGCCAGGCCTATGCCGACTCGGTGCCGATGCTGGTCATCTCGGCGGTAAATGCACGCGATCAGCTGGCCATGGGCCAGGGGCGGCTGCATGAACTGCCCTCGCAGCGCAATCTGGTGGCGGGCGTTGCCGCCTTGAGCCATACGCTGCTCGACCCCGCCCAGCTGCCCGAGGTGATGGCGCGCGCCTTCACGGTGTTCAACTCGGCGCGCCCGCGCCCCGTCCATATCGAAATCCCGCTCGACGTCATCGTCGCGGAGGCCGGTCATCTGTCGGCAGACGCCTGGCCGTTGCCCGGCCGCGCCGCCGCCGATCCCGCGGCAATCGACAAGGCCGCCGCGATCCTCAAGGGGGCGAAGCGCCCGATGATCGTCGCCGGCGGCGGTGCCGCCGATGCGGCGGCCGAGATCACGGCGATTGCCGAAAAGCTCGATGCGCCCGTCTTCATGACGATCAACGGCCGCGGCATAATGAAACCCGGCCATGCGCTGACGCTGACGGGCAATCTCAGCATGGAACCGCTGCTGGCGGAACTTGCGGCCAGCGATGCGATCCTCGCTATCGGCACGGAGTTCGGCGAGACGGAGATGTATCCCGAGCCGAAGCCGCTCTCCTTCGGCGGTCCGCTCATCCGCATCGATATCGATCCGGCGCAGATCGTCACGGGGCTGCGCGCCGACGTGCCGATCGCTGCTGACGCCAAACTCGCCGCCGCGGCGCTCAATGCTGCGCTCGGCGAAGCAAGAAAGGCCGGCGATGGCGCTGCCCGCGCCAAGGCGGTCCGGGAGAAGGTCGATGCCGGTCTCTGGCCCGCCTGCCGCACGCATGGCAAGCTGATGGCGATCATCAGCAAGACCTTGCCGGATGCCACGGTGGCGGGCGACCAGACGGAGCCGGTCTATGCGGTCAACCAGTTCTATCAGGCGCCGCAGGTACGCTCCTTCTTCAACTCGTCGACCGGCTACGGCACGCTGGGCTACGGCCTGCCG
>NZ_CAMLFY010000001.1 GCF_946479415.1 uncultured Shinella sp. | reverse complement strand
ACGGCATCGGCATCGTCTTCCAGGAGCTGAACCTCTTCGGCAATCTCTCGGTCGCTGAAAACATCTTTGCCACCCGCGAGATCACACGCGGCCTGCGTGGCATCGACCACAAGGCGCAGGTCGAGAAAGCCAACGAATTTCTAAACCGCCTCGAGGCCGGAATTTCTGCAGATACGCTCGCGGAAGACCTGCCGATCGGCCAGCAGCAGCTCGTGGAGATCGCGCGCGCGGTGTCGCTCGACACGCGCATCCTCATCATGGACGAGCCGACCTCGGCGCTGAGTGCGGCGGAAGTTGACGTGCTCTTCCGCGTCATCGCCGATCTCAAGGCGCGTGGCGTCGCCATCGTCTATATTTCGCACCGGCTGGAAGAGCTGATGCGCATCGGCGACTACGTCACCGTGCTGAAAGACGGCCAGATCACCGGTCATGCCATGGTGAAAGATATCGACACACGCTGGATCGTGCGCTCGATGATCGGGTCGGATGCCAAGGATTTTGCCAAGCAGGTCGATCATGAGCCGGGCGCGGAAGTGTTCCGCACGGAAGACATCTGTCTGCCGCGCGCGCAGGGCGGCTATGCCGTCGATCATGTCTCGATCGGCGTGCGCAAGGGCGAAATCCTCGGCATTTACGGCCTGATGGGCGCGGGGCGCTCCGAACTCTTCGAATGCATCATGGGCCGGCATGAGCACTATACGGGAAAAATCTTCGTCGAGGGCGAGGAACTGACGGGCCGCGACACGACGCGGCGCATTCGCGAGGGCCTGTCGCTGATCCCGGAGGACCGGCAGCGCGAAGGCCTCGTGCAGTCCATGTCGATTGCCGACAATCTTTCCATGGCAAGCCTGGGCCAGTTTCTGAAGGCCGGCTTCCACATCGACCTGAAGCGCGAGAAGGAGGCGATTGCCAACGCGATCCGCAACCTCTCGATCAAGGCGAAGAACCCCGATCTCGACGTCACCTCCATGTCCGGCGGCAACCAGCAGAAGGTCGTCATCGGCAAGGCGCTGATGACCGGGCCGAAGGTTCTGCTCATGGACGAACCGAGCCGCGGCATCGATGTCGGCGCCAAGGCGGATGTTTTCCGCACCATGCGCCGGCTGGCGGGCGAGGGGCTCGCGATCCTCTTTTCTACCTCCGACCTCGAAGAGGTCATGGCGCTCTCCGACCGTATCGCCGTCATGAGCAACGGTCGGCTGGTGATGGTGGTCGACCGCAAGGACGCCACCGAGGACATGGTGATTTCGGCCTCCGCAGAGGGACATAAAACCAAAAGGATGCATGCGTGATGACGACAGCAACGCAAACTGCCGCCACCGGCAACCACCTCTCCACCGGCGCCGCCCTGCTCACGCTGATGAAGCTCCGCACCTTCATCGCGCTCTTTGCGGTCATCATCTTCTTCTCGATCTTCGCGCCGAATTTTTTGTCGACCGCGAATATGATCCTGATGTCGAAGCACGCGACGCAGAACGCCTTTCTCGCCATCGGCATGACCTTCGTCATCATCACCGGCGGCATCGACCTGTCGGTCGGCTCCATCGTCGGCCTCTGCGGCATGATCGCCGGCGGCCTCATCATGTATGGCGTGGCGTTGCCGCTCGGCTACACGGTCTATTTCAACGTAGTCGAGGTGGCGATCATCGTCGCCATCGTCGGCATCGTCATTGGTGCGGTCAACGGCCTCTTGATCACCCGCCTCAACGTGGCGCCCTTCATCGCGACGCTCGGCACGCTCTATGTGGCGCGCGGCATGGCGCTGCTCTATTCCGATGGCCAGACGCTGCCCAACCTCACGGGCCGCGAAGATCTCGGCAACCAGGGTTTTGCCTATCTCGGCTCGGGCTCGATCCTCGGCCTGCCCGTTTCGGTCTGGATCCTCATCGTCGTGGCGCTGGGTGCGGCCTATTTCGCCCGCTTCGTGCCGCTCGGCCGGCATATCTTCGCCGTCGGCGGCAATGAGCGGGCGTCGCGCATGTCCGGCATCCGCGTCAACCGCGTGAAAATGTTCGTCTACATGTTCTCCGGCTTCTGCGCGGCGATCGTCGGCCTCGTCATTTCCTCGGAATTGATGGCCTCGCATCCGGCGACCGGCACCAATCTTGAACTGAACGCCATTGCGGCGGCGGTTCTCGGTGGTACATCCATGTCGGGCGGGCGCGGCACGATCGGCGGCACGATCATCGGCGCCTTCGTGATCGGGATTCTGTCGGACGGACTTGTGATGATGGGTGTGAGCTCCTTCTGGCAGATGGTGATCAAGGGCCTCGTGATCATCGTGGCGGTGGTCGTCGACCAGGCGCAGCGCCGCCTCCAGCAGCGCGTGACCCTGATGCAGATGGCAAAGGCAGGCTGAGCATGACGAAGACCAAGGGTGCGCTGATCGGCTGCGGCTTCTTCGCCGTCAACCAGATGCATGGCTGGCAGGATCTCGCCGATGTCGAGATCGTCGCGATCTGCGACCGCGATCCCGAGCGCCTGCGCATCGTCGGCGACCAGTTCGGCGTCGAGAGGCGCTACCAGTCGGCGGACGTGATGTTCGCCGATGGCGGCTTCGATTTCGTCGATATCGCTACGACCGTCGGCAGCCACCGCGCTCTGGTCGAGCTTGCGGCCAGCCACAAGGTGCCGGCGATCTGCCAGAAGCCTTTCGCGCCAACGCTGGCCGACGCCAAGGCCATGGTCGCCGCTGCGGATGCCGCCGGCATTCCGCTGATGATCCACGAGAACTTCCGCTGGCAGACCCCGATCCTCGCTGTCAAGGCAGTGCTGGACAGCGGCGCGATCGGCGAGCCTTTCTGGGGGCGCGTCTCCTTCCGCTCCGGTTTCGATGTGTTCTCCGGCCAGCCCTATCTCGCCAAGGGCAAGCGCTTTATCATCGAAGACCTTGGCATCCATTCACTCGACATTGCCCGCTTCCTCTTCGGCGACGCGAGCCGCATGACCGCCCGCACGCGCCGTATCAATCCTGACATTGCCGGCGAGGATGTCGCGACCATGCTGCTCGACCATGACAATGGCATCACCTCCATCGTCGATGTCAGCTATGCGTCGAAGCTGCCGGAAGAACCTTTCCCGGAAACCTTCGTCGAGATCGACGGCACCAAGGGCACGCTACGCCTCGGCAAGGATTACAAGCTGACGGTCCACGGCCCTGACGGCACGGTGCAAAGCGTCGTTGTGCCGAACCTGCTACCCTGGGCATCGCGGCCCTGGCACAACATTCAGGAGAGCGTCGCACTTATCCAGAAACACTGGGCGGAGCGGCTGTCGCAAGGCCGCGAGCCGGATACATCCGGTCGCGACAACCTGAAGACCTTCGCCCTCGTCGAGGCCGCCTATCTCAGCGCCGAACGCGGCGAGACCATCGCGATTGCGGATCTGCTGGCATGAACGGCGATCGGCTCAGGCTCTACGGCACGAACGAGCGGGAGCCTGAAAGCCACACGCTCGTTGCCGGCGACCTGAGCGTAACGCTTCAGGACGGCAATCTGCGGACCCTGTGCTTTCGGGGGTATGAGGTGCTGCGTGCGGTGGCATTCCTCGTACGCGATAAGGATTGGGGCACCTGCAGCGCTGATATTGCCGACCTACAGATGGAGGCTGCAGGCCAAGGCTTCTCCGTTTCCTACAAGGCCCGTTTCACGGCTCCGTCAGGCGCCCATCTCGATTGCGCCATCACGATAGCCAGCACGGAAAAGACCGTCACCTTTTCCGCTGACTGCGTCAGCGATGCGGATTTCGAGACGGCGCGGGCGGGCTTCGTGGTGCTGCACCCCGTCATCGGTGTCGCAGGGCAGCCTGTTACTGTCCGCCACGGCGATGGCCGCGTCGAGCATGCGCACTGGCCCGATCAGATCGAGCCGTGGCAACCGTTCAAGGAGATTTCCGCGATCACCCACCAGGTGGTTCCGGGCATTTCGGCGGTGACGGAATTCGTCGGCGATCTCTTCGAGATGGAAGACCAGCGCAATTGGACCGATGGCTCCTACAAGACCTATGTGCGCCCGCTGGCGCTGCCTTGGCCCTATCGCGTTCCGAAGGGCAAGCCCTTCAGCCAGGAGGTCGTCGTCGAGATCAGAGCCGCTGATGATGCTGCCCCGGCGGTAGACGCATCAGGTGCCATCACGCTGCGCCTGACGCCGACGATCCGGCGTTTCCCCGAGATCGGTGTTGGCCTGCGCCCCGAATGCCTGGGGCAGGAACGGGCAGCGCTCGGTGTTCTCCAGACAACCGGCGCACGGCACCTGATCGCGCATTTCGATCCCGGCGCCGGCCACGGTTTGCCAGCCCTGAAAGGTTATGCCGAGCTTGCCGAACGATCCGGCCTTAAGGTGACGCTCGAGGTCGCGGTGCCCTGCACGCGTCCTTTGAACGTGGAAATGACTGAACTCGCCGCGCTCGTGCGCGAGGCCGGGCTGGTGCTCGACACGCTGTTCGTCTGCCCCGTGGTCGATCGCCAATCGACGCCCCCTGGAAGCATCTGGCCGGAATGCCCGCCGCTGGAGGATGTCTATGCCGCGGCACGCGCTGCCTTTCCGGGCGTGCGCCTCGGTGGTGGCATGATGAGCTATTTTACCGAGCTCAACCGCAAGCGCGTGCCGGGCGACCGCATCGACTATGTCAGCCATTGCACGAACCCGATCGTGCATGCGGCCGACGATCTCTCGGTCATGCAGACCTTCGAGGCCCTGCGTTTCGTCGTCAGTTCCACCCGCACGATTTATGGCGAAAAGCCCTATCGCCTCGGCCCCTCGACGATCGCCATGCGCCAGAACCCCTATGGCAGCGCGACGAAAGACAATCCCTCCGGTGGCCGCATTCCGATGGCCAATGTCGATGCCCGGCACAACGGCCAGTTCGGTGCGGCCTGGACGCTGGCCTATGCCGCGACCGTTGCGACGGCGGGACTGGAGGTCCTGACGCTTTCGACGCTCGCCGGATCGTTCGGGCTTGTCGCCGGTGAAGGCGAGGCGGCGGCTCAGGGCGCGTTGCGGCCGCTCGGGTATGTTTTGGCCCGCCTCGGCACCTTGACGGGGCAGGTGGTTCACGCCGTCGAGACGTCACGGCCGGATGCGGTGCTTGGTCTCGCGTCGCAGGAATGCCTGCTCATGGCAAACATCACGCCGGAGGTGCAGACGGTGATCCTGCCGTCGCTGCCGCGTGCGGTTACGCTGATCGGCGGAGACGCTTTGCCCGTGGCCGGACAGATTTCCCTGCCGCCCTATGGCTGCGTCGAGATCGTGCTTTGAACCTTATTTCTGGCCCTTGAGGGCATAGAGCGCGCGGGAGCGTTCGAGATGCTTGATCATCGCCTTTTCGGCAAGGTCCGCATTGCCCTTCTCGATGGTGCGGATGATTTCCTCATGCTCGGCGAGTGTAAAGTTCTCGCGGCCGGTCCAGATGAGCATTTCGGTATGATAGGACTTCAGCCACCCCAGCATCGCCCCGCTGACGGCCGCGAAGATCGGATTGCCCGAGATCTGGGCGATACACTGGTGGAATTCCATGTCGGCATCGATGAAGGCATCGGCATCGCCGAGGCTGGCCTTCTGCTTGTCGAGCAGGGCGCGCAGTTCAGCGATATGTTCGGGCGTCGCCTTTGTGGCGGCCTCACGGATCATGCCGCGTTCGAAGAAGATGCGGGCGCTCTTCAGGTGCTCGAGCGAATCGGAGGAGCCGGACAGCATCATCTTGGCCGGCAGGTCCACCTGGCGGATGATGGATTCGGCGGTGATGCGTAGCACCTTGGCGCGCTCACCCTGCGAAATCTCGACAAGGCCCTTGCCGGCAAGCGCCTGCATGGCCTCGCGGATCGCCGGGCGGCCGACACCGTAGCGCTCCATCAGTTCGCGCTCGGAGGGCATGTCGTCGCCGGCTTTCAGCTCGCCGGTCTCGATCATTGCTTTCAGCCGCGCGAAGACTTCGTCGGAGAGTTTCTTGCGGACGATCGGTTCGGAAACGACGTTCATGAGTCACCTGGTTTGGACAGGTTTGAATATGCACCAAGTTCCTTCGCCGCAACAGCTTTCGCCGCAATCGGCTTGCAATAACATAAATACTCATTATACCAGTTATAAGGCCTTAACAAGCGCCGTGGCATGGCTGCGGGAGGAGAAAACGTGATCCGTCTGACCTATCGGATAGAGACGCCGGGTTCGGTGGAGAAAATGGCGACGAAGATCGCCAGCGATCAGTCGACCGGGACCTTCGTGGCGCTGCCGGGCGAGACGGAGGAGCTGAAGGCGCGCGTCGCCGCCCGCGTCGTTGCCATCCGCCTGCTGCCGCCGACGGACCGAGCCTCCTTTCCCGACGAGGCTGGCGATGCCGTCAGCTTCAACCGGGCGGATGTCGATATCGATTTTCCGCTGGATGCCGTGGGCACCGACCTCTCTGCGCTGATGACCATCGCGGTCGGCGGCGTTTTTTCGATCAAGGGCATGACGGGCATCCGCATCGTCGACATGAAGCTGCCGCCGGAATTTGCCGCCGCCCATCCCGGCCCGCAATTCGGCGTGTCCGGCAGTTTTGCGCTGACGGGCGTGAAGAAACGACCGATCATCGGCACCATCGTCAAGCCGGCGCTCGGCCTGCGGCCGCATGAAACGGCAGAGATGGTCGGTGAACTCATCGATGCCGGCGTCGATTTTATCAAGGACGACGAAAAGCTGATGAGCCCGGCCTATTCGTCGCTGAAGGATCGCGTGGCGGCGATCATGCCGAAAATCCTCGACCACGAGCAGAAAACCGGCAAGAAGGTCATGTATGCCTTCGGCATCAGCCATGCCGATCCAGACGAGATGATGCGCAACCACGATAGGGTGTTGCAGGCCGGCGGCAATTGCGCCGTCGTCAACATCAATTCGATAGGTTTCGGCGGCCTCGCCTTCCTGCGCAAGCGCTCCGGCCTCGTGCTGCATGCCCACCGCAACGGCTGGGATATCCTCACCCGCCATGCCGGCCTCGGCTTCGAATTTTCCGTCTGGCAGCAGTTCTGGCGCCTGCTCGGCGTCGATCAGTTCCAGATCAACGGCATCCGCGTGAAGTACTGGGAGCCGGACGAAAGTTTCGTGCGCTCCTACAAGGCGGTGACGACACCGCTATTTTCGCAGAAGGACGTGGCGCTTCCGGTCATCGGCTCTGGCCAATGGGGTGGGCAGGCACCCGATACGATCGCGGCGACCGGCGGCTCGACGGAGCTGCTTTATCTCTGTGGCGGCGGCATCGTCAGCCATCCGGGCGGGCCGGGGGCAGGGGTGAAGGCGGTCAGGCAGGCCTGGGAGGCCGCCGCTTCAGGCGTGCCGCTCGCAACCTATGCCAAGGACCATCCCGAACTTGCGCAATCCATCGAAAAATTTGCCGACGGCAAGGCGGCCTAAGACATGACGCGTCCTCTGATCAGCTACTATGGCGACGATTTCACCGGTTCGACCGATGTCATGGAGGCGCTCGCCTCGAACGGCGTCGAGACCGTGCTCTTCCTGACAATGCCGGATGCGGCCTTGCTCTCGCGCTTCTCCGGTGCCCGTGCCTATGGGCTGGCCGGCACCAGCCGCAGCGAGACGCCGGACTGGATGGATGTGCATCTGAGGGAAGCCTTCATTTGGCTGAAGTCGCTCGATGCGGAACTCTGCCACTACAAGGTCTGCTCGACCTTCGATTCGGCCCCCGGCGTCGGCAATATCGGTCGGGCGATCGAGATCGGCCGATCCGTTTTCGGCGACGCCACGGTGCCGCTTATCGTCGGTGCGCCGCAGATCCGCCGCTACACCGCTTTCGGAGAACTCTTCGCCGCCTATCAGGGTCGCAATTACCGTATCGACCGCCATCCCGTCATGTCGCGCCACCCCGTCACGCCGATGGATGAAGCAAACCTCCTGCTGCATCTCGCGCGCCAGACGAATTTGTCCTCCGCATTGGTGGACAATGTCGGATTGCTCGGTGCGCCGGAACCGGAAGCCACCGATATCCTGTTGCTCGATGTGCTCGACCCGGCAACGCAGGTGGCGGCGGGGAGCCTGCTCTGGAATCGGCTGCGCACAAAGAGCCGTTTCGTCTGCGGCTCCTCTGGCGTCGAATATGCGCTGATCCCCGCCTGGCGGAAGGATGAACTGGTCGGCGAGAAGCCGGCCTTCGCGGATGCCGGGCCGGTCGATCGCATCGCCGTCGTTTCCGGCAGCGTTTCGCCGACGACCGAGCGCCAGATCCGCCATGCGCTGGCCAATGGGTTTGCAGGCGTGACGCTCGACCCGGTTGCGCTATCAAGCGAGGGAAATGCCGGGACCATCGCCGCGGCTATCGAGGCGGGCCTGAAGGTGCTGGAAAGCGGGCAAAGCGTCGTGCTCTATACGGCGCTGGGGCCTTCGGCCGACCGGGGCGGTGAACTGGATTCCTCCATTGGTGCGCGCCATCGCCTCGGTCGCGCACTTGGCCGCATTCAGTCGGAGCTCGTCGCCCGCGCCGGTCTCTCCCGGGCAGTGGTTGCCGGCGGCGATACGTCCAGTCATGCGCTCGGCGAGATGGGCATCGCGGCCCTGACGCTGAAGATGCCGCTGCCGCAGACGCCAGGCTCGCCGCTTTGCATCGCCCATGGCGGTGCTGCCGATGGCCTGGAGATCGCGCTCAAGGGCGGCCAGGTCGGCGGCGACGACTATTTCAGCATGATCAGGTCAGGCGCGGCCTGAGGCCAGATCCAACCTCTGATCGTGGGCATGGCCCGTTGCCTTGCCTGTAGCTGCAATCGGCAATGGTTTCTTAATCTTCGCTCAAGCCGCTACTGGCAATGTAGCGGCATGAGGATAACCACGATCACCAACTGGGCCTATGGCATCACGGTCGCTCTGACCGCGTTGTCGGGCGCCGCCTTCATCCTGTCGTCGCGCAGCGCCGTTGAAGAGCGCGCTGCGGCCGAACAGCATCTCATGCTCGATACGCTCGCCGAAGAATTGGCGCTCGGCGCCGAGGTCAGTACCGATGAGGCGCGGCTTTATGTGATGCGCGGCGAAGAGCGCCACTTGCAGGCGTTTCAGATCGATGAAGCGGAAGAGCGGCAACGCGAGGCGGCCGCAGCCAAACTGGCATCCCAGAGCCTGACGTCTTCCGAGGCGCAGGCGCTGCTCGCCGTTAATGCAGATGCAGAGGAACTGGACAAGCTCGAACGCGCCGCCATCGAGGCCTATCAACGGGGCGAAAAGGCCGCGGCGCAGGATCTCCTGTTCGGCCCGGAGCATGAGCGGGTTCAGAAGGCGCTTCTCCAGACTGTTGCCCATTTTCGCGATCTGACGGCAACGCGCACGGCCGCGGAGCTTGAAGCGGCCCGCGCGCGCAGCAACGCATGGAGCCTCGTGGCCAAGATCATGCTTGGGGTGACGGGCGCGCTGTTCGTCGCCGTGCTCTATTTCGTTCTGCGGCGCCGGGTCGCGATGCCGCTGAAACGCATGACGGGCATCGTCAGCCGCCTTGCAAAGCAGGACTACACCGTCGAAGTCCCTGTGGACCGGCGCGGCGACGAGATCGGCGAGATGACAGAAGCCATCGAGGTGTTTCGTGCCAACCTGATCGAGCGCGAGCGGCTCGATACCGAGCGGCGGGCCGACCAGAACACCAAGGATCTCATTCTGCAAATGATGCATCGCGTACAGGCCTGCCAGAACCAGGCCGAGCTTACGGATGTGATCGTGCGCTTCGCGCCGCAGATATTTCCAGGCCTTGCCGGCGCCCTCTACGTCCTCGACGAGGCCGGCACATCGTTGGCACGCGCCGGTGCCTGGCTTGAACCGGCGCATTCCGCCGCGGTATTCCCCGCGGCGGAATGCTGGGGGCTGCGGCGCGGCCGCTCCCATGCCAGCAGCGTCAACGGTTCCGATGTGCCTTGCCAGCATATCGACCCGCCCGGCATCGCCGCGCTGTGTGTGCCGCTGACGGCACAGGGCGACATGATCGGGCTGCTCTATCTCGAAGAGCGGGTGGTCGATGCGCTGGGTCCGGAAGGGCCAAGGCTCTATCTCGAACTCATCGCCGAAAATGTCGGCCTCGCGCTTGCCAATCTGCAACTGCGCGAGAAGCTGACGCTGCTTGCCGTCAGCGATCCGCTCACCGGTCTGTTCAATCGCCGCTTCCTCGACGAGACGGTGCAACGGCATGCCCGCGACCACAGGTCGGATCCGCTCGCCTGCCTGATGATCGATATCGACCACTTCAAGCGCTTCAACGACCAGTTCGGGCACGATGCCGGTGACCTCGTCATGCAATTCGTCGGGCAGACCCTGCGTGAGACGATCGGCGCGGTCGGCAATGCGTTTCGCTTCGGCGGGGAGGAATTTACCGCCCTCCTGCCGTCCCTCGACGAGGGGGAGGCGGCCAGCCTCGCCGAAACGCTGCGTGACAGGATCAGCAGCGTCGCGCTCTCCCATGCCGGGCAGATCCTCGGGACGGTTTCGGTCTCGGTGGGGGTTGCAGCTTCCCCCGCAGGCGGCACCGTCGAGACATTGATCACGCGCGCTGATGCCGCCTTGCTGGAAGCCAAGGCGAAGGGGCGCAACAGGACGATCGCCGCTAGTGGGATGAAGAAAGCACTGCCCTGAATGCGTCCAGCAAAGGGTGTAGCCGGATTGGGTCCGGCGGCACCCGTTGCATGATCGCGACGATCGCTTGGCGGAGATTGCGCTTACCTCTGGTTAAGTCGTTGAACTTTTTGTCTTGTCACGCCTCCTACCCGTTTCTGAAGAAAAGGCGGCCGGCGCCATGTTCCGATTGCGACGTTTTTCTCGTCGCAATCGGGCTTCAATTTCAGTTGACACATGTATGATAAGTGATATATCCAAAATCCGTCAAGCAGAAATCTTGCGTCGGCGCGCCAGCCGTGGAAACTGGTGTGTCAGAGCTTCGCTGGCGCTTCGCGCCGGATTGGGATCGGGCGCCCAAGGGCGTGTCACTGTGGGGAATGAAATGGCCAGCAACGTGCCGCGGAACTGCCGGGTGGGCGTCGATATCGGCGGAACCTTTACGGATATCGCCCTTGATCTCGACGGCGTCATGCATTCGACCAAGGTGTTGACGGACTATGCCGCGCCGGAGCGGGCGATCCTCAAGGGGGTCGGTGCGGTCGCTGATATGGCCGGTATTGCCCTCACCGAGATCGGTCTTCTGATCCACGGGACGACGCTTGCCACCAATGCGCTGATCGAGCGTCGCGGCGCCAGAACCGCCTTCGTCACCACCGAGGGCTTTCGCGACACGCTGGAAATGCGCACGGAAAACCGTTTCGAACAGTATGACCTCAATATTACGCTGCCGCCGGCCCTCATCGCTCGCGCCGATCGTTTCGTGGTGCGCGAGCGCATGAATGCGGCCGGCAAGGTGTTGCTGCCGCTGGATGAGGCCTCGGTTTCCGCCGTCGTCGAGGCGATCGCCGCAGGCGGTTATGAAAGCGTCGCCATCGGCTTCATTCATGCCTATGCCAACGGTGCGCATGAAGTGGCGGTGCGCGACGCGATCCTGAAGCGCCTGCCGCAGGTTTCCGTCTCGATTTCCTCGGAAGTGTCGCCGCAGATGCGCGAATTCGAGCGCTTCAATACCGTCTGTGCCAATGCCTATGTGAAGCCGGCGATAAAATCCTATCTCGACCGCCTCGTCGTCTCGCTGAAGGAGATCGGCGTGCGTTGCCCGGTCTTCATGATCCATTCCGGCGGTGGCATCGTTTCCGTCGAAAGCGCCTCCGAGTTTCCTGTGCGTCTCGTGGAATCCGGCCCGGCGGGCGGCGCGATCTTCGCGGCCGACATTGCTCGCCGTCATGGGCTCGATACGGTGCTGTCCTTCGATATGGGCGGTACGACGGCCAAGATCTGCCTGATCGAAAACCAGGTGCCGAAGACGGCCAAGACTTTCGAGGTCGCGCGCACTTATCGTTTCCGCAAGGGTTCCGGCATGCCGATCTCCATTCCCGTCGTAGAGATGGTGGAGATCGGCGCCGGCGGGGGCTCCATCGCCTCGGTCGACGGTATGCGCCAGATCCGCGTCGGCCCGCATTCCGCAGCCTCCGAGCCGGGACCGGCCTGCTATCAGCGCGGCGGCAAGAACCCGACGGTGACGGATGCCGATCTCATCCTCGGCAAGCTTGATCCCGACGATTTTGCCGGTGGAGCAATCCCGCTCTCGATAGACGCCAGCCGTCAGGCGATGGCCGACGATATCGGCGCCGTCATCGGCCTTGATCCGGATGCCGCCGCTTATGGCGCCTGCGAGATGGTGGACGAGAACATGGCCAATGCCGGCCGCGTCCATACGGTGGAGAATGGCAAGAACATTGCCGACTTCACCATGATCACCTTCGGCGGTGCCGGCCCGCTGCATGCGGCGCGGCTTTGCGAGAAGATGGGCATCTCCACCTTCCTCGTGCCCTCTGGCGCCGGCGTCGGCTCCGCGATCGGCTTCCTGCGCGCGCCCTTCGGTTACGAGGCCGTGCGCAGTGCCGTCTTCAATCTCTCCGGTTTCGATTTTTCCGAGGCGAACAAGCTGGTCGCGGCCATGCAGGCCGAGGCGCTCGGTTTCGTCGAGGGTGGGCTGGATAGCGGTGCGCCGGTCATCGAACGCACGCTCTTCATGCGCTATGCCGGCCAAGGCTGGGACATTCCCGTGTCGCTGGAAGCCGAAAAATTCGACGCCGGCAGCGCCGAACGGATCGCCGCCCGGTTCGAAGCGGAATACGAGCGCTTCTTCGGCAGGGCTATCGAGGGTCTCGACATCGAGATCGTCAGTTGGTCGGTCAAGGCAAGTTCGCCCTTGCCGCCGGTTGCCCGCGTGGCGCCGGTCGGGGAGGGGAGCATCGTTGCACCCGCCAGGACCCGCCGCCTTTTCGAAGCGTCGCAGGGGGCTTTCCTCGATGCGGGCATCCACGACCGTGAGAGCCTCAAGGCCGGCGATGTCGTGAAAGGCCCCGCCATCGTCGTGGAGCGGGAGACGTCTACCATGCTCACCGCTGCCTTCAAGGCTATCGTGCAGCGCGATGGCTGCCTGCTCATCACCCGGCTGTAAGGACGAAACCCATGAACCAGTCGATGATCGACATCCATATGCAGGTCATGTGGAACCGTCTCGTTTCCGTTGTGGAAGAACAGGCGCAGACGCTGATCCGCACCGCCTTTTCCACCTCCGTCCGCGAGGCGGGCGATCTTTCCGCCGGCGTCTTCGACCTTGAAGGCCGCATGCTGGCCCAGGCCGTCACAGGCACGCCCGGCCATGTCAACGCGATGGCTGAGTCCGTCGCGCACTTCATCGACGATATCGGCCCCGACAATATCTTCGAGGGCGACGTCTACATCACCAACGATCCTTGGAAGGGGACAGGCCATCTGCACGATATCACCGTCGTCACCCCCTCCTTCCACCATGGCAAGCTGGTCGGTTACTTCGCTTCCACCGCGCATGTGGTGGATATCGGCGGTCGGGGCTTCGGCCCGGATGCGCGCGAAGTCTACGAAGAAGGTCTCTTCATTCCGATCACGAAGTTTTTCGAGCGCGGCGCGCTCAACCGCACGCTCATCCATATCGTTCGCAACAATGTGCGTGAGAACGACAAGGTGGTCGGCGATTTCCATGCGCTCGCCGCCTGCAACGAGACCGGCCACCGCCGCCTCATCGACATGCTGACGGAGTTCAACCTCGAAGACCTCTCCATGATCGGCGGCTTCATTCTCAAGCACAGCCGCGAGGCGACGCTGGAGCGGTTGAAAGACCTGCCGCATGGCAGCTGGTCCTATAGCCTCGATCTCGATGGCTATGATGAGCCCGTGCATCTCGCCGCAAAGCTCACGATCGGCCCGGACGGCGTCCTGGTGGATTTCGACGGAACATCCGGCATGAGCAAGTTCGGCATCAATGTGCCGCTGGTCTATGCGAAAGCCTATGCCTGCTACGGCATCAAATGCGTCGTGGCGCCTGATATTCCAAACAATGCGGCGTCGCTTGCGCCGTTCGAGGTCGCGGCTCCCGAGGGCTGCATTCTCAATGCGAAGCGCCCGGCTCCGGTCGCCGTGCGTCATGTGCTGGGCCATTTCGTGCCGGATCTCGTGCTTGGCGCGCTGCATCAAGCGCTGCCCGGCCAGGTGCCGGCGGAGGGCGCAAGCGCGCTCTGGAACCTGCATATGAGCGTGCGTCCGATCTCCGATCAGATCGGCGGCAAGGGCGCGGAAATCCTGATGTTCAACTCCGGCGGTTCCGGTGCGCGCGCCTCGCTTGACGGACTGAATGCCACGGCGTTCCCGAGTGGTGTGCATACGATGCCGATCGAGGCGACGGAAAATGTCGGTCCGGTCGTCATCTGGCGCAAGGAATTGCGCGATGGCTCCGGCGGTGCCGGCGCCCAGCGCGGGGGGCTTGGCCAGATGATCGAGATCGAGGCGGCCGAGGGTTTTTCGTTCCGCTTCTCCGCCATGTTCGACCGTCTCGACCACCCGGCCCGTGGCCGCGATGGCGGCCTCGACGGTGCGCCCGGCGGTGTGGCGCTCGATGACGGGACGACGCTGAAGGGCAAGGGACTGCAATTCGTGCCGGAAGGCCGGCGCCTCGTGCTCTCGCTGCCTGGTGGCGGTGGCTACGGCGATCCGGCGGCGCGTCCCGCCGATGCCGTCGCCCACGATGTCAAGCACGGCTACATCACCGGCGAACAGGCCGCGCTTTATGGCAAGTCGGGAGGAAAAGCATGAACATGATCGCCTTCGAAAGCCGTCGCGCGTCCACCATCAAATCGTCTCCCTCCATGGCCGTCTCCATGGCTGCCAAGGCCATGCGGGCAAAGGGCGAGCACGTTATCGATCTCTCGCTCGGTGAGCCGGATTTCGATACGCCCGCCCATATCGTGGACGCCGCCGTCGATGCGATGAAGCGTGGCATCACCCGCTACACGGCACCCGACGGCCTTCCCGAGTTGCGCGAGGCAATCGTTCGGAAATTCAAGCGCGAGAACGGTCTCGACTATGCCATGGACGAGATTTCCATCGGCAATGGCGCCAAGCAGATCCTGTTCAACGCCTTTCTCGGCACGCTGGAGGCCGGCGACGAAGTCGTGGTTCCCGCACCCTATTGGGTGTCCTATACGGATATCGTGATCCTGCATGGCGGCGTGCCCGTGGTCGTGCCCTGCGGTGTCGAGGATGAATTCAAGATCACGCCCGAGCGGCTGGAAGCGGCGATCACGTCCAGGACCCGCTGGTTCCTGTTCAATTCACCGTCCAATCCGACCGGGGCGATCTATACCGCCGATGAACTGAAGGCGCTTGGCGCGGTGCTGGCCCGCCATCCGCGCGTTGCCATCATGTCGGACGAGATTTACGAACATATCGTTTGCGCCGATGTGCCCTTCACCTCCTTCGTCAATGCCTGCCCGGAGCTGCGCGACCGCACGCTGCTGATCAACGGCGTCTCCAAGGCTTACGCCATGACCGGCTGGCGGCTCGGCTATGCGGCGGGACCGAAGGATCTGACGAAGGTTCTCAACAAGATGCAGTCGCAGAGCACCACGTGCCCGTCGTCGATCACGCAGGTCGCCGCGGCCGCGGCGCTCGATGGGCCACAGGATTTCGTGACAGCCGCGGTTGCCGAATACAAGGCGCGCGGTGCGCTGGTCGCCAAGGGGTTCGGTGCCATTCCAGGGCTGGAGGTGCGCGCGCCGGAAGGGGCATTCTATCTCTTCCCGAAATGTGCGCCCTATATCGGCAGGACGGCGCCGGATGGCACCGTCATCGCCAATGACACCGCGCTTGCCTCCTATCTCCTGACGCAGGGCAAGGTCGCGACCGTGCCGGGGGCAGCCTTCGGCGTCGAGCCCTATATCCGTCTTTCCTTCGCGACATCCCGCGACAATCTCACGCTCGCCATCGACCGCATTGCCGGTGCGCTGGCGCAGCTTCGTTAAAGAGGGCTGTCATGTCCCATTTCCAGAAAATTCTTCTGACGGGTGCGGCCGGCGGTGTCGGTACGGCGTTGCGCCAGTCCGGGACGCGTCTTGGCAAGGTCGTGCGCCTTTCCGACCGCAAACCTTGCGAAAACATCGCCTCCCACGAGGAGGATTTCCCGCTTGAGCTTGCCGATTTCGATGCGGTTTCCAAGGCCGTGGAGGGCTGCGACGCCATCGTGCATCTCGGCGGCCAGCCGCTCGAGGCCGAATGGAAGACGATCCTCGATAGCAACATTTCCGGTGGCTACAACATCTACGAGGCTGCCCGCCAGCACGGCGTCAAGCGCATCGTCTATGCCAGCTCCGTGCACGCCATCGGCTACTACGAGCGCACCGAGACGATCGACGGCACCGTACCGACACGCCCGGACAGCCTTTACGGCGTTTCGAAAACCTTCGTCGAAAATCTCGGCCGTTACTATTTCGACAAGTTCGGTATCGAGACCGTCTCGATCCGCATCGGTTCCTGCTTTCCGGAGCCGACCGACCGACGCCATCTCATCACCTGGCTCTCCTACCGCGATTGCCGCCAGCTTGTCGAAAAGTGCCTGTCGGCGGAGCGGGTCGGCTTCATGGTGGCCTACGGCATGTCGAACAACAGTCGTGCCTTTTGGGACAACCGCACCGCCGCATCGCTGGGCTACAGGCCGGAAGACAGCGCCGACGACTATGCCGACAAGGTTTTTGCAAAGACGGAGCAGGGCGATCCGAACGATCCGGCCGTGCGCTTCCAGGGCGGCAGTTTCACCGCCGTCGGCCATTTCGAGGACAAGTGATGGCCGCTTCGAAAATCTCCTATGATGTGATTATCGTCGGCGGTGCCGTCGTCGGCAGCGCGGCCGCCTACTTCCTGGCGACCAATCCCGATTTTACGGGTTCGGTCCTGGTCATCGAAAAGGATTGGACCTACCAGCGTTCGGCGACCGCGCTCTCCTCCAGTTCCATCCGCCACCAGTTCTCCAATGCGATCAACGTTCAGGTCTCGCAGTTCGGAACGGAATTCATCCGCAATTTCAAGGAGAACGTCGCCGTCGACGACGATACGCCGGAGATCGGTTTCCACGAGAACGGCTATCTCTTCCTCGCCGGTGACGAGCGCGGCGCCGACGTGCTTCGCCGCAACCATGAAACCCAGCTTTCCTGCGGTGCCGATGTTTCGCTGCTCGATCCGCGAGAATTGGGGGAGCGCTTTCCATGGTTGAACACCGAAGGGCTGACGCTCGGCAGCAAGGGTGAGCGTGGCGAGGGATGGTTCGACAGCGTCGGTCTGCTGCAGGGCTTCCGCAAGAAGGCGCGCTCACGCGGCGTCGAATATGTCGAGGACGAAGTCGTCGCGATCAACCGCGAGGGGGATCGCATCGTTTCGGTGACGACCAAAGGCGGGCAGACGATCGCGTGCGGTATGCTGGTCAACACATCGGGCACCAACGGCAAGAACATGGCGCGAATGGCGGGCCTCGATATTCCCGTCGAGCCGCGCCGCCGCTCGCTTTTCGTCGTCGATTGCCGTGAACCGCTCGGCCCCGGCGTCGGCCTCACCATCGATCCGACCGGCGTGTTCTTCCGTCCGGAAGGCAAATTCTATCTGATGGGCACCTATCCCAAACACGATCCGGAAGTCGATCCGAACGATTTCGCCGTCATGCACGATGAGTTCGAAGAGGAAATCTGGCCGACCATGGCGGAGCGGGTTCCAGCCTTCGAGGCGATCAAGGTCGTCAACAGCTGGGCCGGCCACTACGACTATTGCACGCTCGACCACAACGTCATTCTCGGCCCGCACAGTGACGTGAGGAATTTCCTCTTCGCCAACGGCTTTTCCGGCCATGGCCTGCAACAATCGCCGGCCATGGGGCGCGGGCTTTCCGAACTGATCACCTATGGCGGTTTCCGCACGCTCGACCTCTCGCCCTTCGGCTATGAGCGTGTCGTCGCGAACCGGCCTTTTCTCGAGGACGCCGTGATCTAACGGCTCAGGAGACCGATATGACAACCGAAGACGAAACACGCAGCGGCGGCCAGGTTCTGGTCGACGCCCTGAGGATCCATGGCGTCGAACGGGTGTTCGGCGTGCCGGGCGAGAGCTATCTGGCAGCGCTCGATGCTTTCCACGATGCGGAAGACGCGATCGAATTCATCATCTGCCGGCAGGAGGGAGGGGCGGCCTATATGGCGGAAGCCTATGGCAAGCTCACGGGCAAGCCGGGCATCTGCTTCGTCACCCGCGGGCCGGGCGCCACCAATGCCTCCGTCGGGGTGCACACGGCGTTCCAGGATTCGACGCCGATGATCCTTTTCATCGGCCAGGTGGCGCGTGACCAGATGGAGCGCGAGGCATTTCAGGAGATCGACTACCGCCGGATGTTTGGCCAGATGGCGAAATGGGTGGTGGAGATCGAGGATGCTGCGCGCATTCCCGAGCTGATCAGCCAGGCCTTCCACCGCGCCGTCAACGGCCGGCCGGGACCGGTGGTGGTGGCCTTGCCGGAGGATATGCTCACGGACATGGTGTCCGTCGCCGATACGCCGGCTTACAAGCGCGTCGAAACATATGCCGGTCAGCCGCAGCTCGACGAGCTGGCCACGCTTCTGGCAAAGGCGAAACGACCGATCGTCGTTGCCGGCGGTGGCGGCTGGACGCAGCGGGCGGTTGTGGACCTACGGCTTTTCTCCGAGGCCTTTTCGCTGCCCGTGGCGGCGTCCTTCCGCTGCCAGGACCTGTTCGACAACCACCATGAAAATTATGCCGGCGACCTCGGTCTTGCGGCCGGCCCGAAGCTTCTCCAGCATATGAAGGCCTGCGATCTGCTCATTACCGTCGGAGCACGCCTCGGTGAGATGACAACCGGCGCCTATACGCTGATCGACATTCCCGTGCCGAAGCAGACGCTGGTTCACATCCATCCCGGTGCAGAAGAGCTCGGCCGCGTCTACCATGCCACGCTGCCGATCAATGCCAGCGTTGCCGGCTTCCTGTCGCAGGCTGCCAAGCTGAAGCCGGCCTCGACACCCGCCTGGGCACAGTGGACGAAGACGGCCCATGCCGACTATCTCGACAATATCAACCATCCGCAGGTGCCTGGTCCCGTGCAGATGGGCGACATCATGGAATGGTTGCGTGGGCATTTGGCCGAAGATGCCATTCTGACGACGGGTGCCGGCAACTATTCGGCCTGGGCGCACCGCTTCTACCAATACCGCACGTTTCGCACACAGCTCGGCCCGACCAATGGCTCTATGGGCTACGGTGTGCCGGCGGCGATTGCGGCAAAGATTACCGCGCCGCAGCGGATGGTCGTGGCCTTTGCCGGTGATGGTTGCTTCCTGATGAACGGGCAGGAACTGGCGACGGCCATGCAATATGACGCCCGCGTCATCTTCCTCGTCATCAACAACGGCATGTATGGCACGATCCGCATGCATCAGGAGCGAAGCTATCCCGGCCGTGTTTCCGGCACCAGACTTACCAATCCGGATTTCGCAGCCCTTGCGCGTTCCTATGGCCTGCACGGCGAGACGGTGGAGAAGACGCAGGACTTCGCCCACGCTTTCCTTCGCTCGGAAGCCTCCGGAAAGCCGGCACTGATCGAGATCCGCATCGACCCGGAAGCGCTGACGCCGAAGATGAGCCTGACGCAGATCCGCGAACAGGCGATTGCTGTGGGAAGATAGGGCGTTTTCAGCCGAAGCGTGATCGCTTCGGCGTCTGGCAATGCTCTCGACTGGACGGACGCTCAGGGCGGAGGATCAGTCCTCCGCCTCGCTGCCTGCCGGTTCGTCGAGCATCGCGCGATAACGGGTGAGGCTCTCCTCGAGATGCGCGACAAGCGCCTGCTTGGCGGCCTTCGGGTCGCCCTGCGTGATCGCCGCGAGGATACTTGCATGCTCCTTGTTGATCTTCTTCAGATAGGCATTGTAGGTGCGGCCGGACTGGCGATGCTTGAGCACCAGATCGAAATTGATCTCCCCCATCACGGCTTCGAGAAAGCTCGGGAAGTGCGGGTTGCGCGTCGCTTTGGCGATGGCGAGATGGAACTCGAAATCGGCGCGCGCCTCGATCTCGGCATCGTCGGTGTCGAGGTTTTCGATATAGTCGAAGGCGCGGGCTATTTCGGCGAGCGCTTCCGGTGTACGGCGCTGCGCGGCAAGTGCCACGGACTGCATTTCCACACCGAGACGCAGTTCCAGGATTTGCATGGCCGAGCGGATGTCATCGATGCGGCTGATCTCGAAATTCAGCGCCTTGACGTCCTTGTCCGTTACATAGACGCCGGCACCTTGCCGGGCAATGACGCGGCCGGCCACCTTCAAAGACGTCAGTGCCTCGCGGATGACGGTGCGCGAGACCCCGAACTCCTCGCACAGCTGCGCACTTGACGGGATCTTCTCGCCCGGCGCATAAAGTCCGCTATCGATGCGTTCGGCGAGTTTGGCCACGACGATTTCGGCAAGATTGCCGCGTTGCGTGATGATCGACATGCCCGTGCCGCCCTTTTTCCCGATAGTTTGCATTTATCACATATCATACCTGGCGCTCATTCTTAAAGGGCACCGGGTTCTCCCTGAGAATGGCAAGGATCGCCTGGAGCGGATGCGGCAGGCGTCGCCCGTCCATCAATTTCACCTGTGAGCGGCAGGAATAGCCCGTTGCCATCACGACGGCGTCTGTCGTCGTACGTGCGAGCGCCGGCGCCCAGCTCGTTGCATAGAGCTTTTCGGATATGCCGCGGTTGCGCACTTCGTGGCCGAAGGTGCCGGCCATGCCGCAACAGCCGGTGTCGAGCGCGGTCAGTTCAACGCCCAGTTTTGCGAAGACGGAGCACCACAGGCTAACGGATGTCGGCATATTGGTTCGCTCCGTGCAATGCGCCATCAGAAAATGGTGCCGGTGTTGAGCGTTGGAGGAGGGGAGGCGATCCGACCGGGAGGCCAGCCACTCCTGCGGCAGCTGGATGCGGGCCTGCATCCGCGTTCCGGCATATTCGCTGCGATAGGCGAACGTCATCGACGGATCGAGGCCAACCAGAGCGACGCCGGTTCCGGCAATCCGGTCAAGCCGGTTTGCCGTTTCCTGCGCGGTCCGTTCAAAGGCGCCGAGATAGCCATGAACATGCAGCGCCTTGCCGTTGACGAGCGGAGGCGCGATGAAGGGGTGAAAACCGAGCAGTCGCGCAACGTCGATGGCGTCAAGCAGAACCTGCGGATCGAAATGCTCGGTGAAGGCATCCGCCACGAACACGACGGCTTGCTCTCTCTCCGATGCGCTGAGACGCGCAATCTCCTCAACCGTTGCGACGGGGACTTCACGTAAGGCCAGTTCGCGTCGTGCGGAAATCGGCGCAAGCGCGGGCAGGGCCGTCAGGCCTGCAAGAGCCATCGCTGCTTTGCCGGCCTTGGAGCTGGTGGCGAGGTTGTAGAGCGGTCGCAGGCTTGCCATCTGCGGCAGCGCCCACTCGATCATCGCAACGATCGGATGCCTCAGCGGTCGAAGATAACGTCCGTAGTAGAGTTCGAGAAACTTTGCGCGGAACGCCGGCACGCTCACCTTCACCGGACATTGGCCGGCGCAGGCTTTGCAGGCGAGACAGGTATCCATTGCCGCGCGCACTTCATGTGAAAAATCATCGCGGTTGGCGGGATTGACGCTGTTCCAAAGGCGGTGTGGAAGGCTGAATTTCGCAAGGGGACGGCGCAGCCGCATGGCTTCGCGGCGGGGATCGACGCCATGTTCCGAAAGGCGGCGCAGCCATTCCCGCATCAATGAGGCGCGACCCTTCGGCGAATGACGCCGGTCCCGTGTCGCCTTGTAGGAGGGGCACATGAGGCTATCCGCATCGAAATCGAAGCAGGCGCCATTGCCGTTGCAATAGGCTGCATTGTCGAAAGCGGCGCGGATGTCACTGCCGATCTGGCGGTCCTGCGAGCCGCGCAGCGGAGTTTCGTCGATTTTCGGCAGCGTCTTGCCCGAAGGCGCGACGATCTTGCCGGGATTGAGCTGGTCCAGCGGATCGAAGGCCGCCTTGATGTCCTGGAGACGGGAATAGAGGAGGGGGCCGAAGAAGGCGGGTACATATTCCGAGCGCACGCCCTTTCCGTGTTCTCCCCATAGCACGCCGCCATATTTGCGCGTGAGCGCTACGACGGTGTCGCTGATCCGGCGAACGAGTGCCGCGTGATCGGGACGCGTCAGATCCAATGCCGGGCGAACATGCAGCACGCCGGCATCGACATGGCCGAACATGCCATAGGAAAGGCCTTCCCCATCGAGAAGCGTGCGGAACTCGCGTATATAGGCCGCAAGATTTTCCGGCGGAACGGCGGTGTCCTCGACGAAGGCGACGGGCCGTGTCGGGCCGTCCACATTGCCGAGCAGGCCGACGGCGCGCTTGCGCATCGTCCAGACGGCTTCGATGTCCGGCTTGCCATGTGTGATCGTAAAGCCCTTGCGTCCGGCGAAGGAGCTGGCTTCGAGGGCCGTCGTGACTGCCGAAAGCTTTGCCGCCAGTTCGTCCGGTGTATCGGCCAGCACCTCGGCGATGTTGATCCCGTTGGCCGATCCGTCCGCATCGTCGGGGAATAACGATGCGATGCGCGGCCAGACGATATCGCTTTTGGCAAGCCGCAGGACCGTCTCGTCGATCGTCTCGACCGAGGCGACGTCGAGCGCCACGAGATTGCGGGCGTCTTCAAGGGCGGTGTTGAAATCGGCGTAGCGGATGTTGACGAGTGCGGCATGCGCCGGAAGGGGCAGGAGGTTGAGTTCGGCCTCGGCGATCAGCGCCAGTGTGCCCTCCGAGCCGCAGAGCACCGCGTTGAGATCGAAACGGCCGTCATCACGCTGGATGTGCGCGAGATCGTAGCCGGTCATGAAGCGGTTGAGTTTTGGGAAAATCCGCTCGATCTCGTCGCGATCATCGGTGGCGATGCGACCGAGTGTCCTGTGAATTTCGCCGATCCGGTCGCGTCGCGCCTGCAATGCGCGCAGCTCTTCCTCGCGCACCGGGCGGGACAGATAATCGGTGCCGTCGGTCAGTACGATGCGCAGACCCAGAACGTGGTTGCTCGTCTTGCCGTAGAGGCAGGAGCCTTGGCCGCAGGCATCGGTGGAAATCATGCCGCCGATCGTCGCCCGGTTGGATGTGGAAAGCTCGGGTGCAAAGAACAGGCCATGTGGTGCCAGCGCCTTGTTCAACTGATCCTTGACGACGCCCGCCTCCACCCGCGCGATGCGGCGGACGGGATCGATTTCCAGGATGTGGTTCATATGGCGCGAGCAATCCACCACGATGCCGGTGGTCAGCGACTGGCCGTTGGTGCCGGTGCCGCCGCCGCGCGGGGCGACTGTGACGCCGGAAAATTCCGGCCGG
This sequence comes from uncultured Shinella sp., assembly GCF_946479415.1. The sequence continues at coordinate 151,242 of NZ_CAMLFY010000001.1, read as the reverse complement.
GAAAGGCCCTTGGCAATGCGCTTGAGATCATGAATGTTTTTTGGAAAGAGTATGCCTGACGGCTCGACCTGATAGATGGAATTGTCGGTGGCAAAGACGGTAAGGTCTGCTGGCGACGTAGCGATGTCTCCCTCGAAACCCGCCCCGGCGAGATGGCTTAGGAAATCGTCGTTTGTTGAGCGGGCAGGCCGCGGGGCGCCGAGGCGGGGGATCATGGGCGAGGTCCGAAAAATCGTCTTGCGCTTCGCCAAAGTTGGCATATAAGTGATAACATACCAATATGGCGACGCAACCCGAAATCGCGAGGTCGGAAACGTGAAGAACCAGTCTGTTGTCATCGTCGGCGGCGCTTCCGGCCTCGGCCTTACCACCGCCCGTTTGATGATCGCGCAGGGCGCGACGAAAATCGGCCTCATCGATCGCAATGAGGCGCTGCTGGCCGCGGCAGCAACGGAGCTTGAAATGCTCGGCGCCGAAGTGGCGACTGCCGTCGCCGATATCTCCCGCGCCGAGACGGCCCATGCGGGCTTCGATTCTGTGGCCGGTAAGCTTGGCCGAATTCACGCGCTCGTCAACAGCGCGGCGATCTACCCGCGCAAGCCGATCCTCGAAATCAGCGACGAGGACTGGGATCTCGAAAACGCCATCAACGTGAAGGGCACCTATCACATGATGGTCGCGGCGGTGCGCCATATGCGCCAGTTCGTCAATGCGCCCGAAGTGACGGGCCGCATCGTCAACATCACCTCGGTCGATGCCTTCAAGGCGCATCCCCAGAACGCGCACTATGCCGCTACCAAGGCGGCGGTGGTGAGCCTCACCAAATCCTTCGCGCAGGAATGCGCCAAGGACCAGATTCTCGTGAACTCGGTCGCACCCGCCGGCTTTGCCACGGATCGCGCCAAAGAGCTTGGTTTTCTGCCGGAACTGGCCAAGGCGAGCGCGCTCGGCCGGGCGGCGGAGCCCGTTGAAATGGCGGAATGGATCGTCATGATGGCATCGAGCCGATGCTGCGTGCCCGTGGTCTCACCGTCTATGCAATCGGCCGCAACGAGGCGCAGCTTGCCGCGCTGGCGGAGGCGACCGGTGCGGTCGCCGTGCAGGCGGATGTGCGCGATACGGCCCGGATCGCCGAAACGCTCGACGGTATCGACGTGGATGTGCTGATCAACAATGCCGGAATTCTCTCGACGCGCGCAGCCTTCCAGGACATCGAGCCGGCCGAGATCGACGCGATGATCGACGTCAATCTCAAGGCGCCGCTGCATCTGACGCGCGCCGTGCTGCCGGGCATGGTGGCGCGCAAGCGCGGTCATCTGATCTATATCGGCTCCAGCGGCGGCCAGGCGCCCTATCCGAACATGGGGGCCTATGGTGCTTCGAAAGCTGGGCTCAGCCTGTTCTGCGACAACCTGCGTTGCGACCTGCTCGGCACGTCCGTGCGCGTCAGCGAGATCGTACCCGGCCGCGTCCAGACGGACCTCTACAGAACCTCCATCGCCGGCAACCAGGCGCAGGCCGTGCTTTACGACGGCTATCGACCGATTCAGCCGGAACACATCGCCCGCATCGTCAATGATGTGATTGCCTTGCCGGTTTATGTAGATGTTGCCCGCGTTGAGGTTTTTCCGACCGATCAGGCGACGGGTGGTGGTACAATGGTTAAGCACGTGGCGGAGTGAGGCGCGCTAGGTTGCGCCAGCCCTCTTCGCCGTGCCCATGGAATCGGAGAGAGCCATGAACGACAAGGCTGACGATGAGAAAGGCATGGAGCGGCCGGATCTGGTGCGCAACTATCGTCCCGTTGCGATCCGTTCGGTCGTCGCTGCCCATGCGATGATCCCCAAAACGCGTCCGGACACAGGTTACGAGCCACCGGCCTCCGGGACGGGTTTTGCGCTGCCGGCCGGTTTTCACAGCCCTCCGGAGGATTGAATTTGACTGCAACGGCAGAGACTCGCCTTGGGTTCATCGGGACCGGTACGATCACCGAGTCCATCGTCACGGGCATTCTTGCGGGCAGCGGGCGGGTGCCGGACATCGTCGTTTCGCCCCGCTCGATAGTGACGGCACAGCGCCTTGCGGCACTGTCGCCTCAGGTGGCGGTCGCGCGGGATAACCAGCATGTCGTCGACGCCTCCGGCACGGTGTTTCTTGCCATCCGGCCGAATGTTGCGGAGGATGTGGTGCGGGGTCTCCGCTTCCGGTCCGGGCAACGGGTGGTCAGTCTCGTCGCGACGATCGATCACGCCACCTTGCGCTCGTGGATCGATGCCTCCGTTGAAATCGTGCGGGCTGTTCCGCTTCCCTTCGTGGCGACACGCAGCGGTGTGACCGCGATCTTCCCGCCGGATCCGGCGGTCGAAGCCCTGTTTTCCGATCTTGGTACGGCGGTCGCCTGCGAAACGATCGAGGAATACGACCTGCTTGCCGCAGCAAGTGCGCTGATGGGCTCCTATTTCGGTATAATGGATCACATCGTCGGCTGGCTGCAGGAGAAGGGCTTGCCGAAGGAAAGCGCGCGCGCCTATCTCGATCAGCATTTCTCCAGTCTGGCGGCAGTCGCGATGCGCAACCCGTCCACGCCGCTGGAAGATTTGCGCCACGAATATTCCACCAAAGGCGGCCTCAACGAGCAGATGTTCGCCGAGTTTCGCGATGGCGGCGGTCTTGCTGCCCTGACCCGGGCGCTCGACATCGTGCTGAACCGGATTCGCGCGGGCTGACGGCGGAACGCGCTGTCGTTCCCAGTGAAGATTTGCCAAGCGACCGGTCCCGTTGGATATTCGCGCAACGATACCTTCCGAGGGGTGGAATTGAGCAAGGCGAATTACAAGGACATTGCCCGCGAGGCAGGTGTCGGGACCGCGACGGTCGAGCGGGTGCTGAACGGGCGCGGCGGCGTCCGGCCGGAGCTCGTCGAGAAGGTCGTCGTTGCTGCGCGAAGCCTGAACTATCCGCGGCTGCTGCCCGATACGCATCGCGGCCTGCTGCGGGTCGATGTTCTCATGGTGCGCCCGGAGACCACCTTCTACCGGCGCCTGTCCAAGGCCTTCGAGCAGATTGCCCACAGCATCGATCCGCTCGTCGTCGTCCATCGCCGCTTCGTCGAGGAGATGAACCCGCAGGAGATCGCAAAGGCGATCGCCTCGACGGACTATCCGCGCGCCGGGCTTATTCTCGCCGTTCCCAACAGCCCATTGGTCAAGGCGGCGGTGGAGGGCCTAGCCAGCAAGGGCCTGCCGATCGTCCATGTGGTCACCCGTGCCTCCGAGCATCGGGTCGAATTCGTCGGGATCGACAATTATGCGGCCGGCCGCACGGCGGCGCATTTCATCAGCCGTATGGCACGCGCCGAAGGGCCGGTCGTGGCACTCTGTCATCCGATCTATCAGGTGCACCGTGACCGGGTGCGCGGCTTTTCGGACTATTTTCGCGATCATCCCGGCCCGATCACCTTCGAATGGCTCGGCTTCACCCGCGACGAAGAGCATTTCAGCGCCGAGACCCTGGCGATGGCGTTGCGGATGTATCCCGACCTCGTCGGCCTCTACAATGTCGGCGGGGCAAACTCGGCGGTGATCGATGTCCTGCGGCGCAGCGGCCGCGGCAAGGACCTCCTGTTCATCGGTCATGAACTGACCGATTACACCCGCGCGGCTCTCCGCGACGGCATCATGGATGTCGTGCTCGATCAGGCGCCGGAGGCGCAGGCGCAACGTGCGCTGGACATCATCCTGCGCAAGGTCGGGTTGACCGAGATCGAGCCGGATCGCAACCCCATTCGCTTCATCACCATCACGGCCGAAAGCCTTTGATCTATTTTGATCAATGAAGTCTTCGGCCCCTGCGGCTCGTCCTGATAATCTTCAAATCAGGAGGAGGGACGGCGTGCCGCAAGGCGCTGCCGACGCAAGGCAAATCCTGCGCTCTCCATCACCGTGACGATTGTGCGGGCGAAAGCCCGAAGGAGAGCGCAATGGACGACCTCAAATATGGCACGCGCAACAAGCGCGGCGACTGGGCGCCGAACACGCCGGTGGAAACCGCGCCGCTGTTCGTCTTTCCGCCGAAGCTGATGGCGGTTCTCAAGTGGCTGCCGCACTATTTCTTTCCGTGGAATGCCATTTTCGCGGCCTCGGCCGTCGCCTATTGGGCCTGGGTCGTACCCTCGGTGGAGACGATGCAGACGCTGAGTGCCGGCTGGGCGCTCTGGCTCTACGCGGTGAACGCCGTCTGCGTCTTCCTGTTCTACGGCGCCTTCGAGCTTAACCTCTATGTGCTGAAGCGGCAGGAAAACCGCTTCAAATACAATGGCAAGTTCCCCGCCGACCAGAAGAACAGCGTCTTCTGGTTCGACCGTCAGAACATCGACAACATGCTGCGCACCTTCCTGTCCGGTGTGACGATCTGGACGGCCATCGAGGTCGCCATGCTGTGGGCCTATGCCAATGGTTATGCGCCCTGGCTGAGCTTCGCGGAAAATCCCTGGACGCTGGCGCTGGTGGCGCTCGTCGTCCCCATCATCCACGAGTTCCATTTCTTCTGTATCCACCGGCTTATCCATGTGCCGTTCCTCTACAAGTGGGTGCATTCGGTCCACCACAATTCGGTGAATCCGTCGCCGTGGTCGTCGCTGTCGATGCATCCGGTCGAGCATTTCCTCTATCTCGGCACGGCCTTCTATCACCTGGTCCTGCCGTCCAATCCGATCCTGATGCTGTACCAGCTTCACTATGCCGGTTTCGGCGCCATTCCCGGCCATGTCGGCTTCGACAAGGTGGAAGTGGGCGAGGACAAGCTGGTCGATAGCCACGCCTATGCGCACTACCTGCACCACAAGTATTTCGAGGTGAACTACGGCGATGCGCTGATCCCGCTCGATAAGTGGTTCGGCACCTGGCACGACGGCTCGGCCGAGGGAGAGGCTCGCATGCAGGAGCGCTATCGCAAGCGCAAGGAAAAGCTCGCCGCCCGCAAGGCCCGTACAGAAGTTCAGGGAGCTGCAGAATGACCTGGGTATCTGCTTGCAAATTCGAAGACATCGAACAGGAAGGCGCCATCCGCTTCGATCACGATGGCCGCACCTATGCCATCTACCGCGGGCCGGATGACGGGATCTACTGCACGGCCGGCCTGTGTACCCATGAGGCGATCCATCTCGCCGACGGGCTGGTCATGGATTTCGAGGTGGAATGTCCCAAACATTCCGGCGCCTTCGACTACCGCACCGGCGAGGCCCTGCGCCTTCCCGCCTGCGAGAACCTGAAAACCTACCCGGCCGAAGTGGTCGATGGAGAGGTGCGCGTGGCCCTCGGCTAGGGCCGCGTTTCGAAGACCAGGCCCGTCGGGCCTCCGGTGTGCGATCGGGTGAGCCGGCACCCATTGGGAGGATATCATGAAATCCATGTGCCTGGCGGCCGTTCTGGCCGCCATGATGGGAAGTGCTGCCTTTGCGGAGACGATCGGCGTCTCGATGCAGAGCTTCGACAACAATTTTCAGACGCTCTTGCGCGAAGGCATCAGCGCCCGGGCCTCGGAAGTGAATGGCGTCAGCGTGCAGGTCGAGGATGCGCAGACCGACATTTCCAAGCAGCTCAACCAGGTGAACAACTTCATCGCCGCGGGTGTCGACGCCATCGTCATGACGCTGACCGACACGTCTGCCGCCGCCGGTGTCAGCGACGCGGCCGCCAAGGCGGGCATTCCGCTCGTCTTCCTCAATCTCGAGCCGGAAAACATCGCCAAGCTCCCGGAAAAGCAGGCCTATGTCGGCTCCAAGGAGACGGATGCCGGGCGGCTTGCCGGCGAGGCAGCCTGTTCGCTGCTGAAGGAAAAAGGCAAGGCCGCGGATGCGCAGGTCTATATCCTGATGGGTGACCTTGCCCACCAGGCCTCGCGTGACCGCACCTCCTCCTTCAAGGAGGCGCTCTCCGCAGGCGAGTGCAAGGGCGTAACGATTGCCGACGAGCAATCGGCCGCGTGGACGCGCACCAACGCCATGGACATGACGACGAACTGGATCACGGCGGGCCAGCCGATCGACGTCGTCTTCGCCAACAATGACGAAATGGCGATCGGCGCCGTCCAGGCGTTGAAGGCCGCCGGTGTCTCGATGGACGACGTCGTGGTCATCGGCATCGATGCCACGCAGGACGGTCTGGCCGCCATGGCGGCGGGCGAACTGGATGCCACCGTGTTCCAGAACGCCAAGGGCCAGTCGGCCAGCGCCGTGGATGCCGCCGTAGCACTCGTGCGCGGCGAGCCGGTCGAAAAGCAGGTCTGGGTGCCGTTCGAGCTCGTCACGCCCAAGAACATGGCGGAATACGCCAGCAAGAACTGAGGCTTAACGGCTGGCGCGTGCGCGCGCCGGCCTCCCTTTTTCGGAGGAGACCCTATGAGCGGTATCGTTATCATTGGCGCCGGTGAAGCCGGCACGCGGGCGGCCTTTGCCCTGCGCGAAACGGGCTTTTCCGGGCCTGTCACGCTCGTCGGCACGGAACCGCATCTGCCCTATGAGCGCCCGCCGCTCTCGAAACCCCTTGATGGTGTCGTCCGCATGAAAACGATCTGCTCGGTCGAAACGCTTTCGGCCGCCGGCATCGATTACCTTCCCGGCATGTCGGCAACGCAGATCGACGCCGCCCGTCGCCACCTTCTCCTCGGCGACGGGCGGACGCTTTCCTATGACCGCCTGCTCATCGCAACGGGTGCGCGGCCGCGCCGCCTGACCTGCCCGGGTGCCGAACGGGCGCTCGATTTCCGGACCTTTGCGGATGCCGATGCGATCTTTTCCCGGGTGACGACCGGTGGAACCGTGGCGATCATCGGCGGGGGGCTGATCGGCATGGAGCTTGCAGCGGTGCTGCGCGGCAAGGGTGTCGGCGTGCATGTGATCGAGGCCGCGCCGAAGACGCTTGGGCGTGCCGTGCCGCCGCGTTTTGCGGCGTGCTTGCAGGCACGTCATGACGAGGAAGGCGTTCATTTCCATCTCGGGCAGGGGCTTGCCGAGATCGGATCGGGAACCGTCGTGCTTGCCGATGGCACCGCGGTGCCGGCCGATATCGTCGTTTCCGCCATCGGCGTGGCGCCGGATATGGAAATCGCTGACACGGCAGGGCTCGCAGTCGGCAACGGCATCCTGACGGACGCCTATCTGCGAACCAGCGATCCGCACATCTTCGCGGCCGGCGACTGTGCTGCCGTGGCGCAGCCGGGTGGTGGCCATCTGCGTTTCGAAAGCTGGCGCAATGCGCGCAGCCAGGCCGAAACCGCCGCCCGCAACATGGCGGGTGCAGCCGAAACCTTCGCCGCCGTCCCCTGGTTCTGGTCGGATCAGTACGATCTCGGCTTGCAGGTCGCCGGCCTGCCGCAGCCCGGACACCAGAGCGTTCTGCGCTCGCTCGAACAGGGCGAGCTGGAATTTTATCTGGAAGACGGACACCTCGTGGCCGCCGCCGGTCTCGGTGCCGGCAACAGCCTCGCCAAGGATATCAAGCTTGCGGAAATGCTGATCGCGGCGGGTATCAGTCCCGATCCCGCAGCCCTTGCCGATCCCGCCGTGAATCTCAAGGCGCTCCTCAAAAGCGCACGGGCCGCCTGATGCAGAGGCTGCACATTTTCCAGTCGCTCTGGGCCATGGAGCGCCGGCATACGGACGGCCATGAGCGAAGCCTTGCAGAAAACATTGCGATGATCGCGGAAGCCGGCTTCGACGGCATCAGTGCGCATTATACCAAGCGGGCGGATGTTGTTGCGCTCAACGACACCATCCGGGGCACCGGCCTCAAGATCGAAGGTGTTTGCTTTCCGCGCTCCATCGATGACCTGCGCCTGCCGCTGGAACTGGCGGCGGACTTCCCGGTCAGCCATATCAACCTGCAACCCGACGTGCGGCTGCGCCGGGTCCAGGATTGCCTGCCCTTGCTCGACGGCTGGATGCGCCTGGCCGAGGACGCCGGAATCCCCGTCTTCATCGAAACCCACCGCGACCGGATGACGACGGACCTCTTCTTCACGCTCGATCTTCTCGACCAGCGCCCGGACCTGCCGCTGCTTGCCGATCTCTCGCATTTCCTCGTCGGTCGTGAATTCGCCTTTCCGGTCGAGGAGGAAAACCATGCGTTGATCCGGCGCATTCTCGACAACGCCCAGGCCTTCCATGGCCGCGTCGCCTCGCGTGAGCAGGTGCAGATCGAAATCTCCTTCCCGCATCACCGCCCCTGGCTCGATCTCTTCCTCGGCTGGTGGGACTACGGTTTCCGCCAATGGCGCGCCCGGTCGGACGAGGATGCGACACTCGCCTTCACCTGCGAGCTCGGCCCGAAACCCTATGCGATCACCGGCCGGGACGGCAACGACACGACGGATCGCTGGGCCGAGGCCTTGCTGCTTCGCGACATGGTTCGCGAGCTCTGGGAGGCGAGCGCCGGGCCGTAAGCAGTGTTGATAGGCGCCGTGAGCAGCGCGCACATGCCGTCGGGCCTTGTAACGCGGGCCTCCAATCGATATCCGAGCGTCTCAAGACAGAACTCTCGATAGGTTGACCAGCATGGAACCCGATTTCCTCGTAACGCATTCCGGCGGCTTCCATGCGGATGAGCTGCTGTCGAGCGTGATCCTGGCGCGTCTGTTTCCGAAGGCCCGCATCATCCGCAGCCGCGCGCCGGAATGGATCACGCCAGCAAGCGACAGGATCATCTACGATGTCGGCGGCGCCTTTGATCCGGCGGCCGGGATTTTCGATCACCACCAGCGCGGTGCGCCCTTGCGCGATGACGGCCAGCCGTTCAGCTCCTTCGGGCTGGTCTGGCGCCAGTTTGGCCGGGACTATCTGAACGCCTCCGGCGTTCCCACTGCCGATATCGACACCCTGCATGCGAGCTTCGACCTCGATTTCGTGCTGCCGGTCGATCTGATGGACAATGGCGCCTTGAGCCCTTCCGAGGCCGGTGCTCTGGCCAAGCTGACGCTGCCCGTCCTGCTGGAAACGCTCAAGCCCGTCTTCGACGACAAGGAGCCGGGTGCCGACGATCGGGCCTTCCACGAGGCGTTAGCGATCGCCCGCGGTTTCGTGGAAGCGTCGATAAGACAGGCGGCGGCGAAACTCCGGGCGGAGTCGATCGTGCTGCGGGCGATTGCGGCGGCCGGTGACGGGCGCGTGCTGGAGCTTCCGATGGGCATGCCGTTCCGTCCGGCAATCGTGAAGGCCGGCGCGGATCACCTCCTCTTCGTCGTGCATCCGCGAGACACCGACTGGTGCCTGACGGGCATACGCCGGTCGAGCGACGGCTTTGAACTTCGGGCGGATCTGCCGGCAGCCTGGGCAGGGTTGACCGGCGAGAACCTCGCGGCGGTTTGCGGCGTGCCCGGCGCAACCTTCTGCCACAACGGTCGTTTCATCGCCGCGGCAAAGACGCGCGAGGCAGCGCTTGAAATGGCGAGGATCGCGGTTGCCGATGCGCTGGCCGGAGCGGTCTGACACCGGCTGCTTTCGCCGCATTTATGTCCGTAGAGCCGCTTCCACCGCCCTCGCATTGGCAAACAAAGCGGCATCACGCCCGCCCGCAGCCGCGAGCATAATTCCGACCGGCGCTTCGCCTTCGCGGTGCGCCGGCAGGGATATGGCGCAGCCATCGAGCATGTTGATCAGCGCCGGATTGCGCAGCAGCGTCAGGTTGGTTTTCACGAAGAGGTCGTTATCGGCTTCGAGTGACGCGATGGACGGGGCGATCATCGGGACGGTCGGCATGGCGATCACGTCATAGGGCGAGATTGCGCGGCTCGTTTCTTCGATATAGGCGCGGCGCAGGTGCAGCATGTCGATATAGTCGGCCGCCGTCTGTTCCTTGGCACGCAGGATGCGGGCACGCACACGCTGATCGTAATCCTCGCCGTGCTCTTCCAGAAGATCGCGGTGCCAGGAGAGGGCTTCCGGAGCCGGGAAGCCGCCCTTGCCGTTGATCTGGAACACCATCTCGAATTGCTTGAGTGGGATCTCCGTCACGATCGCGCCGGAATCGGCGAGACGCTTGATCGCGGCTTCGAAGGTCTTTGCCACCACCGGCTCGATGCCATCGAAGACGACGGATTGCGGCACGGCGATGCGCAGGCCTGCGACCGAACGTTCACCCTCGTTGGTGAACGTGGTGCCGCTCAGGATTTCGTGCAGACTGGCGCAGCAATCGACACTGTTTGCCAAGGGGCCGATGGAATCGAGCGTGAAGGAGAGGGGGAGCGCGCCTTTCAACGGCACGGTGTTTGCCGTCGGCTTGTAGCCGACGATGCCGCAGAGTGCCGCGGGGATGCGGCAGGAGCCGCCGGTATCGGAGCCGATTGCCGCTGCGGCCATGCCGTCTGCCACGCAGACGGCCGCCCCGGAGGAGGAGCCGCCGGGGATACGGCCGGTGGCGCGATCGTAGGGGTTGGCGGGCGTGCCGTAATGCGGGTTGATGCCGACGCCCGAAAAGGCGAATTCGGTCATGTTGTTGCGGCCGATGACGATGAAGCCGGCGGCCTTGAGACGGGCGATGGCGGGAGCATCGGCCTTGGCCGGAGCGGCATGGGCCAGAACCCGGGAGCCCGCAGGCGTGGGTTCGCCGGCCAGATCGAACAGGTCCTTGACGGCAATCGGAATGCCGGCGAAACGCGAGGGGGCGAGCCCCGCCTTTCGAAGGTCGTCCGCGGCCTTGGCTGCGGTACGGGCCTTGTCCGCATGGACCTTGACGAAGGCACGTGCGCCTTCGCTCGTCTCGTCGGCAATGCGCGCCAGCGATACCTCGACCAGTTGCGACGACGTGACCCGACCTGTCGCCAGATCGGCCGCGAGTTCGTTCAACGTTGCGTGCATCGCTTCTCTCCTGCCCATGCCCGAATCAGGCCGGATCAAAATAGTGAATTTCAACCAGCATGCAGCCCTTCTCGCTCAGAACATTCATGTGCCGGAGGAGGACCGCCGCGCAAGCTGATGCTCGCGCAAGATGGTGAAAAGGCCGGCGCCGACGACGATGATGGCGCCGATCACCATATTGGCCGTAATGATTTCGCCGAACAGGGTCACGGCGAGGATGACGTTGAGAACGAGCTGGAAATAGGTGACCGGCTGGATTTCCGCGGCGGGTAAAAGGCCATAAGCGCGGATCAGAAAATAGTGGCTGAGGGTGCCGCAGATGCAGAGCGCGGCCAGTGCGAACCAGTCGGTCGGGATGACCTCAGTCCAGTAAAACGGGCCGATCAGCGAGATCGCGACGGCCCCGGCCACACCGGCATAGAACAGGCTGGTGACGGCCGAATCCTCGCGGCTGACGGCGCGTGTGGCGATGCTGTAGAGCGCGAAGAGCACGGAGGCCCCGAGCGGCAGAAGCAGCGACTGGTCGAAGTGCACGTTGACGGGATTGATGATCACGAGCACGCCGATAAGGCCGACCAGGACAGCCGTCCCGCGTCGCCAGCCGACCGCTTCGCCCAGCAGCGGGATCGAGAGGATTGTGATGATGAGCGGCGTCGCCTGGAAGATCGACTGGCTCATGGCAAGGCCGGCATGGACATAGGCGAAGACGATGAGGACGATTTCGGCGACGAGCAGGAGGCCCCTGGATATCTGTAGCCACGGGCGGCGCGTCCGGATCGCCTGGCGCAGGCCGCCGGGCGACGACGCGGCAAAGCCGCAGACGAAGAGCGCGAAGGCCCAGAACCGGATCATCGTGATGAACAGCGCGGGATAACGATCGCCAAGATATTTGGTGATCGCGTCCTGCCCGGCAAAAATGCAGATGGCCAGGAAGGCGAAGAGGTAACCGCGGGTTTTGGGGCTCATGGCGTCTACAAATTGAGAATCAGTGAGCCGTTGATAGCACGGAAAAGCGAGGGCGGGCTTTGGCAGCCCGCCGCTGGCTTGAAAATCCGCTTCCCCCTACGGGTTGATCGCGCGCGTCAGCGTCAGCGCCGCGATGGTGCAGATCGCGCCTGAGATCAGATAGCCGCCGATGAAGACGATACCGAAGGTGCTGGCAAGGCCGAGCGCCACGAGTGGCGCAAAGCCCGCGCCGAGCAACCAGGCGAGGTCGGAGGTCAGCGCCGCACCGGTGTAGCGGTATTGCTGCGTGAAGCGTGAGGAGACCGCACCTGAGGACTGGCCGAAGGTCAGGCCGAGGATGAAGAATCCGATCAGGATATAGGCGTCCTGCCCCTTGCCGCCGGCATCCAGCAGGAAGGGCGCGGAGAAGGAGAAGATCGCGATCAGGATCGCGCCGACCATCAGCTGGTTGCGCCGGCCGATCCGGTCGGCCATGACGCCTGAGAGGACAATGCCGACCGCGCCGACCGCCGCACCGGCAACCTGCACCCAGAGGAACTGCGCCGCCGACTGGCCGCCCGTCAGCGTGACCCAGGACAGCGGGAAGATCGTGACGAGGTGGAACATGGCGAAGCTTGCGAGCGGCACGAAGGCGCCGAGCACGACGTCCATCGCATGTTTGCTCAGCATTTCGAAGATCGGCCGGGCCTGAAGCTCCTGCGCTTCCATGGCCGCGCCGAATTCCTTGCTGGCGACGATGCGCAGGCGCGCGAAGAGCGCCACGACATTGATCGCGAAGGCGACGAAGAACGGATAGCGCCAGCCCCAGGCGAGGAAGTCGGCCTCCGAAAGGTTCGTGACGAAATAGCCGAAGAGGACGCTCGCCAGCGCAAAGCCGAAGGGCGCGCCGAGCTGCGGGATCATCGCATACCAGCCACGACGGTTTTCCGGCGCGCTGAGATTGAGCAGCGACGCCAGCCCGTCCCAGGCGCCGCCAAGGGCAAAGCCCTGTCCGAGCCGGAAGAGCGCAAGCAGTGCGACGGCCCAATAGCCGATCGTGTCATAGCCGGGAAGGAAGGCGATGGAGGCGGTGGAGCCGCCAAGGATGACGAGGGCCGCGGTCAGCTTGGTGCCGCGCCCGTAGTTGCGGTCGATCCACATGAAGACGAAGGAGCCGACGGGGCGGGCGAGGAAAGCCAGCGGGAACAGCGCAAACGACATCAGGGTCGCCGCGACCGCGCTCGATGCGAAGGGGAAGATCAGCTTCGGGAAGACGAGGATCGAGCCCAGGCCGTAGACGAAGAAGTCGAAGAATTCGGAGGTGCGGCCGATGACCACGCCGATGGCGACACTGCCCGGCGACAGCGGCTTGTCGTCGTCGTGCATGCGACGCGCATCCCGTTCGAGACCGGACGATGTGGGATGTTGGGTGGCCGAACTCATGAACTCCTCCGCGCGGATTTGCGTCATGTGGTTAGAATGTTGATCAATCGGCGTCCGATATCAAGGAGAGATCACGGACCGGAGCACATTCGCCCCGGGTGCCGAAATTGATAACGGGCATTTCTAATGCGCTAGTACAAACGCGCATCGACAGATAGTCCCTGATTGACTAACCTCCTGCGACAGAATGCTGCGCTGCGACGATGGACCTCATTTCCAACCGTGGTCGTGCCCGATTATTGCCGACTAGACAGAACGCAAGTTGAGGCCGAAATGCCGAAGCAATTCAGTTTAGCCCGAAGATTCACCCTTTTTGCCCTGATGATGACTACCCTTTCGGGGTGCAATCTGGTCGTCATGTCGCCATCCGGCGATATTGCGGCGCAGCAAAGAGACCTCATCGTCATCTCGACGATCCTGATGCTCGTCATCATCGTGCCCGTGATTTTCCTGACGCTGTTCTTCGCCTGGCGTTACCGCCAGTCGAACACGGCGGCAAAATATGATCCCGAATGGCATCACTCGACCGGCCTCGAAGTGATCATCTGGTCGGCGCCGCTCGCCATCATCATCGCGCTCGGCGCGATCACCTGGGTGAGCACGCACAAGCTCGATCCCTATCGTCCGCTCGACCGGATCGATGCGGCCCGGCCTGTCACCGAAGCGGTGAAGCCGATCACCGTCGAAGTCGTGGCGCTCGACTGGAAGTGGCTGTTTTTCTATCCGGAATACGGCATTGCTACCGTCAACGAGATGGCGGCACCCGTCGATGTGCCGATCAATTTCAAGCTCACCGCCTCCTCGGTGATGAACGCTTTCTACGTTCCCGCCCTTGCCGGCATGATCTACACGATGCCGGGCATGGAGACGAAGCTGCACGCCGTCATCAACAAGGCCGGCGAGTATGAGGGCCTGTCGTCCAACTACAGCGGCGACGGCTTCTCCCACATGCGCTTCAAGTTTCACGGCGTGGATCAGGCCGGTTTCGATGCCTGGGTCGCCCGCGTGAAACAGAACGGCACGGCGCTCAACCGCGACGCCTATCTGAAGCTCGAAAAGCCGAGCACCAAGGAGCCGGTGCGCTATTACGCGACCGTCGAGAACGGGCTTTACGAAGCCGTGCTCAACATGTGCGCCCGCGAGGGGCAGATGTGCATGAAGGACATGATGCATATCGACATGATGGGCGGTGCCGGCAAGGAGAGCCACGAGAACAAGGCCAAGCTGGAGCACGACAACCGGCACACCGCGGAGGAGGCGCCCGCCGCCACATTCCCGGAAACCGGCAATGCCGCGCGCAGCGAGGAGCCCGCCGAAGGCATCGAGGAACCGGCCACGATGAACCACGATGCGCACCAGTCGCACTAGGGCATTTCCGGCCGGGGCGGCATCGCTCCGGCGTCGGATGATGCGGTCAAAACCAGGATTTCATGGCATCCGCGCCTGACGCGGATGCACACTCGATAAGCTATTGGACGATCCCATGTTCGGTGACATCAGCCTCACGAAATTCCTCTTCGGTCGGCTTTCCCTTGAAGCGATCCCCTATCACGAGCCCATCCTCGTCGTGACCTTCGCGGCCGTAGCCGTCGGCGGCCTCGCGGTTCTGGCGCTCATCACGAAGTTCAAACTCTGGGGCTACCTCTGGAACGAGTGGTTCACGAGTGTCGATCACAAGAAGATCGGCATCATGTACATCATCCTCGCCATCATCATGCTGCTGCGCGGCTTTGCCGACGCGATCATGATGCGCATCCAGCAGGCGATCGCCTTCAACGGCAACGAGGGTTATCTCAACCCGCATCACTACGACCAGATCTTCACCGCGCATGGCGTGATCATGATCTTCTTCGTGGCGATGCCCTTCGTCACCGGCTTCATGAACTATGTCGTGCCGTTGCAGATCGGCGCGCGCGACGTTTCCTTCCCGTTCCTCAACAATTTCTCCTTCTGGATGACCACGGCCGGCGCCATCATCATCATGATGTCGCTGTTTGTCGGCGAATTCGCGCGCACCGGCTGGCTGGCCTATCCGCCGCTTTCTGGCGTGGATTACAGTCCCGGCGTCGGTGTCGACTATTATATCTGGGGCCTTCAGGTGGCCGGTGTCGGCACGACCTTGTCGGGCATCAACCTGATCGCGACCATCGTGAAAATGCGTGCACCGGGCATGACCTTCATGAAGATGCCGATCTTCACCTGGACCTCGCTCTGCACGAACATCCTGATCGTCGCGACCTTCCCGATCCTGACAGCCACGCTCGCGCTGCTGTCGCTCGACCGCTATGTCGACACGAACTTCTTCACCAATGACCTTGGTGGCAACCCGATGATGTATATCAACCTCATCTGGATCTGGGGCCATCCGGAAGTCTACATTCTCGTGCTGCCGGCCTTCGGCATTTTCTCCGAGGTCGTCGCGACCTTCTGCGGCAAGCGCCTCTTCGGCTATGCCTCGATGGTCTATGCGACCTGCGTGATCATGATCCTCTCCTACATCGTGTGGCTGCACCACTTCTTCACGATGGGCTCGGGCGCCTCGGTCAACGCGTTCTTCGGCATCACGACGATGATCATCTCGATCCCGACGGGCGCGAAGATGTTCAACTGGCTCTTCACCATGTATCGCGGGCGCATTCGCTACGAGGTGCCGATGCTCTGGACGATCGGCTTCATGGTGACCTTCGTCATCGGTGGCATGACGGGCGTGATGCTCGCGATCCCTCCGGCGGACTTCGTGCTGCACAACTCGCTGTTCCTGATCGCCCACTTCCACAACGTCATCATCGGCGGCGTGCTGTTCGGCCTGATGGCGGGCGTCGTCTACTGGTTCCCGAAGGCCTTCGGCTACAAGCTCGATCCCTTCTGGGGCAAGATGAGCTTCTGGTTCTGGCAGATCGGCTTTTTCTTCGCCTTCATGCCGCTCTATGTGCTCGGCCTGATGGGCGTCACCCGCCGCGTCAGCCAGTTCGAGGATCCGTCGCTGCAAATCTGGTTCATCATCGCCGCCTTCGGTGCAGGCCTGATCGCCATCGGCATCGCCTCCTTCGTGATCCAGCTCGTCGTCAGCTATCTCAAGCGTGACCAACTGCGCTGCGACAGCGGTGACCCTTGGAACGGCCGTACCCTGGAATGGTCGACCTCCTCGCCGCCGCCGGATTACAATTTCGCCTTCACGCCCGTCGTGCATGACCATGACGGCTGGTACGACATGAAGAACCGCGGCTATGAGCGCCCGACCGAAGGCTTCCGCCCGATCCATATGCCGAAGAACACCGGCACGGGCGTCATCCTCGCCGGCATCAGCATCGTGCTCGCCTTCGCGCTGATCTGGTACATCTGGTGGCTGGCGGCGGTTTCCTTCATCGCCATCATCGCGGTGTCGATCGCCCATACCTTCAATTACGATCGTGACTTCTTCATCCCCGTCGAGACCGTGACGGCGACGGAAGATGCGCGCACGACGCTGCTTGCAGAACGGACCTGAGCCCATGAGCGCGACCCAAGTCCATAACCCGGACGAAAAGCCGGTCTTCTACCTCAAGGAAGAGCACCACCCGGAAAACAGCACCATGCTGGGTTTCTGGCTCTACCTGATGAGCGACTGCCTGATCTTCGCCGTGCTTTTCGCAACGCATGGCGTGCTTGGCCGCAACTATGCCGCCGGTCCGTCGCCGGCCGATCTCTTCGACCTCAACCTCGTCGCCATCAACACGGCGATGCTGTTGCTCTCTTCCATCACCTACGGCTTTGCGATGCTCCAGATGGAGCGCAACGCCAAGATGGAGACATTGGTCTGGCTCGGCATCACCGGCGTCTTCGGCGCGGCCTTCCTGGCGCTCGAGCTCTACGAGTTCTACCATCTGATCCTCGAAGGCGCCGGTCCGACCCGTTCGGCCTTCCTGTCATCCTTCTTCACGCTGGTCGGTACGCACGGCCTGCACGTGACCTTCGGCACGATCTGGCTGATCACGCTGATGGTGCAGGTCAAGAAGCGCGGGCTCACGCCTGAAAATCGCCGCCGGCTGATGTGCCTCTCCATGTTCTGGCACTTCCTCGACGTCATCTGGATCGGCGTCTTCTCCTTCGTCTATCTGCTCGGAGTCCTCGGATGAGCGCGAACCCCACTCACGACCACGCCCATCACGGCCACGATCACCATGGCCACGATCACGGGGACGGCGCCAGCCACGGCTCCTTCAAGGGCTACATGATCGGCTTCCTGCTCTCGATCATCCTGACGGCCATTCCGTTCTGGCTGGTCATGGGCGGCGTGCTCGACAGCAAGCTCTTCACCGCGGTTCTCGTCATGGGCATCGGCGTCGTGCAGATCATCGTGCACATGGTCTATTTCCTGCACATGAACACCCGCTCGGAAGGCGGCTGGACCATGATGGCGCTGATTTTCACGCTGATCATCGTCGGCATCGCGCTCGCCGGCTCGCTCTGGGTCATGCATCACCTCAATGCCAACATGATGCCGATGACCCACGAGATGATGAAGAACATGCCCTGACGTGGCGATGAGCGCGGATCATGAGCCTGGCAGGGAGGACAAGCCGTCCTCCCGCAGCCGGCTGGCTTTGACGGTCTTCCTGCTTTGCCTCGTCGCGGCCTTCGTCGCGCTTGGCACCTGGCAGGTGCAGCGCCTGTTCTGGAAGCTGGACCTCATCGCCCGTGTGGACGCGCGCATCCATGCCGATCCGGTTCCGGCACCTTCGGGTGCTGTCGATCCGGCGGAGGACGAGTACCGCCGCGTCACCGCAATCGGCTTCTTCGATCATGCGAAAACGGTGCTGGTGCAAGCCGTCACGGAACGCGGAGCCGGTTTCTGGGTCGTGACTCCACTGCGGCAGGCCGATGGCTCGACCCTTCTCGTCAACCGCGGCTTCGTGCCCGCGGACAAGCGTTCTCCCGAGGCGCGCCTTGCCAGTGAACTGGCTGCCGGCCCGGTCTCCGTGACGGGGCTTCTGCGCCTGAGCGAACCCGGCGGGGCCTTCCTGCGCGCCAACGATCCGGCAGGCGACCGCTGGTTCTCCCGTGATGTCGAGGCCATCGCGGCGATGAAGGGACTGGCCGACGTGGAACCCTATTTCATCGATGCGGATGCCACACCCAATATGGGCGGCCTGCCGATTGGCGGCCTGACGGTCGTGACCTTCCGCAACAGCCATCTGGTCTATGCGCTGACCTGGTATGCCTTGGCTATCATGAGCGCAGGAGCGGTCTACCTCGTGCTTCGGCGGCGGTTATTTTAGCTTTTTCTCATTCTTTGGGCGTGGTAATCTGGCGGCTTGCGGACAACACCGTTTTCAACCGCACCGGAGGCTGCCATGACCGCATTCAATGTCGTGCGTTTTAAAGTCAAACCGGGCATGGAGGCGGCCTTCCTCGATGCCCACCGCAATGTCGTCGCCGACTGGCCGGGCTTGCGCCATGCCAATATCATCCAGTCGGGCGAGGGGCGCTACTGCATCGTCGCCGAGTGGGAGAGCATGGACGCGCTGGCTGGGTCCCGGCCGCAGATGATTGCCACGCTCGACAGTTTTCGCGCGACCCTCGAGGATCTCGGCGGCGGGCTCGGCGTGACCGACCCGGTGGCCGGGTCGGTGGTTCTTGCGCTGAAGTAGCGCTGTCGTTCAGACCTCGAAGACGTCGTCGAAGGCTTCCGGAAAGCTCTGGCGGGCGACACGCTCATTGATCTGCAGCATCGCCTCGTAGGACAGCGGATCGAACTCCTTGTCCGCCGCCACGACTTCACGACCGAAGAGCAAGCTGAGGCGTGCGGCATCGAGATTGCCGCGTTCGAAAGGCTCTGCCCCGAAGTGATGCCAGAGCGCATGCACAAAGGCGGCGTCGATACGGTATTCGGCGGTTCCCGCGCGTGCCTTGCGGGGCAGCGCCTTGACGGGCGTCACCCCACGCGGATTGGCGCGGCGGATGGTGAACTGGACACCGGTGCCTGGCATGCCCGAGGGAAAGCCGCGGTGTTTGATCATGTCGGGCAGGGTCGCTTTTCCCATGGTCCTCAGGTTCCGTTCTGGCCGATCTTGTCCTGCGTCTTCGTATCGAAGTCGGAGGCGTCGTGGCGTTCATGCAGCTGTTCGGACGGATCGCCGGTCAGCTTGTTGACCATGCGGCCGCGCTTGACGGCGGGGCGCGCGGCGATCTCGGCCGTCCAGCGCTGGACGTTCTTGTAGCTTTGCACATTGAGGAAAGTGCCGGCATCGCCGTAAGCCTGCCCGAGTGCGAGGCCACCATACCACGGCCAGATCGCCATGTCGGCGATCGTGTAGTCGGCGCCGGCCACATATTGGTTGTCGGCGAGATGCCGGTCGAGCACGTCGAGCTGGCGCTTCACTTCCATGGCGTAGCGGTCGATGGCGTATTTGATGTGGATCGGCGCATAGGCGTAGAAATGGCCGAAGCCGCCGCCGAGGAAGGGCGCGGAGCCCATCTGCCAGAACAGCCAGTTGAAGGTTTCCGTGCGGGCGCGCAGATCGCTCGGCAGGAAGGCGCCGTATTTTTCGGCAAGATAGAGCAGGATCGAGGCGGATTCGAACACGCGCACCGGCGCGCCACCGCCCTTCGGCGCATGGTCCATCAGCGCCGGGATCTTGGAATTCGGGTTGACGTCGACGAAGCCGGAGCCGAACTGGTCGCCATTGCCGATGCGGATCGGCCAGGCATCATATTCCGCATCCTTGTGACCGGCGGCGAGAAGCTCCTCCAGCATGATGCCGACCTTGACGCCGTTCGGCGTGGCCAGCGAATAGAGCTGCAGCAGGTGCTTTCCGACCGGCAGATCCTTGTCTTCAATCGCGCCGGCGGTCGGGCGGTTGATATTGGCGAAGGCGCCGCCATTGCCCTGTTCCCATTCCCACACCTTGGGCGGCTGGTAACCGGCAGGGAAATTGTCGCTGGGTGATTTTTCGGTCATGAAATTCAACCTTGTTTGACGGGAGGAGATCGTTCTGCCGGAATCGGCAAATCTCCATATAGGAACGCTTCCCGCTTTACTCACCCCTCCCGCGCACGGTTTCAAGGGGTGTTTTTCAGATAGATCATGGGAGGCAGTCCTTTCAAAACTGATGCGCTGCCTCGTGAGCCCAAAAGAAAACGCCCCGCACGAGGCGAGGCGTTTCCAGGGGCGTTTTGTTGGAAGGCTGAAATATCAGGCGGCCTGACGGTTTTCGACGTCGGTCGGGACCGTGGCGATCGTCTTCAGGATCTGCGAAGCGATCTGGTAGGGGTCGCCCTGCGAGTTCGGGCGGCGGTCTTCGAGATAGCCCTTGTAGTCGTTGTTGACGAAGCTGTGCGGGACGCGGATCGAGGCGCCGCGGTCAGCCACGCCGTAGCTGAACTGGTGGATCGAAGCGGTCTCATGCTTGCCGGTCAGGCGCATGTGGTTGTCGGGGCCGTAGACGGCGATGTGGTCGGCGCGCGCTTCGGCGAATGCGTCCATCAGGTCTTCGAAATAGGCCTTGCCGCCGACTTCGCGCATGTATTCGGTCGAGAAGTTGGCATGCATGCCCGAGCCGTTCCAGTCGGTGTCGCCGAGCGGCTTGCAATGGTATTCGACGTCGATGCCGTACTTTTCCGTCAGGCGCTGCAGCAGGTAGCGGGCGAGCCAGATTTCGTCGGCGGCCTTGCGCGAGCCCTTGCCGAAGACCTGGAATTCCCACTGGCCTTTGGCCACTTCGGCATTGATGCCTTCATGGTTGATGCCGGCGGCCAGGCAGATGTCGAGATGCTCTTCGACGATCTTGCGGGCGACGGCGCCGACATTGCTGAAGCCGACGCCGCAGTAATACGGGCCCTGCGGAGCGGGGAAGCCGGCATCCGGGAAGCCGACCGGGCGGCCGTTCTGGTAGAAGAAGTATTCCTGCTCGAAGCCGAACCAGGCGCCGTCGTCGTCGAGGATCGAAGCGCGGGTGTTGGACGGATGCGGGGTCTTTGCGTCGGGCATCATGACTTCGCAAAGCACGAGAACGCCGTTCTTGCGCTCGGGATCCGGATAGGACGCGACCGGCTTCAGCACGCAATCGGAGCTGGAGCCTTCGGCCTGCTGGGTCGAGGAACCATCGAAGCCCCAGTTCGGGAGCTGGTCGAGCGTCGGGAAAGCGTCGAATTCCTTGATGAGGGTCTTGCCGCGCAGGTTCGGGGTGGGCTTGCAGCCGTCGAGCCAGATGTATTCGAGCTTAAACTTGGTCATTTCGTTCTCTCACGTGACGCTTGGTTCCAAGACCACCGGACATCCTGTCGGCAGCCACTGATCTGTCATATGCATACGCCGTGCCAGATTGAGATTGGCATGAAAATCGGCGGAATTTTTCGCTTTGTCGCGACCTGATCTGCCTGGAGTGTGCCGGCATCGCGCAAGGAAGAGGCGATGTGCTTAAAAATTAGGCGGCGTGGTGTGAGGTGATAGGCAGAGCCGTCTCTCGCTTTGCAAAGATCAAGCTTTTCCTCGAAGCATTTACGAATCTAGGCTAAATTAGCGTCCGGCGACGTCAGCCCCATCGGTGACGGCTGGCCAGACGGAGGGGATGATGGATCACGCGCGCACGTTCACACCCGTCTCTCCTGAAGAAGGCATCGTTGCCTCCAGCGTCTACATGGCCGGGCGGCGCATTGCCGATATCCCCATCGAGGAGGCCGGCGCCTGGGCGGCGAAGGAAGGCCATGTCGTCTGGATCGGGCTTTTGGAGCCGAGCCGCGAGCTTCTTTTACGCGTGCAGGCACAGTTCCACCTGCATGATCTCGCCATCGAAGACGCCGAGCATCCGCATCAGCGCCCCAAGCTCGAGCAATATGGCGATGCCCTGTTCATCGTGGCGCGCACCGCGCAGCTGATCGATCGCCGCGTCATCTTCGGCGAAACGCATCTCTTCGTCGGCAAGGGCTATATCGTCAGCGTGCGGCACGGCCCGTCCACCTCCTATGCGACCGTGCGCCAGCATTGGGAGACCTGCCCGCATTCTCTGGCGAAGGGTGAGGATTTCGTGCTCTACGCCATCCTCGATTTCATCGTCGACAATTATATGCCGGTGCTGGAGCAGCTCGAATACGAGGTCGAGGAAATCGAGGACAAGGTGCTGCTCAAGCCGATGACCGGGCCGGAAATCGAGCGGCTCTACATGATGCGGCGCGATCTCTTACGCCTGCGCAACGCCGCGCTGCCGCTGGTGGAGGTCTGCCGGCGGCTGACCAGTTCCGATCTGCCGCAAATTCAGGCAGCGATGCATCCGCTGTTTCGCGACGTGACCGACCATATCCGCACGGTGCAGGAAAAGATCGACAGCCTGCGCGAAGTGCTGGCCTTCGCCTTCGAGGCGAGCCTGCTGGTCGGCCAGAGCCAGGAAACGGCGATTTCCAAGAAGCTCGCCTCCTGGGCGGCGATCCTCGCCGTGCCGACGGCGCTCGCCGGCATCTATGGCATGAACTTTTCCGATATGCCGGAACTCAGGATGGAATACGGCTACCCGATGGTGCTCACCGCCATCGTGGCCACCTGCAGCTTCCTCTATTGGCGGTTCCGCAAGAATGGCTGGCTGTAGGAGCGGTGCATCCCGCCGAGGCCATGGGCCTCGGCGACCGTTAGATTCTGCTTGTCCAGCAGCTTTTCGCACGCCGGCATGAACAAGCGCTATCGAATGAAGATCAGCCCCATGCCGAGAATGACGAGGGCAGCCCCCGCCCAGGCGCCGGCCGCCGGCCGTTCTCCCGTCCGCAGCCACAGCATGGGAAGAATGATGGCGGGGGAGGTGGCCGAGAGCGTCGAGACGATGCCGACCTTGCCGCCCGAAAGGGCAAAAAGCAGCAGCGTCATGCCGATGGCAAGGGCGGTGAAGCCGGTCAGTGCCGTCATCGCCAGCACTTTCAGGGTCAGCGGTCCCTTCGGCTTGACGGAGGCGATCGGCAGCTGCGCCATGACGCTGAGACAGGCGGCCGCGACGCCGACGCGCAGCAGCGAGGCGACGAACGGGTCGAGCCCGGTTTCCATGACGGGCCGCGCGATGATCGAGCCGATGGCCTGACCGGTCGCAGCACCCAGCCCCAGCAGCACGCCGATCCACAGCGGCCCCTTGATCTTCTCCCATTCATGCATCTGCGCCTTGCGCTTGCCGAAGATGATGGCGAGGAAGACGCCCACAGCCGTCACCGCGATGCCCGCGACAGCCGAGAGGGACAGCGCCTCGCCCAGCACCAGCCAGCCAAGCAGGGCGGCGATCGGTGCATTCAGCGCGAACAGGATGCCGGAGCGGCGTGGGCCGACGCGGTTGAGCGTGGAGAAAAGCAGGGTATCGCCGATAAAGATGCCGATGAAGCCGGACAGCAGCAACGGCGTGACCGTCGCCGCGTCCAGCTCGCGCCACGCACCGGTGACGAGTACGTAGAGCGTCAACAGTCCCGTGACGAAAATCTGGCGGACACGGTTGAAGGTCGGTGCGCCGAGATGACCGGCAGGTCCCGCCGAGATCAGCCCCGTCAAGGCCCAGCAGGCCGCGGCCCCGAGGGCTGCAAGTTCATGAATTGGCATTGTCGTCCGATCGGCAGGCTGAAGGATGGAAATCGCGTTCCTCACCCTCCGTTAAAGCGTGATCACGGGTGCGCCGTCCAGACGCATTCCGAGGGATCAACAGGCTTTCTGCGCTAGGAGAAAAGCTACTCCTTGCCGTCGCGGTCCATAAAGCCCGTGCGTTCGGCGGCGCTCGCGATGAATACGGCTTTCAGGTGCTCCGCAGCCGGCGACAGGCTGTGATGGCGGCGCTGCAGAAGCGAGACGTCGCGCATGACATGGGGATCGACGAGATCGACCGTGGTCACGCGCACGGCGGAAGCGAGCTGGCTCGAATTCTCCGGCAGTACGGCGACGCCCATGCCGGCGGCGATCATGCTGATGGCGGTCGTCGAGAAGCGCACCTCGTATTTCGGCCGGTAGTTCGGCACCACGCGGATGAGATTGTGCTCGACGATGCTGCGCAGCGGATTGGCGGCGGCGAGTGTGATGAGGGTTTCATCCTTCAATTCCGCCCA
This sequence comes from uncultured Shinella sp., assembly GCF_946479415.1. Next base: position 126,965 of record NZ_CAMLFY010000001.1, on the reverse strand, counting down.
GCGCACGGACTTGCGCCGTGCAAAACGATGATCTTCCCGGCACATGAACATCAGCTTGTCGCGCAGGAGCGGGGTCGCCGTGATTTCCGGGTCGTCTTCCGACAGTGTGCCGACGGCGATGTCCACCTCGTTCCGCTTCAATGCCGGGGTGATCTGCTCTTCCGGCATGTCTCTGATGTTCACCGAGATTTCCGGATACATGCGCATGAACCGCGCGATGATCGGCGGCACGATCGTGGCGGCAAGCACGATGGCTGCGGCGATCGTCACCTGGCCACGCTTCAGAGAAGCGTTGTCGCGCACATCGCCGACCGCAAGCTCCAGATCTTTCAGGATCTTTCGCGCCTGCGGCAGAAACTCCTGGCCGACCAGGGTGAGCGAGACCATGCGCGTGTGCCTGTCGAATAGGCGCACGCCGATTCCGGATTCCAGGTCGCGGATGAGGATGCTGACCGCCGATTGGGTGAGATGCAGGTTTCGGGCGGCGAGATTGAACTGGCCGAGTTCGGCCACCGCGATGAAAGCCCTGAGTTGCCGCAGGGTGATGTTCATGAATACGGAGGCCTCCTGTTATGCAGCGTCCATCAAACCTTGCCGTTTCTCTCCTGTCTAGCTCGCCAGCGCCGGTTGTTCCGTCTGGCCCGCCATCAGCAGGCCGAGTTCGTCGAGACGGGTGCGGTCCGGCGGCAGTTCGCCGAGGATTTCGCCGTGGAACATGACCAGGATACGGTCGCAGATCGCGAAGAGCTCTTCGAGTTCGGTGGAGATGAGCAGGATAGCGCGGCCGTTGTCACGCTGTTTCAGCATCTCCTCCATCACGAATTCCATGGCGCCGATATCGATGCCGCGGGCGAGCTGGTTGACGAGGATGAAGTCCGGGTTGCGGGCGAGTTCACGTGCGACGACCAGCTTCTGCTGGTTGCCGCCCGAAAGCGCGCCGATCGCTTGGTTCTCGTCGCGGCTCTTCACGCGGAAGCGCTTGATCAGGTCGCGGGTATGCTCGCCGATCACGCCGCGGTTCAGCATGCCGCCGTTGGCGAAAGGCTTCTGGTCGTAGCGCTGGAGGATGGTGTTTTCGCTGAGCGACATCGAGGCGATGATGCCGTGTTTGTGGCGGTCTTCCGGGATGTGGGAGAAGCTGCTGGCATTGATCGTGGCGGGGTCGAGGCCGGTAATGTCCTTGCCGTTCAGCATGACGCGGCCGCTATCCACTGGCAGCAGGCCGGACAATGCCAGCGACAATTCCGTCTGGCCGTTGCCGGAGACGCCGGCAATACCGACGATCTCGCCGGCGCGCACATTGAGGCTGACGTCACGCACGGCGGGCAGGCCGGTCTCGGCGCGGCAGGTCAGGTTTTCCACCGAGAGCACGGTGCGGCCGGGCGGTTCGGGGCTGCGCGGCAGCTCCACGCGCACGTCGCGGCCGACCATCATGCGGGCAAGTTCGCGCGCATTGGTCTCGCCGACATTGACGGTGTGCACCACGCGCCCGTCGCACATGACGCTGATGCGGTTGCTGACGCGCATCACCTCGTCGAGCTTGTGCGAGATGAAGACGACGGTCTTGCCGTCCTTGACGAGGTCGCCCATCAGCGAGAGCAGCCGGTCGGTCTCCTGCGGGGTCAAAACGGCGGTCGGCTCGTCGAGGATGAGCAGGTCGATGCCGTGGAACAGCACCTTCAGGATCTCGACGCGCTGCTGCTCGCCCACCGAAAGGTCCTCGATGATGGCGTCGGGGCGCACGTCCAGCGCATAGCGGTCGGAGAGTTCGCGGATCTTCGCATGGACCTTGTCCATGTCGTTGATGATGCGCAGCGCCGAGCCTTGGCCGAGGATGTAGTTTTCCGCCACCGTCAGGTTTGGCACGAGCATGAAATGCTGGTGCACCATGCCGATGCGCTGGCGGATCGCCTCGCGCGGGCTGTTGAAGCGCACGGTTTCGCCCTTGAAGACGATCTCGCCTTCGTCGGGCCGCACCATGCCGCAGATCATGCTCATCAGCACGCTCTTGCCCGCCCCGTTTTCGCCGAGCAGCGAGTGGATCTCGCCCTCTTCGATTTCGAGCGACACGCCGTCGCTGGCGATGATCGGGCCGAAGCGCTTGCGGATGTTGTCGATGCGCAGGAAGGGTTTCTGGGACATGTCCGTTACCTCATCTCGTAGGGCTGGCCGAGCTTGCTGGGAGCAGCGCCCTTGCCGCGGAGCACGACGAGCGTGATGATCGTCATGATGTAGGGGAGCGCCTGCAGGACCTGATAGGGCACGATGATCGATGCCTGCGCCTGGAGCATGAGCTGCAAGGCATAGAACAGGCCGAACAGCAGCGAGACGAAGAAGGCGCCGATCGGCGACCATCGTGCGAAAACAACCACGGCCAGCACGATGAAGCCCCGGCCCGAGGTGATGCCCTCGACGAACTGGTTGGAATGGCCAAGCGTCAGGAAGGCGCCGCCGAGGCCGGCAAGTCCGGTTCCGACCATGACCGCGCCGTAACGATAGGCCGCAACATTGCGACCGGCGACGTCGACGGCCTTCGGATGTTCGCCGATAGCACGCAGCGTCAGCCCGAAGGAGGTGCGGAACAACACGAGGCTGGCGAGGATCGCGACGAGAACTGTCGAATAGACGATGAGGTTCTGCCTGAAGAAGGCCTCGCCGAGGAAGGGAATGTCGCTGAGGAACGGGATATGCACGGGCTGGGCGATCTCGATGCCTTTGCCGGTCGAGACGTAATAGGTACGGAACAGAAAGGCCGTGAGGCCCATGCCGAGCAGGTTCAGCGCTGCACCGACCACGATCTGGTCCGCCTTGATGGTGATCGTGAAGAAGGCGAAGATCAGCCCGAACAGCATGCCGCCGAGAATGCCGGCCAGAAGCCCAAGCGGGATGCTGCCCGTCGCGAAGGCCGCCGCGAAGCCGCAGAAGGCGCCGACCAGCATGGTGCCTTCCAGCCCGATATTGAGCACGCCGGCTCGTTCGGAAAATACCTCGCCGATCGAGGCGAAAATCAGGGGCGTCGCAAGTCTCCAGGCGGCGCCGGCAAGCGTCGCGAGGAAGGTGAGAAACATCATGTCGTCCATGGGAACCCCTTCGGGATTGTCGCCTAAGGTTTTGTTTTCCCACGGGGCTCAAGCGCCCTGCGGGAGTTTCCATTCTTTCAGGCCACGATCCTGAGGATGTCGCGCAGCTTGGCGAAGGCGACGACCGAGAGGATGACCATGCCCTGGATGACCAGCACGAGGACCTGCGGCACCTGCGAGGTGATCTGGAGCACTTCCGAGCCGGAGCGCAGCATCGCGAAGAGCCCGCCCGAGATGATGGCCGCCAGCGGATTGTTGCTGGCGAGCAGCGCGACCGCGATGCCCTCGAATCCATAGCCGGGCGAGATGTTCTGATAGAGCCGGTGCGTGACGCCGGCCACCTCGAACGCGCCGGCAAGACCGGCCATCGCACCCGAAATGCACATGGCGATCATCACGTTGCGGGCGACCTGCATGCCGGCGTAGCGGGCAGCATGCGGATTGAGGCCGACGACGCGCAGCGCAAAGCCGCGGCTGCTCCTTTGCAGGAAGATATAGAGCGCGACCGCCAGCACGATGGCGACGAGGATACCGATATGCAGGCGCATGTCGGAAACGATGCGCGGCGTCCAGGCCTCCCGGATCAGGCGGGCGGATTGCGGATAGGCGGCACTCGCATCGCGCATCGGGCCGGTGACGAGATAGCTCGTCAGGATCAGCGCGATATAGTTGAGCATGATCGTGGTGACGATCTCGCTCGCCTGAAAACGCACCTTCAGATAACCGGCAATGGCGGCCCAGGCCGCACCCGCGATCGCGCCGGCCAGCATGACGAGCGGCGCATGCACCCAGACGGAGAGCCCGTCGAAGTTGGTTCCGACCAGGGTTGCGGCAATCGCGCCGGCATAGAGCTGGCCTTCGGCGCCGATATTCCAGATCGAACACCGGAAGGCGACGCAGAGGCCCGCGCCGATCAGGATCAGCGGTGTGGCTTTCAGCAGGATCTCGCCGAAGGAGCGCATGTCCTGAAACGAGCCGAAGATCATGACGGTGACGACGTCGCTGCCGTTGAAGCCGTTCAGCCACAACAGGAGGGCGCCGAAGGCAAGGGCGACGAGGACCGCCGCGATCGGAGTCACGGCGCTGATCGCGATCTGCGAGAGCGTCCGGTAGAAGGTCTGGGCTGCTTGAGGATACACGGTCTCGCGCACTCCCTGGTTTACCTGTGCCATAGGATCGATCCGGATGTTTGTGTGGCATTCGGCGCGGCAGGCTGCGGCCGGAGGACCGGCCGCAGCTGAAGCCGTTTATTCGCCGTCCGTCTTGATTTCGCCGGCTGCGATCTTGTCGCTGATCGCCTTCACTTCCGCGCGGATTTCCGCCGGCACGGAGACCGGGCCGTCATCGCGGAAGGAGAAGGAGATGACCTTGGGGTCCTTCAGGCCGAAGACGACGTTTTCCGTCGGAGGGGTGCCGTCCTTGATCGATTTGACGACTTCCACCACGCCCTGCGCATAATCGGCGACATAGAGGCCGAGAATGTTGTTGGGCGCGACCGGCGTGAAATCGCTGAAGATCGAAAACGAGCGCACGTCCTTGCCGGACTCGGCAATCGCCTGATAGCCGCCGACGGTGGCGCCCGAGGCGTTCGGCACGACGAAATCAGCGCCCTGCGAGATCATGCTCAGCGCCGCTTCCTTGGCGGCCGTCGTATCGGTGAAGTTGCCGATATAGGCCTCGCTGATCGGGAAATGCGGGTTGACACTCTTGGCGCCGTTCTTGAAGCCGGCAAAGGCCTGCTGGATCGGCGGGATTTCCATGCCGCCGACGAGGCCGGCCTTCTTGCCCAGCTTCGCGGCGATCACGCCCATCAGGTAGAAGGGCTGGCTGGTATCGGTGTTGAGGCCGATGACATTGCCTTCATGGATGCTGCTCGACGAGATCAGGAAATAGGTGTCGGGATAGTCGAGCGCGACTTCGAGCGCTGCATCCTGGAACTCGAAGCCGTGGCCGAGGATGACCTTGTAGCCCTGGCTCGCATAGTCGCGGAACGCCTTTTCGAAGGAGGCCGGGTTCTGCTGCAGCTCGACATAGCTGATCTTGGCACCGAGCTGGCTTTCCACGCCCTTCAGCGCGTTGAAGCCGATGCGGTTCCAGCCCTCTTCAGAGACGCTACCGGGCACGAGAAGGCCCATCTTGAAGTCGTCCGCCTGCGCGAATGCCGGAACGGCAAGGGCGATCGACAGGGCTGCCACGCCTTCCAGGAACAATCTTCTTGAGAATTTCATTGCATTTCCTCCCATTGGTTGATTTTCCGGGGCCCGCGCCGGATCTTGGCGTCACTTCGCGCGGGTCTGGATGTCGCCTGCGACGATCTTCGCGCTCACGTCGTCGACGAATTTGCGCAGGTCTGCGGGCACCGGTCGGGTGGCCGCGTCGTTGTAGGTGAACTTGATGACGTCGATGTCCTTCAGGCCGAAGTCGACATTGCCGTCCGGCACCCTGCCGTCCTTGATGCCCGAGACGATGCGCATGATCCCCTGGCCATAGTCGGCCAGAGACGTGCCGAGCACATTCTGAGGGGCGGCGTGGGTATAGTTGCTGTAGACGCTGAAGGCGGCCGGATTTTCCGGCATTTCGACATAGCTGATCCTGGCGCCCGGTTCCTTCTCGAACCGCTTCAGCGCGTCGAAGGCGATCGGGTTCCAGACTTCCTTACCGATGCTCCCGGGCACCAGAAGCCCCATCTTGAAGCCTTCGGCACGGGCGGGCGCCTGCCAGAGCGGCGAGGCGGCGAGGGTGAATGCGAGCAGCGAACGACGCGAAAATGCAGTCTTGTTCATTCCAGTCTCCCCTTAGATTGAAGTTCAATCCCCCCGGAGTCGCCACTCGGTTATGCCTGCTCCTTCACGCCGATGGTGTCGGTCGCGCTCAGCGAGACGAGACGACCCTTCGAGAAGACGAAGGCGCGGTCCGGTCCGCCGGCAACCAGCGTGTCCGTGTCGATGCAATCCGTGACCACGAAATCGGCGCGGGCATCGGCCTTGAGGCCATGGTCCTTGCCGAGGCCCATCAGGCGGGCCGGGGCCGTCGTGATCATGCGGTGGGCGGCGGCAAGCTCGTCGCCGCGCAGATGACCGGCCAGCAGCGTCCAGCGCGCGATTTCCAGCATGTCGCCGGAGCCGGTCGGCACGAACGGGTCCTGGATGTTGTCGGAGGCCGTCGCGATGGTCACGCCGGCGCGGTAGAGCTCGGCGACGCGCGTCAGGCCGCGCGGTGGCAGCATTTCGGCATCGCGCCCCTGCAGGTAGAGGTTTGCCGCCGGTAGCGTCACGACGCCGACATCGAGCGCCAGCAGGCGTTCGGCGATGCGCTGGAATTCCGAGCGGGGCAGGGCGCTCAGCACCGAGACATGGCTGAACACGGTGCGGCCCTGCATCCCGAAGCGCTCGACCCGTTCGAGGGCGGCATCGAGCAGATGCACGTCGGCCTTGAGGTGTTCGTCGAGATGCAGGTCGATCGGCTTGCCGGCCTTCACGGCGGCGGAAAACAGGATGTCGAGATAACGCGGCGGGTCTTCTGAGACGGCCGGCGTGCCGCCGACGGCATCGGCCAGCGCCACCGCGCCGTCGATATTCTTGCCAAGCCAGTCGAAGTCCTGGCCCGGATGGGGCGTCATGAAGGCGACGAGCTGGAGGATGATGCGATCCTTTTCGGCGTCGCGGATGCCGGCCAGCGTTTCGATGCCGTGGAAGCCGGCATCCTTGTCGACGTTGATATGGCTGCGGATGCCCGTCGTGCCGCGGGAGAGACATCGCTCGACGGTGCGCGTGGCACGCTTGTAGATGTCGTCGGGGCCGGCGGTGCGGGCGTATTTGGCGAAGGCATCGCGGGCGCCCTGCAGCGTTCCGGACGGATTGGGCGTGAAGCGCAGCACGCCGGTCTTGTCGAGATGCTGGTGGGCATCGAGGAAACCGGCGGTCACGAGCATGCCGGTGATATCGACGCAGGCGCCGCAGGACGATGTGTCGAGATAGGGTTCGACAGCGATGATACGCCCGTCGGCTCCCACAAGGATGTCGCTGACCGTTTGCGAGCCGTCGTCAAGAATGACGGCTCCGCCCGTAAGAGCAAAGGGCTGACCGGCGGCCAGATTTGCGAGCGACGCTGTTGCAGTGTCTCGTACCATTCGTTCCCACCTTCTTGTTGTGGTGAAAACAAAGCATGGGCGATTAGTTCAAACAAATTCATTATTTCAATTGTTTGATAAAATATCAGTACTAATCGCAGGTGCTAAGTTCTCTCGCATTCGCAAAATAGATCGAAGAAAAACACAAAGAATCAACGCATTGCCTTCCCGAAGTGTGGCCGCCGGTGCTCTTTGCAATGGCGGACATTCTTCAGAAATTCAATGCCGATATTGTGGTTCTTCCGCGTCCAGTTGCCGGCGAATGGCCGCAAGATGAGCCCTGGCGGACTCTGGGTCGCCTTCGCGCATCTGCCGATAGGCGGCTTCCGCGATGGCGGGATCGACCGGCGAGACCGTACGGCCGGTCGACATGGCGAGCACCTGCACTTCGGCGGCGCGCTCGATATAATAGAGATCGTCCCAAGCCTCCGCGATGGTGGGGGCGAGCACCAGCACGCCGTGGTGCTTGAGGAACACGATGTCGGCATCGCCGACCGTGCCGGCGATGCGCGCGCCCTCGGCATAGTCCAGCGCCAGGCCGTTGTAGTTCTCGTCAACGGCGGTACGGCCGTAGAATTTGAGCGCGGTCTGTCCGGCCCAGATCATCGGCGGCCCGTCCGTCATGGAAAGCGCCGTCGCATAGGGCATATGCGTGTGGAAGGCGACCCTGGCGCGTGGCAGGCGGCGGTGGATTTCGGCGTGGATGTAGAAGGCGGTGGCCTCCGGCGCGCCATCGCCGTCGATGACGGTGCCGTTGAAATCGCAGACCAGCAGCTTGGAGGCAGTCAGTTCCCGGAAGGCGTAGCCATAGGGATTGACGAGGAAGAGATCGTCATGACCGGGCACGACGGCGGAGAAATGGTTGCAGATACCCTCCTCGAAGCCGTTGCGCGCCGCCATGCGGAAACAGGCGGCGAGATCTTCCTTCGCCGTGCGGATGGCATCGGTGGAAAGGTCGGGGCGATTCGGCCTTGTGGTCTCAGTGGAATTCGCGGCGCGGTCGTTCAGGGAATGAGCCATGGATGCTCCTGGTCTGGCGTGGCTGGGAGCGGCGGCGGGCCGGAAGGCGCATCATGCGCCGGCCTCCGCGCACAGCGTCGAGCCGCTGCGCCCTGCCTGCCCGCGCCTGGCGCGGTCCAGCAGCGACTTCAGATAACGCCGGAATTTTTGCCGGGTCAATGGACCGATTTCAGCAGGAAATCGCGAAAGCGCCGCGCGGCCGGCGATAGCGAACGGCCGCGTTTCTGGATCAGGCTGACCTCGCGCTTGATATGCGGTTCCTTCGGCGTGCGCACGACGAGGCCCATCGAGGTGGCAAGCCGCGTGACGGCCGAGGTCATGATCGCGACGCCGAGGCCGCCTTCGACCATGCCGATGATCGTCAGCGGCAGCGCCACCTCCTGCATCGACTTGTCGAGCGGCAGGATGATGCCGTTGCGCGCCAGTTCGTTCTCCAGCCGGTCGCGGATCGGATTGCCGCGCTGCGGGCCGATCAGCTTGCAATCGACAAGGTCCGTCCAGCGCAGCTCGGAGCGTTTGACCAGCGGATCGTCGGCATGCAGCACGACGAGGAACTCGTCGGTAGTAAGCCGCGTGCCGACGAGTTCTGGATCGTCTTCCGGTACTGTGCCGAGGCCGAGATCGACGGACCCGTTCGCCACCTGCTCCAGCACGGTCTTCTCCGCCACGTCATGCAGCGCGACGGCGATTTCCGGATAGAGCTTGGTGAAGCCGTGCACGAGCTGCGGCAGCATAAGCGCCGCCTGCACGGTGCCGGCCGCCATGGTGACCTTGCCGCGGCGCAGCGCCGTCAGCTCCTGCGAACTTTCCACCATGCCCTCGATATCGGCGACGGCACGTGCCGCGATCGGCAGGATATCCATGCCCGCCTGGGTGAGGCGCAGAAGCCGCGTGTGACGGTCGAACAGGCGTAGATTGAGGTTCGTCTCCAGTTGACGCACCAGCGTGCTGACCGCCGATTGTGAGGAGCCGAGCTTGTCTGCGGCAAGCGTGAATTGCCCGAGATTGGCCACGGTGACGAAGGCGCGAAGCTGTTTCAGCGTGATGTCCATGCTGCTCCATTCATTCAATGACTAGATGAATAAATATAATTATGCCGATTGTTTGCTGATTTGGTCAACAGCATGATCCACCTCGTACGGCGTGCGGTGACACAACATGAGGCCAAGATGCCCCCCACCGCGCCGGAACACTGTTCGCTGGGAGGAAAGCGAATGTCCAATCCCGATATGACGGATCCCGTCGAGAAGAAGTATCCCGTCCTGAGCCTTTTTGCTCTCGGCCTGCAACACGTTCTCGTCATGTATGCCGGCGCGGTCGCGGTGCCGCTCATCGTCGGCACGGCGCTTCACTTGCCCAAGGAACAGATCGCGCTGCTCGTCAGCGCCGACCTGTTCGCCTGCGGCATCGTTACGATCATCCAGGCGCTCGGTATCTGGAAAATCGGCATTCGCCTGCCCATCATGATGGGCGTCTCCTTCACCGCCGTGCCGTCGATCATCGCGACCGGCGCCAATCCGGAACTCGGCATGCCCGGTGTCATCGGCGCGGTGATCGGATCCGGTATCTTCGTTCTTCTCGTCGCACCGTTCTTCGGCCGATGGGTTCGCTTTTTCCCGCCTGTCGTCACCGGCACGGTCATGCTGATCATCGGTCTTTCCCTGATGCGCGTCGGCGTCAACTGGGCGGCCGGTGGCCAGCCGATGATCAAGGGCCCCGAGGGGATGATCCCGAACCCGGCCTATGGCGCGCCCTTCGGGCTTGCCGTCGCGGCCATCGTGCTCCTATCGATCCTGCTGCTCACCCGCGTTCTCAAGGGCTTTCTCTCCAATCTTGCGGTGCTGATGGGCATCGGCATCGGTTTTGCCATCGCCATTGCCGCCGGAAAGGTGGATTTCCATGGCGTGGCGGATGCCGACTGGCTGCGTGTCATCCACCCGCTCGCCTTCGGCTGGCCGGTCTTCGAATTCTGGTCCATCCTGTCGCTCTGTGCGGTCATGGTGGTCATGATGATTGAATCGACCGGGCAATTCCTGGCGGTCGGTGACATGGCGGGCCGCAAGATCACCCAGCGCGATCTGACCCGCGGCCTGCGCACCGATGGCGTCGGCAACATCATCGGCGGCCTGCTCAACACCTTCACCTACACGACCTATGCGCAGAATGTCGGCCTGCTCCAGATCACCGGCGTGCTCAGTCGCTTCGTCGTCGCAGCCGGCGGCGCCATCCTGATCCTGCTCGGCGTGCTGCCGAAGGTCGCCTTCATCAGCGCATCGATCCCGAGCTACGTCGTCGGCGGTGCCGCCATCGTGATGTTCGGCATGGTCTCCGCGACCGGCGTGAAAATCCTGTCGAAGGTCGATTTCGCCGCTAACCGCCGCAATCTCTACATCGTCGCGGTCAGCGTCGGTCTCGCCATGGTGCCTGTTGTCGCCGACAACATCTTCGACCAGCTGCCCGCAGCCGTCGGCAAGTTCCTGCACAGCGGCGTGCTGGTCGGTACCTTCGCGGCGGCACTCCTCAACATCCTCTTCAACGGCGTGCCCGCGAAAGAGCCTGAAGAGACCGAGGAAGGGCAGGGTGTGCCTGCCGCCGCCGACCTTGCCTGAACACAAAACCTATTAGTCCGGCGGCGATGCGCCGCCGGAGCCCAGAGCCTCCGGCCCGAGCGTCCGGACGCCAGAATCCAAGAGGAACGCCATGAGGCGCTTTGACTATCACCGGGCGGACACGCTGGAGCAGGCCTCCCGCCTTCTCACCGATCTCGGCGACGATACCTTTCTGTTCAACGGCGGAACGGACCTGCTGGTCGAGATTCGCGAGCGGCTGCGCCGCGTGCGCAACGTCGTCGATATCAAGGGCATCCCCGGCCTCTCCGATATCATTTACGACGAAACTCGCGGCCTGACTTTTGGTGCCCTGGTGACTGTCGGGCGGCTGGAGCGCCTTGCGCTGGTGCGCGAGCGTTATCCCAATCTGCGCGATGCACTTGCCTCGCTCGGCTCTATCCAGGTGCGCAACCGCGCGACCGTCGTCGGCAATGTCTGTCGCGCCTCGCCGTCAGCCGATACGATCCCGCCGCTGATCGCGGACGGTGCTTTCATCCACATCTACAGCCGTACGAACATGCGCGTCGTGCCGCTCGCCGAATTCTTCACCGGCCCCGGCAAGACCGTGCTTGCCAAAGGCGAGATCGTCACCGGCATCACCGTGCCCCCGGCCGGTGACAATACCGGCAAGGCTTATATCAAGCACGGCCGCCGCAAGGCGATGGAGCTTTCCACCGTCGGCGTCGCCGTCAGCCTCTCCATGGATGACGGCGTGTGCAGCGATATCCGCATCGCGCTCGGCGCCGTCGGCGCGACCGTCCTGCGGGCACCCGCGGCTGAAGCCATGCTGCGCGGCACGCGGCTCGACGCGGCGACCGTCAAGAGCGCCGCCGACAAGGCGATGGAAGAGTGCACGCCGATCAGCAACGTGCGCGCCAGCGCCGATTACCGCCGCGACATGGTCGGCGTTCTGACTGGCCGCGCGATCAACCAGGCATTGGAGGCATCAGCATGAAACGGATCGTCGAACTCACCATCAACGGCGAACCGCGCGACATGACGGTCGAGACCTGCTGCTCGCTGCTCGACGCGTTGCGCGACGACGTCGGTCTCACCGGCACCAAAAAGGGCTGCGACGTCGGCGATTGCGGCGCCTGCACCGTCATCGTCGACGGCCAGCCGGTCAATGCCTGTCTGATGCTCGCCGTCGAGGCCGAGGGCCGCACGGTCGAGACGATCGAGGGGCTTCAGCCGGGCGTCGATACGCTGCATCCGCTGCAGGACGCCTTCATGCGTCACGGCGCCTCGCAATGCGGCTTCTGCACGCCGGGCATCCTGATGATGGCCAAGAAGCTGCTCGACGACAATCCGCGCCCGACCGACGAAGACATCCGTTTCGGCCTGAGCGGCAATATCTGCCGCTGCACCGGTTACACCAAGATTTTCGACGCGATCAAATCCGCCGCGCTCGAGATGGAGGCTGCAAGATCATGAACATCAACACCCCTATCGAAGAGCGCGAATTCAAGATCGTCGGCAAGAGCGTCAAGCGCGACGACGTGCTGGAAAAGGTGACGGGCGAGGCCGAATATACCGGCGACGTCAAGCTCGCCGGCATGCTGCATGGCAAGATCAAGCGCGCCGCGATCGCCCATGCCCGCATCAAGAGCATCGATGTCAGCAAGGCGCTCGCCTATCCCGGCGTCAAGGCCGTGCTGACCCATGAAAACGTGCCGCGCGTGCTGCATTACGGCTCGCCGCATCCGCGCTCGGCCTCCTGCACCAAGGACCAGTACATTCTCGACGACAAGGTGCGCTTCTGGGGCGAGGGCGTCGCTGCCGTTGCTGCGATCAGCGAGGAGATTGCTGACGAGGCGCTCGACCTGATCGAGGTCGAATACGAGGCCCTGCCGGCGGTTTTCGAACCGGAGGACGCCGCCCTTCCGGGCGCGCCGCTCATCCACGATGTCGGCCCCGGCGGCAATCTCGTGCTCGATCCGGTGCGTGTCAACCGTGGCGATGTCGAGGCCGGTTTCGCCCAGGCGGATTTCATCCTTGAGGGCACCTTCTCCGGCGGCCGTCCGCATCCGGCCTATATGGAACCGAATGTCTGCATCGCCGACTGGGACGGCTCCAACAAGCTGACCTTCTGGACCTCGACGCAGTCCTCCTTCATGGTACGCGGCATCCTGGCCGAAGTGCTGGGCCTGCCGCTCACCAAGGTGCGCGTGCTGGTCGATCACATGGGCGGCGGTTTCGGCGCCAAGCAGGATTGCTTCCAGCATGAATTCCTCTGCGCGCTACTGGCGAAGGAAACGCGCCGGCCGGTGAAGATGGAGTTCACCCGCCACGAGACCTTCGTCGCCGGCCGCTCGCGCCATCCCTGCCGGATCTGGCTCAAGCAGGGCTTCAAGAACGACGGCACGCTCGTCGCCCGCGACATGAAGCTGGTCTACGATTCCGGCGCCTACGGCTCGCACGGTCCGGGCGTCACCATCGTCGGCACCACTGCCGCGACGTCGCTGTATCGTTGCGAGAACGTCCGGCTGGAAGGGCGCTGCCTCTATACCAATACGCCGATCAACGGTGCCTTCCGCGGCTATGGTGTGGTGCAGAGCTACTATCCGCTCGATATCCAGATGGACGAAGCCGCCGAGCGGCTCGGCATGGATCCGGCGGAATTGAAGCTGAAGAACGTGGTGCGGGCGGGCGATATCGCGCCCTCGGGTCACCCGATCGTCGGCCACGGCCTGGAAATCTGCCTCCAGCACGGCATGGACGTGCTCGACTGGAAATCGATCCGTAACCGGGACCGCACGCCCGACCCGAAGCGCCCGCATATCCGCAAGGGCTGGGGCACCGGCTGCGAAATGCACGGCTCCTCTGCCTATCCGGGCATCAAGGAGCAGGGCAATGCGACCGTGAAGGTCAACGAGGACGGCACGGTGACGCTGCTCACGGGGGCTGCCGGCCTCGGCACCGGCGCACACACCGCGCTGGCGCAGATCGTCGCCGAAGAACTCGGGGTGCGCTTCGAAGATGTCGGCGTCATCCACGGCGATACGGACGTGGTGCCGTGGGACATCGGCGCCTTCGCCAGCCACACGACCTATCTCGTCGGCACCGCCGCCAAGATGGCCGCCACCAAGGTTCGTGCCGCCGTTCTCGAACGCGCTGCGATGAAACTTCAGGTCAAGGCCGACGAACTCGACCTCACCGACGGCCAGGTCTTCGTCACGGCCGAACCGGGCCGTTTCATGACGGTTGCCGAAGCCATGGGGCCGTCCCGCGGCATTCCCGCGGCCAATATCGTGGCCAACGGCACCTACGAGCCGACGAAGTCCTACTCCTTCGCCGCCCATTTCACCGAAGTGGATGTCGATACGGAAACGGGCATCGTCGAGGTCAAGCGCGTCGTGCCGGTGCACGATATCGGCCGGGTCATCCACCCGATCGCCGCGCAAGGCCAGATCGAAGGCGGCATCCAGCAGGGCATCGGCCATACCCTGACCGAGGACTACATCATCGACAAGAAGACCGGCCGATCGCTCAATGCCGGCCTCGTCGACTACAAGATGCCGCTCTCCATGGACATGCCGGACATCGAGACGATCATCCTGGAAGCAGCACCCGATCCGGGCGGCCCCTGGGGCGCCAAGGGCGTTGGCGAAGACCCGATCATCGCCATCGGCCCGTCGATCGCCAATGCCATCTACGACGCCATCGGCGTCCGCTTCCACCACTATCCGATCACCCCGGAAGACATTCTGAAAGCCTTGAGGGAGAAGGGCGTATGAACATGCACATCGAACCAGCCAGCAAGAAACTCCCGATCACGATCCTCACCGGCTTCCTCGGATCGGGAAAGACGACGCTGCTCAATTACATCCTCACCGAACGCCACGGCCACCGCATCGCGGTGATCGAAAACGAGTTCGGGGAAGTGGACGTCGACAGCGACTTGGTGCTCGCCTCCGACGAGGAAATCTTCCAGATGCAAAACGGCTGCATTTGCTGCTTCGTCGATGTGCGCAACGACCTCATCGACGTGATGAAGAAGCTGCTCAGCCACAAGGACAAGTTCGACCATATCATCGTCGAGACCTCGGGCCTCGCCGATCCGACCCCGGTCGCCACCGCCTTCTTCGTCGACCGCAGTGTCGCCGACGAGGTAGAGCTCGACGCCATCGTGACGCTGGTCGATGCCATGCATATCGACCAGCACCTCTACGACCCGGTGCTCGACGGCAGCGACAACCAGGCGGTCAACCAGATCGTCGCGGCCGACCGCATCCTCGTCAACAAGGTCGACCTCGCCTCCGAGGAAGGCCTCGGCGAGCTGGAGGGTTCGCTGCGCAAGCTCAACCAGACGGCGCCGATCCTGCGCTCGACCTATGGCCAGGTGGATCTGTCCAACATCCTAGGCGTCAAAGGTTTTCGCCCCTCCTACGTGCGCGAGCGCGCGGAAATCCTCGACATCGATATGGATGACGACCGCGACGCGCATGGCCATCACAGCCATGATTGCCAGGACGCGGCTTGTGCCCATCCCGACCACGACCATGGGCATCACATCGAATGCCACGACGCGGCCTGCGACAACCCGGACCATCACCATGATCACGGTGACAAACATGATCATGCACCGGTAACGGCGCTACGCCCGCATAGCCACGATGCAACGGTGAAGTCCCATTCCTTCGTCTATCCGCAGTCCTTCGACGGCGAGAAGCTGGCGGGCTTCCTGAAGGACTATCTCGGCGAACACGGCGACGACATCTTCCGCACCAAGGGCATCGTCTCGGTGGCGAACGATGACCGGTTCTTCGTGCTCCAGGCGGTGCACAAGCTGGTCGATTTCCGACCGGATCACGCCTGGGGCGAGGATGCGCCGAAGTCGAAATTCGTCTTCATCGGCCGCAACCTCGACCGTGACGGCATCGACAGAAACTTGCGCGCATGCCTGGCCGCCTAGCGGCGCTTCTCCTGCCGCTTCGAGCCTAGCTCAAGACCTTCTGTCTGAACCGCCCGCGCACCCTCCAGCGCGCGGGCGGTCGCTGGCGTTTTTCTAGAAATATCTTTTAAAAATAACGGCTTAGATTGATATTTTTATTGACATAAAGCGGCCGTCATGGTCTTTTCGGCTTCGAGTAGAAGCACTGACAATTGCTCGCCGTCTGTTGGAAGATGAGGCTGCGATGTCGATGCTGACTACGAAAGGAACACCCGCCGTTTGTGCCCCGTTTCGGGCCCCGGCCGTTCTTCTCCGTCATCGGCGTTTCCTGAGTTCGCGGATCCACGCCCGGCACCCGCCGGCATGGCGTTCATCGCGCGGCCCCGCATCGACCGGACCCTCTACGACAGGAGAACAGGAATGATAATCGACCTAAGCTGCTACCCCACCGACCTGGTGGACCTGGCTTGGCGCCACGATGGACCGCCCTTCACCGGCGACAAGCTTTTGAAGATGATGGACGGCCCGTATTATGTGAACGGCAAGCCGCGCCGTGTGGACAAGGCTTTCATCCAGCCGCCGCAGGGCAACACCATCTACACGCACGAGATCATGGACCTGGAAGGCAAGGCCGCCATCCGCCAGTACATGGGCTATACGGAAAAGATGGTGACCGAGCATCCCGACCGCTTCCTCGGCTGCTTCGTCTACAATCCGCGCTACGGCGTGCAGAACGGCGTCGACGAGATCGAACGCTATGCCAAGGAATTCGATTTCAAGATGGTCCAGCTGCAGGCGAACATGCACGCCTACCGCCCGGACCGCGCGCTCGACTGGTTGCGCCCGGCCATGCGGAAGTGCGCCGAGCTTGGCCTGATGGTGAAGGTGCATACCGGCGACGGTCCGTACTCGATCCCGACCGAGTTCTATCCGATCGTCCGCGAATTCCCGGAGATCAACTTCATCCTCGCGCATTTCGGCGTCCAGACGGGCGGCGTCTATGTGTTCGAGCCGATGCAGATGGCGCTGGACACGCCGAGCGTCTACGTCGAATCCGGCTGGTGCCTCCAGTCGCGTATCGTCGAATTCGCCAAGGTCCTGCCCAAGCACAAGATCCTCTTCGGCTCCGATACGCCGCCGAACGAGCCGGGCATGTGGATCAACCTTCTGGAAGTCCTTTGCCACGAGCCGCCGCAGGGCCTGAACCTCTCCGAGGATGATCTGGAAGATTACCTCGGCAACAACGTCGCCCGCATGATCGGCCTCGAGCCGACAAAGGCACCGGCAAGCGTCGAAGAGGCCGAGGCGTATCTGCGCCAGCACGGCATCTCGCTCGCCGCGTAAACGAACGGAGTGAACAATGATCATCGATACCCATCTTCACCCGACCAACCTCGTCGACGAGGCGTGGCGCCATACGGGTACGCCCTTCACCGGTGAGCGCATGCTCAAGCTGATGGACGGCCCCTACATGATCAACGGCAAGCCGCGCCGGATCGACATGGGCTTCATCCAGCCGCCGCCGGGCAATACCGGCTACCGTGATGGCAACCGCAAGGGCCGCGAGGGCATTCGCGACTACATGGCCTATATCGCCGAGCTGTGCGAAAAGTATCCTGACCGCTTCATCGGCAACTTCAACTACAACCCGCGCTGGGGGCCCGAAAACGGCGCTGCTGAGCTGGAATTCCACGTCAAGGAATACGGCTTCAAGATGCTGAAACTGCATGCCAACATGCACGGCTACCGTCCTGACCGCGCGCTCGAATGGCTGCGTCCGGCGATGAAGAAATGCGCCGAACTCGGCGTCGTCGTCCTCATCCACACCGGCGACGGCCCGTACACGATCCCGACGATGTTCTACCCGATCATCCGCGAGTTCCCGATGGTCAATTTCATCATCGGTCACTTCGGCATCCAGACGGGCGGCAACTACTCGTTCGAATCCTTCTGGATGGCGATGGATACGCCGAACGTCTATTGCGAATCCGGCTGGTGCTTCCAGTCGCGCATCGTGGAGTTCGCCCAGCAGCTGCCGAAGAACAAGATCGTCTTCGGCACGGACAGCCCGCCGAACGATCCGGGCATGTGGCTGCGCGAGCTGGAAGTGCTCTGCAAGGATCCGCCGCACGGCATCAACCTCTCCGAGGACGATCTGGAAGGCTATCTCGGCAACAACATCGCCAAGCTCGTCGGCATCGACCCGTCGCCGCCGCCGCGCAATCTGCAGGACGCCCAGGCGCGCCTGACGGACAGCTATGCCGGCGTCGACCGCGCCACCGGCAAGCACCTGCTGCAGCCGGCCTGACGAATGACGCCCGCCGTCGAAAGGCGGCGGGTTTTGCCTATCGGGCGGCCGGAAGCGCCGCCAACCCCGAACACCGAGGCCGAGAGATGAGCCAGTACCACAAACAAGACGTCCGCCGTTTCCTGGCCGATTACCAGGCCGAGCATCCCGAGGACGTCATCACCATCGACCGGCCGGTCTCTGATGATCAGGACGCCACGGCGCTGATCTGGAATCTCGCGGACAAGGGCCAGCACCAGATGCTGCACCTGAAGAATGTCAGCGGCATCGGCGCTGAAGTCGTCTGCAACATTTTTGCATCGCGCGATCGCATCGCCCGTCTGCTCGGCTCGACCGCCGACAAGTTGCACGAGGCCTATCAGGCCCGCTCCAACAAGCCGTTCACGCCGGAGCTGCTGGAAAGCGGCCCGATCACCGAGGAGATCATCTCTGGCGACGATGTTGACCTCAACTCGCTGCCGATGCTGAAGCATTTCGATACGGATCGCGCGAAATACATCACCTCTGGCATCATCATCGGCGAGCACCCGGAAACCGGCGCGGGCAATCTCAGCTACCACCGGGCGATGATCCATTCGAAGAATTCGCTGGCGACGTCGCTGCATTCGCGCGGCCATCTCTGGCGCTTGATGAACATGGCCAAGGAGAAGGGCAAGCCGATGCCGGTCGCCATGGTGATCGGCGGCCATCCGCTGTTCATGATCGCCGCCTCAGCCCGCCTTGTCTTCGGTGAGGACGAGCGCGATGTCGCCGGCGGCCTGATGGGCGAACCCCTGCAGGTCGTGCGCACGCCGAAATACGGTATCCGTGTTCCCGCCCATGCCGAGATCGTGCTGGAAGGCGTGATCGATCCCGAGGCGCATGTCGAAGAGGGGCCGTTCGGCGAGTTCACCGGCTATTCCTCCGACCGCTCGACCAACAACCTTTTCACCGTCGAGACCATCATGCGCCGGCGCGATGCCATGCTCGTCTCCGTCGCGGGTGGCAATTCGGCTGAACACCTGAACCTCGGCCGCGTGCCGCGCGAAGCCGAGGTGGTGGAGAAACTGAAAGCCCGCTTCCCCTCGATCACCGCTGTGCACTACCCGTCGTCGGGGACCCATTTCCACGCCTATATCGCGATGAACCAGACCCGCGAGGGCGAGGCGCGGCAGGTCATGCTCGGCCTGCTTGGCTGGGACCAGTATCTGAAGAACGTTGTGGTGGTGGACGCGGATGTCGATATCACCAAGGATTCGGAAGTGCTCTGGGCGCTCGCCACCCATTTCCAACCGCATAAGGATGTCGTCATCATCGAGGGTCTGCCGGGCAATGCGCTCGACCCGTCGGCGAGCGGCATCGGCACGACCTCGCGCATGGGCCTCGATGCCACGCGCGGGCCGAATTTCCATGGCGTGCGCGCCCGCATCAGCGACGAGGCATCTGCCCGCGCCGCGGCCCTCCTCAAATCAGCGGGATAACAGGTCATGACGCGGCCAAGACGCATGATCGTCGGCATTTCGGGGGCGTCCGGGGTCATCTACGGCAAGCGCATCCTCGAAGTGCTGCGCGACCTCGAGATCGAGACGCATCTGATCATGTCGCGTGCCGCCTGCATCACGCTCGCGGCCGAGGCGGATTTCACAAAGCAGGATTTGGAAGCGCTGGCGACCACCACCCATTCCAACAAGGATATCGGTGCGGTCTGTTCCTCCGGTTCCTACAAGACGCTCGGCATGATCGTCGCGCCCTGCTCGGTGAAGACGATGGCCGAGATCGCCACGGGCACGACCGACAATCTTCTGTCGCGCGCCGCCGATGTGGTGCTGAAGGAGCGCCGCCGCCTCGTGCTGATGCTGCGTGAGACGCCGCTGCATCTCGGCCATATCAGGAACATGGCGCAGGTCACGGAAATGGGTGGCATCATCTACCCGCCCGTGCCGGCCTTCTACGCCAAGCCGAAGAGCCTGGAAGAGATGGTCGATCACACGGTCGGCCGGGTGCTCGACCTGTTCGATCTCGACCCCGGCATCGTCCGCCGCTGGGAAGGAATGCAAGGAGGGGAATGACATGGCCGCCCGCATCGCCGAGAGCCCGGAATGGATCGCCCCCGAACCCCGCGCCGCCTTCCTCTCCGACGATGTGATCGGCATTCTCGCTTTCGCCGCCGATGCACTGGATGACGGACACGCCGCAGCCCTCGTCACGCTGGTCGAAATTCGTGGCGGTGCCGCCCGTGCCATCGGCGCGCAGATGGCGGTGCGGGATGACGGCCTCTATTGCGGCTTCGTCTCCGGCGGTTGCACGGAAGCGGCCGTCGCCGCCGACGCCGTCATTGCCATCAGGAAGGGCATGGACCGCAATCTCCGCCTCGGCGAAGGCTCGCCCTTCTTCGATATCGTGTTGCCCTGCGGCGGCGGCATCACGCTTGCCATCCATGTCTTGCGCGACGGTACGGTGCTGCACCGCGCCCTGACGGCGCTCCGGCGCCGCAGCCCCATGCGCTTGCGCTACCATCCCGGCACGCAGGCTCTGTCCTTCGAGCCGGGCGAGGGCGCCAGTGGCTGGGAAGGCGATACGTTCGTGCGCACCTACCGCCCGAAGCCCCGCCTGCTTCTGGCCGGCACGCCGATGGAAGCGGGCGCGGTGGCGCGCATCGCGGCGGCTTCCGGTTACGAGGTCGTGACCATCGAGCGCGGCCAAGCGCCGTCGCCCGACCAGTTTGATGCCGACACGGCTGTCGTATTGCTCTTCCACGACATCGACCGCGAACTGCCGCTTTTCGACGCCGCACTTGCCTCGTCTGCTTTCTATATCGGTGCGCTCGGCAGCCGCCGCACCCATGCCAAGCGCTGCGATGCACTTCGCCAACGCGGCCACGGCGAAGACGATATTGCCCGCATCAAGGCGCCGATCGGCATTTTCGACAAGGCGCGGGATGCAAATGCACTGGCGCTGTCCGTCGTCGCCGATATCGCCGAGACCTATCTGCACGCCGCGCGCGTCTAAGCTTAGCCTCTTCATCACCTCCACCGTTACGCCTATCGTGGTCAGACGAGAATCACCGGGCGGACGACGATGGCGGAACGACGATATGGCGAGGCGCTGCCGAAAACCGAGATCACGATTGCCGGTGCGGACTGGTATGGAAGGCTGATCGAGCGCGAGCGCCATGAGAAGACGCTATTTACCGATCTCGACATGAGCGAAGCGCAGACGCTCGGTGCGGTGTTTCAGGAATGCACCTTCCGCCGCGCCCGCTTCAATGCCTCTACGCATCAGGCGAGCGCCTTCGTCAACTGCACCTTCGTCTCCTGCAAGTTCTTCGACAGCCGTTTTACCGAATGCAAGCTGGTCGGCAGCATGTTCGATGCCTGCGATTTCGACCAGATGCATGTTTCGGGTGGGGACTGATCCTTCGCCGGCCTGTCCGGGGCGGTGCTCGCCCGCGCTGTCTTCAAGGATACCCGGCTGCGGGAAGCCGATCTTACGGGTGCGTTCTGCAAGGCCGGATCGATGCGCGATGTCGATCTCTCCGGCGCCTTGCTGGAGAGAGCGGACTTCACCGCCTGCGATCTTCGCGGCAGTGATCTGCGTGCCATCAATCCAGCAGACGTTCACTTGAAGGGGGCGATCAATACGATCGATCAGACCATCGTCATCGCCGAGGCTTTTGGTCTCGACGTGCGGCTGAAGTGATTTTTCGCACGATATCGTCGCACTTTATGAGGGTGATTTTCCGGGCGCTACCGAACGCCGGCGCAATCTGTTCTGCAACTTTCTGTTGATTTGTTGATTTTCGGGCGAAAATCACCCTTAGGTTGCATTTTATTTTCGAGCATTTCGCCCTCCCCAGGTTGTTGTTCGATTGCAGATCTAAGATTTGTAAATTATGAAATATATAGAGCATCTTACTGAAGATTTTCTGAGGCTCTTCGTTGGGGCGGCGCAACTATAGGATTTTTAAAGCTTTACTCCATTTTTACCATTTAACCAATTATTGACGATTTGCTTAACTCTTATGGTGGCATGATCTAAATCATCTCAACCGGAGGTGATTATCATGGATGAGATCGACAAAGGTGCTCGGCACGGAATTTCGCCAAAATATACACGCATAAATAGAATTGAATTGCGCCCCCCGTCCCTCAATCCTGCTGGGGACATGGAGGGGATGCAGGGTGCCGGCCCTGTCGCTCCGGCAGCACCGGTTCCGCAGGTCACGCTCGGCGGCGTGCAGATTGCAGCGGTCGACCGCCGGACTGCGGCGGGGCTGCTCATCACCGCGGCGCACCGGCGGGACCGCAAACCCTTCTATTCCACTTCGGCCAATGGCGAAGTCCTCGCCAGGATCCATGCGGACAAGGCCATCGCCCAACTCTTCCAGAGCGCCGACCAGATCCTTGCAGATGGTCAGCCGCTGGTTTTCGCCTCGCGCTGGCTCTGCCGGAAAAAACTGCCCGAGCGTGTGGCGACGACGGACCTCTTTCACGACGTGGCGAAGATCGCGGAACGAGAGAGGGTGAGCTTCTATCTGTTCGGCGCGAGTGAGCTGGAAAACAGCCGGGCTGCGGCCGCGGTGCAGCGGCTTTATCCTGCTCTCCTCATTGCGGGACGCAGCCACGGCTATCTGACCGGTGCCGCGCTTGAGCACAAGGTGGAGGAGATCAACCGTCTGGCGCCCGACATTCTCTGGCTCGGCCTCGGCGTTCCGCGCGAGCAGCTGTTCGTGCGCGATTTTCTGAGCCGCCTCGATCGCGTCGGGGTGATCAAGACGGCGGGCGGTCTGTTCGATCATCTGGCCGGCAAGACGCCGCGCGCGCCGCTCTGGATGCAGCGGGTGGGCCTGGAGTGGTTCTGGCGGGCATTGATGGAGCCGCGCCGGCTGTTATGGCGTTATCTGACGACCAATCCCCGCGCGTTCTATCTGCTCTTGCGCTATTCGCAGTAAAGCGGTTCCGCTGTCTCGCGGATATGCGTGCCGAAGGAGACGCCGGTGAGCAGCAGGGCAAGACCGAGTGCCAGCGGCGAGAAGAAAGCCTCCTCCTGCAGCACCGCATTGGCCGAGATTGTGACCACCGCCACGAAGGCGAAGAGAAAATCCGGCCGGCCGGTCTCTATGAGCCGCCGGCCGGCGGTCGTCGCCAGGGCGGCGAGAAAGCCGAAGAAGAGGAAGCCGCCGATCCCCATCTGATAGAGCATCACCCCTACGGCGCTTTCGACGGGCACCGCTGCTGCTCCTTCACCCTGCGCCCGGTCCCAGTCCAGATTGATGCTGGTGCTGGACAGGTTGCCGCCGATGCCGAGGCCCTGTCCGAGTGGGTTGCCGAGGAAGTCGCGTAGTCCGGCGATCAGGCCGAGCACATGGTAATCGCCATGCCGGGCGCCATAGGCCGTGGCCGCGGCCGTCCAGGCGGTCGCGGCCAGTACCACGAGCGAGAGGGTCAATCGGGCGCGGGGAGGACGATAGGTCATGCGGGCGGCCAGAGCGACGACCAGCAAGAAGGCTGCGCCCTTGGAGCCGATGACGAGAAGCAGGGGGAAGGCTGCGAAGGGCAGCAGCCATCGCCCGCGAAAGAGCAGCCAGGCGGAAGACAGGCTGAGCATATAGGCATAGCTGATCGGATGAAAATTCGGCCCGCCATTGCGGAAGATGCGGGGCAGCGCATCGCCGAAGAAGGCGGTGTTGAAGAAGGTGGCGGTCATCGTGTCTTCCAGACCGCGCAGCACGAAGCCGGTTTCGCGCAGGGCCTTCTCCCAGACACCCGACTCGATCTGCTCCTTGAGGCCGCGCTGGACATAGAGATCGCCATGAAAGAGCGCGAGGAAGTCCATGCGGAAAATCTGCTCCAGATAGCCGTATCCGACCGCGATGGCGCAGAGGCAAGCCACCGGCAGACGCATCTCGACACGGTACAGGCTGGCGGCGAGAAGGGCGATGTGGAAGCAGGCGAGTGGTGTCATCGTGTTGCGGAAGTAGATGACCGCGTCTTTCGGCCCGCCGCGCACAGCGCCAATCGCCAGATAGAGCGTGATGACGCCGCAGAGCGCGAAGGTGAGATAAAGCAAGGGCCGAAGTGCAGGCAGGCTGCGCACGCGTGGTTGCAGGGCGGCGGGCAGAAAGAGCCCGAAGATCGTCATCAGGATGACGAAATTGGCGCCGCGCAAGGCATCGAACGTGTTGTCGTCGGGCACGAAGGGTGTGAACCAGGCGACGACGAGGTTCTGGAACAGGAAGGCACAGGCGATCACGACAGGCATGCCGGCCGGCACGCTGACCGCGAGCACGGCCGTCAGCAGGAACGTCGCGGCAAAACCGAAGGGCGTCCAGACGGCAAAGGCCGCGACCGCCGCGGTGATGGTGGAAAAAGCGATGAAAAGGTGAAAAACGGCGCCGGATCGCCCGTCGGCTTCTCCTGCTCGCGATCTGGCCGCATGAGGTGAGGGTGAACCGGCCGTCATCTCACCGTCCATTCCCGAAAAGCGCATCGAGCATCGCCGCATCGAACCCCTCGGTGCTCGTCCGATCCGCGATCAGCCCGAATCCCTGATCGAGCTCCCACCAGGCCCAGCCAATGCCGTTTTGCTCCGCCGCGAGACGTACGGCCCGTGTCCAGGCCTGGCGGCTGGTTGCATCCACGCAGAAATCGAGCACACCGAATTCGTTGAGCATGACGGGGCAGTTGGCGGCGGCGGACCAGTCCGCGGCCTGACGGAACTGTGCGTGGACGGCAGCTCCCGTCCAGTCCGTCGTCAACTGCTGTTCGATCAGTTCTGCTGCTTCCAGATCGCCGGTGCTGCGCAGGGCCAGGATCGTCTTCTCGACGGCAGGCGTGAGGCGCGAGGCGGGGAACGGCAGGTCGTGGACGCGGGCGAGCGGCGAGGCGCCCCAGGACTGGCACTGATGGGTGAAGGCCGTCGGCGCGTAGAAATGTACGGCGGCGATCTGTCTGCCGTCATCGAGCGGTGGGCTATCGGAAAGCTGCCAGATCCCCTGATCCGGCGCGGGACCCCAGACAATGGTATGGTCCGGGCAGGCGGTGCGCAGGATTTCGGCGAGCCGATTGCGCAGCGGCAGCCAGTCAGCCGAGGGCATCGGCGGTTCGTTGAGGAGTTCCGCATAGACCGTGTCGGTCGGCAGATCCGCGATCACGGCGCGGAGCACCGTCCAGGCCGCGGCCACCCGCTCTCCACCTGCGGCGGGATCGGCGCGAAGTGCCGCGTAAAGCGGAGCTGCGGGATGCAGGTCCGCCAGTACGGCAAAACCCGCATCGATAAGCGTTTCGATGCCTTGGCGAATGGCCCGCAGCGACGGCGTACCGGCAAGGGCGATATCGCCGTCGATGGCGAGACGTACGGTTTCGAAACCGCTGTGACGCAGCTTTTCCAGAACTGTAGGAGTGGGTGCAATACCGCCCTCACGATCGAACCAGCGGGGAATGTTGATGCCCCGCGAGGGAACGGAGCTTTTGGCACGCACGGGGCAGGGCGCTGCGGTCATTGCCAGAGCGCTGGCGCCGATCAGCGAAAGCACATGGCGGCGTGTGAAAGGGCCGGACCTGCCGAAACGGCGCTCCGTTCTCACTGGGCTGCTCCGGGCAGGGAGAAGGCCATATCGGCCGTCTCCCCCGTCGCGATGACGAGCGTAGCGCTGCGGCCGATATCATGCGCACCGAGGTGCCGGCGCAATTGGTCCCGGGCTTTCGTTGCGGTTTCGGTGGGCGGGAAGGCGAAGAGCATGAGGTCGGCCGATGCGAAGAAGGCCGCATTCCAATCGCGGTTGCCAAGCGGGGGGCCGAGCAGCAATACGAAGTCGAAATCCTCTGCGAGCGTTTCATCGAGCCTGAAACGGGCCTTGCCATCGAGCGGGTGCAGCACCGTCGGCAGACCACTCGCCCCGTTGATGAAGACCTCTTTCCCGCCGTTTCCGGAGCGAAGATGGTTGGTGAACTCGACGACAAGCACGCTCCGTCCGGCGTGTTGCAGGCCGATACCGAGCATCGCGCTCGCAAGCCGTGCCTCTGCCGGATCGCGCAACGAGGAAATCAGCAATATGTAGGGCGCGGGATGTTCGGTGAGGCGCGCGGCGACGCGCCGGACGAGTACCAGTGCGGTCTGTGAAAAGATCTCGCCACCCTGTTGGAGAAAACGACGCCGCATGGTGCGAATACGGGCCGGCACCGCCATGCCCGGCACGCCGGGAAGGTTAAAGGTGCCGAAGCTTTCGGGAAACGGCTCGATGGAGGCATTGCCATCGTACCGTGCCGCTTCATCGTCTCCATGGTCGTCTTTCGGCGTTTCAGCCGACGATGGAGAGGCGACTGCCGAGATTGGGCGTGCAGCCGGCCGCATCCGGTCGCCCGCGCCGCCGGCCACCGCAAGACCACAGCCGGCGAGGAGGCCGAGGGCGGCGCTGACCGGCAGGAGAAGCATGGGGGTTGGCCAGGTCGGCTGCACGGGCGGTGCGGCAAAGCCGATAACCTTGGCCTCGGAGAGTTGGAGCCCGCGCATCTGCGCCGTTTCCTCGGCGCGTTTGAGCACATCGTCGAGCACGCTTCGGGCCGCCTCGGCTTTCGCTTCCAGCCGCCGCAACTCCACCCGCGCGGCGTCGGCCGCCTGCGATTGATCGCGTAGCGTCGCAAGCTTCGCTTCCGTCGTTGCAACCGTCTCGCCGGCAAGCGCGTGTTTTGCTTTCAACTCGCGCGTGATGCGCTCCGCCTCCTTGCCCATCAGCGTCTGCGTGCGGGAAAGTTCTGAGCGCAAGCGGCGGATCGTCGGATGGCGCGCCTGATAAATGGCTTCGGCATTGGCGAGTTCGGCCATGCGCTGGTTGACGTCGGCGCGCAAACGATCGATCGCAGGAGACGAAACGATGTCCGACAGCTTTTCAAGCGCTTCAGGTGACGTGCCTGCCGACACGGCCTGCTCGTAGCGCCCCTTCGCCTGACTGGCACTGGTGCGCGCCTCGATCAGTTGCTTGGTGAGCTGGTCGATCTGGTCTTTCAGAGTGCCGCCGGCCGTGGGGTCGAGAATCGCGTGTGCGATGCGAAAGGCGCCGACCGCACGATCTGCGGCCGCGACGTTCTGCTGCAAGACAGCGGTCCGTTCCTCCAGACGGCTGTTGACGTCCGCATTCACACTTTCCCGCTCGCCGGAAAGGCCGGACCGATAGCGTTCGACGATGGCATTGGCGATGCGCGCGGCCTTTTGCGCCGAGGACGATTTGAAGCTGACATCAATGACATAGGTCAGCCCCGCCCGCTCCACCGTGACGCGCCGCTCGAAGCGCCTGAAGATCGCATCTTTTTCCAGCGGTTTCGCGCTGGCCACGAAGGAAAGCAGGCCGCCGCCGGCAAACTCCGCGTCCGCGCCGATGTGCTCGCTGTCGAAGACGTCCATCAGCAGATCACGTGACTGGATGACGAAAACCTGGCTCGCCACGGCCGCGCTATCGGCGCCGATGCCGGGCAGCACCGTCTCGAAATTGGTGGAGCGTGCATCGCGCGGGTCGATCAGCAGAGAGGCAGTCGCCGTATAGGTCGGCTTGGTCAGGGCGAGATAGACAAGCGCCAAGGCGAGAGCTCCGGCGGTCAACGCCAAAATCCTCAGGCGACGTTGCCAAAGCCGTGTCCAGACGGCTCCCATGTCGAACAGGGGAGGAAACATATTCCCGGTCGAATCCAGCGCTGCCATGCCTGTCGTCTCTGCTTCCTACACCTGCCCGAACGGACAGGTTGCCGAAGGCGTTACTACCACGAGTATGGTTAAATATTTCAAAAGTAACCATTGCGAGCATTTTCGATGGCGCGGCGGCATGAATGGGTCTATCCCCAATTGCGCGTATTGAGCGCATCGCGAAAAAGAAACCAATCTGCGGGATGTTCCGTGTCCAGAGGTGAACGACTACCGATCTGCACGCTGGTCCGTCAGGGTGCGGCGGCAGGCACGATCAAGCTTGCAAGTGCCGGCCTCACCTTCCTGCTTTTCATGGTTGCGGCGATGGTGACGGACCAACGGCAGTTTGGCCTGTTCAGCACGGCCTATGCGGGAGCAAGCCTCGTTTCCTTCTTCTCGATCATCGGCCAGCACGCCGGCGTCATGCGCTTCTGGCCGCAATATGCCGGTGCGGGAGATATTGCTTCGGCAAATGGTCTGATGGCGCGTGCGATCGGGTTCACCTTGCTCGGCCTTGTCGTTTCCACGCTGCTCGTCATAACGATCGGTTTCCTGCCGGTCGCCGGCGTGCCCGAATGGCGGCCCCTCGTGCTGGCAACCGCCGCGCTCACCTTCGCGCTCGGCTGGTCGGAATTCACCGCCTGTGCCCTGCGTGCCAGGAACAATCTTTTCGCCGGGTTGCTGCCGCGCGATATCGTCTGGCGCGTAGCGGCTATCGCGGCCTTCGCCGTGTCGGGTCTTTTCTCGCACGGCCTCAACGCAATTACCGCGACCATGCTTGCCGCCGTTCTCCTCCTCGTCTGTGTCCTGCCGCAGACCATCGTGCTCCTTCGCGACACGCGCCGCATGCCGCGTGGACCGCTGACAACAGCGCAGAAGGCGGAATTCAGGACGGTGACGCTCGGTCTTTGGGGTGTCACGGCGCTGCCGCCCGCTTTGGGGCAGGCGAGCACGCTTCTGGTGGCGGCGATCCTTGGGCCGGAGATGGCGGGCGGGATTTTTATCGCAGACCGCATCATGCGCCTTGCCGTACTGGCGCTGAACGGCATCAACCAAGCGCTGGCGCCGCAGATTTCGGGCCTGTTCCATCGCGGTGATCGAGAGCATGTGCAGCGCCTGACTGGACTTGCCGCTATCGGCGGCTTCGCCCTGGCGCTTGCCATGCTGCTGGTCTTCGTGCTGTTCGGCCGGCCGATCCTCGCCGTTTTCGACCCCGCTTATGCGACCGCTACGATGCATGGGGCGCTGATCCTTCTCGGCCTTGGGGCGCTCGTCGGCACGGCCTGCGGGCCGACGGAACTCACCATGCAGCTGACCGGTCTGCAAAAGGAACTCTTCCGCACGCTGGTCGTCGTCAACACGCTCGGCCTCGCCGCCACGGCGGGTCTCGCGTCGTCCTTCGGCCCGATTGGTGCTGCTCTTGGCATGGCGGGCACGATGGCGGTGTGGTGCGTGCTGGGCGCTGTAATCACCCGCCGGCAGATCGGCATCGATCCGTCGGTCCTGGGGTTTTTCCACGGACAGGATGCGACCGCCGTCCGGCTTCTCCTGAAAGGCCGGGCATGAAGATCGTTCAGGTCCAGACGCAGGCGGAAGCCGGCGGTGCGCAACGCATTTCCGACATGCTGGGCGAGGGGCTACGCGCACGCGGACATGACGTGCGCACGGTGTTTCTCTATCGCAAGACCAATGTCTACGATGGCGATCCCAATGCGGATTTCATCCTTGCCGAACCGCCGAACGGGCCTGCCGGCCAGATGCGCGCCGTGCTGGGCCTCATCGCCTATATGCGCAAGGCGCGGCCGGATGCGGTGCTTGCCTTCCAGCATTACGGCAATATCGCGGGCACCCTCGCTGCACGGCTTTGCGGCGTCCGCACCATCGTCGCCAACCAGAGCGGTGCCCCGCAGCGGCGCGGCGTCCGTGGGCTGCTGACGCAGATCGACCGGCTGATGGGAATGGCAGGCCTCTATCACCAGAATGTCGTCAATTCCGCCTGGACGCAGGCGCAGTTCGACGCTTTCCCCGCAGCCTACCGAAAACGCCTCAGCCGTATCGATCATGGGGTTGCTGCCCCGGCCGGGGCCTTCGACAAGTCAGCTGCGCGAAAGGCCTTCGCTCTGCCGCAGAACGCGACAATCGTGTTGTCCTCCGGTCGCCTTTCAGCGTCCAAGAACCAGGCCGCTCTCGTTCGCGCACTGGCGCTGGTACAGGAGGTGCATCTTGCCATTGCCGGTGCCGGGCCTGAGGAGCCGAATCTTCTGGCGCTTGCCGAAGCGCTTCGGGTGCGCAGCCGCCTGCATCTCGTCGGCGAGGTGCCTCCGGCCCGCATCTTCGAATTTCTCGCGGCGGGGGATGCCTATGCCTTTGCATCGATGACGGAGACCTTCGGCCTCGCTGCCGTTGAGGCGGCAATCGCGGGTTTGCCCGTTGTTGCGGCCGATCTGGATGTGCTGAAGGAGGTCTTGACCACCGCAGAAGGGAAGCCGGCGGCGCTTTTCGTCTCGTCCGATGCGGATGGTATTGCAGGCGGGCTCGCCGACCTTCTCTCGAAACCGCAGCTTGCCGCCGCGCTTTCCGCAGCCGGCGGGCAGCTCCGGGCGCGATATGCACCCGACGTGATGTGCGCGTCCTACGAGGCCCTGCTGCTTTCCGGCCATCTCGTTACCGCCGCAATACCGTCGATGACTTCCAGCGGCCCGGAGCGATTGAGCGTGTGAATGCGTGGATAGGGCCAGTCGCCGTCCGTAAGAATGGCGCGTGGTTCGGCGAGGGCGACCGAGGTGTCGTCGAGCGCAAGCAGTTCCGCAAGGCCCAGCCCGCCGCCATAGCCGAGCGTCCCGTCCTGTACCGGCAGGAGAAGTCGGCCCGATTGATCGCGGACGAAGGCGCCGCCCGGCCGTGCCCGTCGCCGGTCGATCAGGATCGGGTTTCGTGCATGCGGCTTCCAGGGGCCGGCGAGTGCGCAGGCGGAAAACACCACGAGCGTATCGGACGTGCTGCCGAACCCATCGCGGTGCGTGGCGAACAGCCAGAGTTTTTCGCCGTGCTCGAGCAAGGTCGCGTCGGAAATCTCACCTTCCAGCAGCACGGCTTCCGGAACCCAGCGGTTGGGGAAATCCGCGGCGCGATAGAGGACAAGCCGCCCGCCCGCGCTCGCCTCCGGCAGCATCCATACGGCGTCATCCCGCGCGAAGACCTGCGGGTAGGAAAGATGGTGGGGCTCTTCCAGAACGACTTGAGCGTTTTGCGGCTCTCCTGCTGCATCGAAGGGGACAACGGAAATAACCGCCTTGCCGGTGGCATGGACATAGTCCTCGACGAAGAGATAGCAACGCCCCCGCCAATGGAAGGGGAAGGGGTCGGCGTAGAAGCGGTCGCCCACATCCGGCAGGACCCGCCAGCCCAGGCCCAGCTCGCCCGTATCGGCGACGCCCGCCCCGTCATGGAACCTGTAGCCGACCCGCCAATGCGCATGGCGGAAGCGCGCGCGACGCCATGCCTCCCGGCCAAGACGCGGCAATGAACGTGAGAGATAGGCGCGGGTGAAATCCGTGTCGCCAGCGGCCCGTGCAGGGCTTCCGGTTGGCCTCAGGCGATCTTCGGCGAAGGCGCGGACCGAGGATGCGAGCAGCGTTACGGCTCGGGCAAGCACGTCATCAAGGCCGAGCGCGGTTGTTTCGCGCCGGTCGATCATGGGGAAAGCTTGCCCGACCAGGGCTTGCCCGTCGAGAACGGCCTCAAGGGTCGGAAGTCTCCCCCTCGCGATGGCAGTTGCGGCGGAAAAATCGAAGCCTGCACCATCGAAGCGAAGTGTAAGGGTCGGTACATCCGTCGCAGCAGCATTGCCGGCGAGATCGAGACGCAGGTCTGGTTGGCGGTGACGGAGCGTTTGCGGGATGCCGTCGAGCGGCGCCGAGAGCGCATTTGCCGGTTTGCGCAGGAGGACCCGCTCCAGCGCAAGAAGCGCGTTTGCCGTGCCCGGCCAGGGTTTTGCCGCCGCATCGTGCAGCACCGCGATATCGTATCCTTCCGCGGCAAGTCGCTCGATCAACACGCGATGCCAGCGCCGCGGCTTTTCCCGCGGGACGATGATGTCGATGGCGAGATCTTGCGTCATCACGAGCCGAAGACGACGAATTCCGTGAAGGCAAGGTCACCGGGCCAGGGCGGGTTCGGCCCCTTGGCATATTTGGGACCGACGCCGGCAAAATAGCGGCCGACCAGCCCGGATACGGGCGCGCTGGCATCGACGAGGCCGAAGACATGCCCCTTGCGCAGAAGGTGCCGCCCGATCGCGCCGGCGCAGAGGGCGAGATCCGCATGGGAGCGGCAATAGATGACCTGGCTGCACGGCACGAGCCCGCGCAACACCCGGCGAGCCTTGAAAACAAACGGATGCGTCACCCCGTTCCTGATGCAGATCAGCGCATCGCAGCCGAGTGCTGCGTGTTCCAGCAGGATATGGCGTTCGCTTGCGGTGAGCGTGGCAAGTTCGGGCGTCTCCGGCGTTACGACGATGGTTCGTCCGCCCCCCGCGCGACCCAGCAAAGGCGCGAAAGCGTACTGGCCCTCGGCGAAACGCTTGAAACGCAGGGCCTCCGTCACCTTCAAGGTCACGGGGGCCGGCGTGATGCTGAGATAGGTCACATCGCGCCGACGCATCGCCGTCATGATCAGCTTTCCCGCATAGGCGCGAAACGCCTCGTCGACCGCCCAGCTCGACAGGTTGCAACGGATGGCCTCACCCTCGGCATGACGAAAGAACAGGGTCAGCATGACGCCGACGATCTGCCCGGCATTGTCGAGGACGTAGCCGTATCGCGGCAGGTCTTCCACTGCCGGGCGTTGCCCCAGGCGGACAAGCGCATCCTGCCAATGCCGCGAGGCTCGCTCGGGGAAGCCCCGTCCGAGACATTCCACAACCCCATCGAAATCCGCCCCCTGGAGCGGGCGGCAGACAAGTCCTTCCGGGAGCGCGCCGAGAATGCTCATGGTGACGTTCTGTAAACCTTGGATTGAGTTTTTATAATACACAATTATAAGGAGTTTTGCATGATGTAAATATTTGTTTTGAAAATCCGGGCGAACAGCAGACACGTGCGGTCAGCCTCGCGCCGGATAGGATGAGAGACGCGCGTCTTGCCGTGCCGAAAGGCTAGCGGTCGATGATCGGCAAATATGGGGGCTTCAGAGCAAGGGGGCGACGGCCATCGGCACCACGACCATGACGAGGCTCAAAAACAGGAGGGAGGCCAGTTTCAGGCGGTTGCGCTTTCGGGTCGCCTCTCCGGTCCAATCATACGCCATACTCTTCCCCTCATAGGCATGCATGTCGCGATAACATTCGCGAGCCGGTAAATCTGTCTCCAATAGGGGGTCTCCGCAAGCCCTGAAAACTTGAGGTCCTCTCTCGATGAGGGGATTGGCTGTCTCTCGCGGCTCCAGGGAGCCTCTTCGCAATCGATGTGCCGCGGTCTGTGCAGCGTTGCCGGTCTCCCGACAGCGGTGGAGCGCCTCCTGCAGGATGCGGCGCGCGCGATAGGCGCTGAGCGGAACAGGCTGGCTGGTGCTGCTGGCCTGTTCGAGACGATCGTCGATATTGCGGATTGCGCGTGCCAGGCGTTCGATGGGCGGCAGTTCGGGCAAGGGCTGGCGGAAGCGTCGCAGGGGCATGTTCATTTCCTCGAATCAGCCCCGTCATGGAGCCGCGCGAACCGTAACGCGCCCGCCGTGTGATCCAAGGTACTCATGATTGCGCGCTGGATTGTGGTTGGTGATAGTTCAAGGCCTTCTCGAAAGTTTGAATCGAATGCCACCCATCGCTTTGCCGCGTGGACTTTGAGACATGCTCTCTGCTTTCTTTCGGCACACCGGCGTCGATCTTGGAACCGGGCATAGAGGTTGCGGCTTACCGTCGTTGAATGGAATAAAGGCGGAAAATGGAAAGGAACTCACGACCGAATGGCACCGTCGGGGTCTCGCCTGGAAAAAGCGTGACGTCGAGAAAACGCGCCTGTGCCGCCATGCTTCGTCCGGTATCGAACTATTTTCGATACGTATGCTGTAGGGTTCGCAACAGCATCACTTTAGAGGGCGGCAATGGCATTGGAAAAGACGAACCTGTCGGGAGATCTTGCGCTGCTTCTCCTGCTGTCGACCCTCTGGGGCTCGTCCTACACGTTCATCAAGATCGGCGTTGAAACGATACCGCCGGTGACGCTGATCGCCGCGCGAACGCTGATTGCAGGAAGCCTTCTTCTTCTCCTGATACGGGTGCGCGGGCTGTCGCTGCCTATGGATCGCGCAAGCTGGCGCCGGTTTCTTTTCCAGGCCTGCCTCAACAGCGTCATTCCCTTCACCTTGATTGCCTGGGCGGAGCAGACGACCGATGCCGGGCTTGCAACCATTCTCAATTCGACGTCGCCGATCTTCACCTTTCTTCTGACCGTTCTGATCACCCGCCACGAACCGGTCACGCGGCGAAAGCTCTTCGGCGTTTCCGCAGGCCTGATAGGCGTCTGCCTCATCGTCGGCTTCGAGGCGCTGGACGGGCTCGGGCGCGAGGCCGTGGCGCAACTCGCCATCGTCGCGGCAACGGTGTCCTATGCGGGTGCCGCAATCTTCGGCAAGGGTTTCAGGGGCATGGACCCGATGCTTCCCGCTGCCGGGTCGATGATCTCGGGCGCCGCGATCCTTCTGCCCATCAGCCTCCTTGTCGATCAGCCCTGGACGTTGGCGCCGAGCGGCCGATCCATTGCGGCCTTGTTCGGTCTCGCCGTCTTCTCGACCGCACTCGCCTTCGTCATCTATTTTCGGCTGATCCAGACATTGGGATCCGTCGGAACGACTGCGCAGGCCTATATCCGTGTGCCGATCGGCGTCGGGCTCGGCGTGCTGTTTCTGGGGGAGACGGTAACGCCGACGGCGGGATTGGGCCTCGTCTGCGTGCTGGCCGGCGTCATCGCGATGACCTGGCCGACACGCTCGCGACCGGCCTGATCTAAGCGCCGCCCGTTCCCTCCCAGCTTTTTGCAAGTGGCGGGCGGGGAAGGGCGAGCAGGTCGATCGCGCGGGCGGCCAGGTGATCGACGATCTCGGCGATGGAGGTCGGGCGATGATAGAAGGCCGGCACCGGCGGCATGATGATGGCGCCCATCTCGGTGGCCGAGACCATGGCGCGCAGATGGCCGAGATGCAGCGGCGTCTCCCGCGCCAGCAGCACGAGCCTGCGGCGCTCTTTCAATTGCACGTCGGCAGAGCGCGTGAGCAGCGTATCCGTGCGGCCGGTGGCGATGGAAGACAGCGTCTGCATCGAGCACGGTGCGACGATCATGCCGCGGACCGGAAAAGAGCCGCTGGCAATCGACGCGCCGACATCGCCGATCGGATGGTGGTGGTGGACGAGGGAAGTGAGGCTTTCGAATGCGCCCGGGCCGCATTCCAGAGCGAGCGTGCGCCGCGCCGCCTCCGAGACGACGAGATGAATTTCGATATCGGAAAGAGCCGCAAGCCGCTCGATGATCCGAACGCCGAGTGCCGCACCCGAGGCGCCGGAAATGCCGACTACCACCCGCTCCGCTGTCATGGCGTCAGATCTCCCAGGCCAAGGGAAGACCAGAGGCCATCGACCCGCGTGACGACTTCGGGCGTCATGGCCAGGGGCAGGCCCCATTCGCGTTCGGTCTCCGGGCCTATCTTCGTGGTGGCGTCGAGGCCGAGTTTGCCGCCGAGGCCGGATTTGGGGGAGGCGAAATCGAGATAGTCGATCGGCGTGTTGTCGATGACGACAAGGTCACGGCTCGCGTCGAAACGGGTGGATAGCGCCCAGATGAGATCCTGCCAGCTTCTGACATCGATATCGCCATCCACCGCGATGATCAGCTTGGTGTAGCTGAACTGCGGCAGCATGGACCACAGGCCCATCATCACGCGCCGTGCCTGGCCCGGATAGCGTTTGTCGATGGAGACGACCATGGCGCGGTAGGAGCAAGCTTCGGGCGGCAGCCAGAGATCGAGGATTTCGGGAAACTGCCGCTTCACCAGCTGCACGAAGAGATCGTTCATCGCCTCGCCGAGGCGCGAGGGTTCGTCGGGCGGGCGGCCGGTATAGGTCGAAAGGTAGAGCGGGTTCTTCCGCATGGTAATCGCCGAAAGCGTCAGCACGGGGAAGGCTTCGACCGCGTTGTAATAGCCGGTATGGTCGCCATAGGGGCCTTCGTCCGCCGTCTCCCGAGCGGAGACCCTTCCCTCCAGCACGATTTCGGCGCCGGCCGGGATGGGGAGGGGAACGGTGATGCCCTGCGCCGTCTGCTGCCGCCGGCCGCTCAGCACGCCGGCAAAAGCAAGCTCGCTCATGCCGTCCGGAAGGGGCATGACCGCCGAAAGGATCGTGGCGGGATCGGCGCCGATGACGATCGCGACCGGCATGTCCTCGCCATGCGCCTGCCAGAGCCGATGATGGCGCGCGCCGCCGCGATGCGCCAGCCAGCGCAGAATCAGCCGGTTTTTCCCAAGTTTCTGCATGCGATAGATGCCGACATTGGTGTCGTCGGGGTCATAGGGTGCCTGCGTGATCACCAGAGGCCAGCTGACCAGCGGCGCGGGCTCGCCGGGCCAGCAGGTCTGGATCGGCAGGCGGTCGAGATCGATGGCGTCACCCTGCCAGATCGTGTGCTGGCAGGACGGACGGGTGATGGTGCGTGGGTTCATCGACAGCGCGGCCTTCAGATGAGGCAGCTTCTGCCACGCATCGCGCATGGAGCGCGGCGGTTTCGGATCGCGCAGATCCGCCAGGAAGGCGGCAAGGCGGGGCAGGCCGCCGGCCTCCAGCCCGAATCCCCATTCGATCCGCTCGCGGGTGCCGAAAAGATTGGCAAGGAGCGAAATGGACTGGATATTGCCGCCGGCATCGACCGGTTGTTCGAAGAGCAGTGCCGGCCCCTCCTGCGCCAAGACGCGGCGATGGATTTCTGTGATCTCATGTACCAGCGAGACCGGTTCGCGGATGCGCTTCAGCCGCCCCCGCTGCTCCAGCAAGGCGACGAAATCCTGAAGAGTGTCATAGCGGCGGGGCGTGGGACTATCGGCTTTCATGCCGAACTCTTGCCGGGCAAAAACGTCGCGGTCTTTGTGCTGGCGCAAACACTTCAGGCGCGCTGCTCCCTAGGCTTTGAATGTCCCTTCCCGCCAAGGCGAGCCGCATGCCAACTCTCTCTCCGCTCCTAGCAAAACCCGTCGAAATCATCCCGCTCTGGCTCGTGGAACGTGTTGCGAACATGATTTTTGCCGGCGTGCTGAAGGCGCACCCCGATCTCTTCGACCGGCTCGGCGATTACAGGCAGACCCGCTACTGTTTCTCGCCCTCCGATCTGCCTTTGCATTTCCGCGTCGTGCCGGTGGCGCGCGCGCTGTCGGTCTTTCGCGGCGAGCCGCCGCTTGCGGATGCGCGCATCGAGGGGCCGTTGGCGCTGCTGCTCGGCCTCCTCGAAGGGCGGTGCGATGCCGATGCGCTGTTCTTCTCGCGCGATCTATCAGTTACCGGCGATATGGAGGCGATGCTGGCGCTGCGCAATGCGCTCGACGACAGTGCCATCGACCTGCCGCGGGAGCTTGGCGCGCTGGCCGGCCCGCTCTCGCCGCTGGTGACGGGGGCTGCGCGTCATATTCGGGCGCGGGCGCTCGATGGAAGGGAAACGACATGGAACTGATCTGCCCGGCCGGCACGCCGGCAGCCTTCCGTGAGGCGGTGGAGGCGGGTGCGGACGCCGTCTATTGCGGTTTCCGCGACGAGACCAATGCGCGTAATTTCCCCGGCCTCAATTTCAGTCGCGAAGAGCTGCGCCAGTCCATAACGCTTGCCCATCGCAAGAATGTGCAGACCTTCGTTGCCCTCAACACGTTCATGCGTGCCGGTGACGAAGCCCTCTGGTATGTCGCCGCCGACGATGCGGTGGCGTCAGGCGCCGATGCGCTCATCGTCGCCGATTTCGGGCTGATGGCCTATGTGGCGGAACGATATCCGCAACAGCGGCTGCATGTCTCCGTCCAGGCCTCGGCATCCAATCCGGATGCGATCCGCTTTCTCGTCGAGGCCTTTGGCGCCAAGCGCGTGGTGCTGCCGCGCGTGCTGACGGTACAGGATATCGCCCGCCTCACGCGGCAGATCGATTGCGAGGTCGAGGTATTCGCCTTCGGCGGCCTTTGCGTCATGGCGGAAGGGCGTTGTTCGCTGTCGTCCTACGCCACCGGCAAGTCGCCGAACATGAATGGCGTCTGTTCGCCGGCGAGCCATGTGCGTTATCGGGAGGAGGGCGATACGCTCGTCTCCGAGCTCGGCGCCTATACGATCAATCGTTTCGGCCGCGGCGAGGCCTCCGGCTATCCGACGCTCTGCAAGGGGCGCTTCGATGTCGGCGGCACCGAGGGCTATGCCTTCGAAGACCCGGTTTCGCTCGATGTCATCGACGAGATCGACGCGCTGAAAGCGGCGGGCGTTTCGGCGCTGAAGATCGAGGGGCGCCAGCGCGGCAAAGCCTATGTCGCCGAGGTGGTTTCATCCCTGAAGAAGGCGCTTGGCGCGACCCCGGCGGAGCGCGCCGCGCTGGTTTCCCGCCTTCGGGCCATGAGCGAGGGGCAGCGCACGACCTCCGGCGCTTACGACAAGCGCTGGCGATAGGAGACGACAGTATGCAAACGAAGCGGGCGGCATTGAGCCTCGGGCCGGTCTATTATCTCTGGGATGGGCCGAAATGGCGCGATTTCTATTTCCGCATCGCCGATGAAGCCGATGTCGAATATGTCACGCTCGGCGAGACGGTCTGTTCCAAGCGGCAGCATTTCAGCGAGCCGCATGTCGCGGATGTCATCGAACGTCTGGAAACGGCGGGCAAGCGGGTCATGCTCTCGACGCTCGCCATGGTGACGCTGGAACGCGAAAGCCGGCATGTGCGCGATCTGATCCGCGACAGCCTTCATCCAGTGGAAGCGAACGATCTTTCTGCGCTTGGGCTGCTCAAGGGGCGGGCGCATTCGATCGGCCCGCTGGTCAATGTCTACAATACCGCGACGGCGCGTACGCTTGCGGCGCGTGGCGCCGACAACATTTGCCTGCCGCCGGAACTGCCGGCCAATTCCATCCGGCAGATGCTCGCGTCGATGCCCGGCTTTTGCTTCGAACTCTTCGCCTTCGGGCGCATGCCGCTCGCCATCTCCGCGCGTTGTGCCCATGCGCGCTCGAAAGGGCTGACCAAGGATAATTGTCAGTTCATATGCGGCGAGGATCCGGACGGTCTGCCGTTGCGCACCCTCGATCGCCAGTCCTTTCTCGTGCTGAACGGCGTGCAGACCATGTCCAACAGCTGTGCCGTTCTGCTCGATGATCTCGCACCATTGGTCAAGGCGGGGCTCGCCCGTGTCAGGCTTTCTCCGCAGGATTGCGACATGGTTCGCGTTGCCGCCCTCTACCGCGCCGTGCTCGACGGGCGGATCGATGGCGAAAAAGCGCTGGCTGAGCTGGCGATGGTCTATCCGGACGTTCGCTTCTCGAATGGTTTTCTGCATCAGCAAGAAGGGGCGGCCTGGGTCTCGCGCGGTCGATCTGCGGCCTTGGGATATGGCTGAGATGCGGCTTCCTTTATTGTGAGCAGCCTTGACGATGGAGGTCAATGAAAGCAGGGAGATTGCAAGTCAAGGGAATTCGAAACTTCTAATCTTACCCGTAATTTTATTCGATATGTCCGTATTGTTTTACTCGCGTAGCACGGATACTTCAGTATCGTTATATCTATGTGGATATATCGATAATTGATATTACGCAAATCTTGCTGTGGCTAAAAATAGCTGTTTTTTCTACTTTATTTCCAGATTTGCAGTGCTACTATCGTGCCAGTGATCTTGTCCTCGGAGGAAGCCAGCCTTGTCCGAAGTCTCGACAGAGCATCTGCCGCCGCAGGTGGCGAAACCCAGCCGGCGCCGCGAGCTGATCACGTTTCTCATCCTCGCTTTCGGCATCTGGCCCATCCTCGCGGTTGGCATCGTGGGAGGCTACGGTTTCCTCGTCTGGGGATTCCAGATCATCTACGGGCCGCCCGGCCCGCCGGCTCATTGAGGGCAGGCCATGCAGCAACAGGACATGGTTTCAAGGCGGGGTTTTCTGAGAGGCGGCAGGCGGAACGCGCCCGTCGCAATCCGCCCGCCCGGCGTGGAAGAGGCTGCACTTGCCGCCTGCACGGGTTGCGGCGCCTGCGTCGAGCACTGTCCCGAGCACATCGTCAGCTTGGTCGATCATCTGCCGACGCTGGATTTTTCTGTCGGTGAATGCACCTTTTGCGATGTCTGTGCGCAAAGCTGTCCGGAGCCGGTGTTCACCGGCGCTCCGGCAACACGCTTTACCCATAGTGTCGAGATTGCAGCCTCCTGTCTGCCCTTCCAACGCGTCGACTGTCAGGCCTGCCGGGACGCCTGTCCCACTGGCGCGATCCGGTTTCGTCCGGTGCTTGGCGGACCCTTCGTGCCGGAACTGGTGGCGGAAGCCTGTACGGGCTGCGGCGCCTGTATGTCCGTCTGTCCCGTCGGCGCGGTTTCGATCGCGCCGCAGAGCGCGGAGGCCGCCTATGCCTGAACGGCGGCAACATCACATTTCCAGCGCGGTCATCGCCACCAAACCCGGCGGGATCGACGGCGTGCTGGCGGCCCTTGCCGGCTTCGGCAATGTCGAGGTGCACGGCGCGGACAAGGGCAAGATCGTCATCGTCATAGAGGGGCCGTCGACCGGAGTACTGGGCGATACGCTGATGCGCATCTCGCTCCTCGACGGTGTGATCGCGGCAAACATGGTTTTCGAACATGTCGAAATGGAAGGGGACGAGGCTGATGGGCAGCGAACTGACGCGGCGTGACATCCTGAAGGCCCAGGCGGCGGGCGTCGCTGCGGCGGCGGCCGGCATTGCACTGCCGGCGGCCGCCCAGCCGGTGCCCGGCGGCGTGAGCGCGCTCGAAATCAAGTGGGACAAGGCGCCGTGCCGGTTCTGCGGCACGGGCTGCGGCGTCATGGTGGGCGTCAAGGAAGGCAAGGTCGTCGCCACCCATGGCGACATGCAGGCCGAGGTCAATCGCGGCCTGAACTGCATCAAGGGCTATTTCCTGTCCAAGATCATGTACGGTGCCGATCGCCTGACGACGCCGCTCCTGCGCAAGCGTGACGGCGCCTATGCCAAGGACGGCGAATTCGAGCCGGTGACCTGGGAAGAGGCCTTCGACGTGATGGCTGAACAGGCCAAGAAGGTGCTGAAGGAAAAGGGTCCGACGGCGCTCGGCATGTTCGGCTCCGGCCAGTGGACGATCTTCGAGGGTTATGCCGCAACCAAGCTGATGCGTGCCGGCTTCCGCTCGAACAATCTCGATCCGAACGCCCGCCACTGTATGGCCTCCGCTGCCTACGCCTTCATGCGCACCTTCGGCATGGACGAGCCGATGGGCTGCTACGACGATTTCGAACATGCCGACGCCTTCGTGCTCTGGGGCTCGAACATGGCGGAGATGCATCCGATCCTGTGGACCCGCATCGCCGACCGGCGGCTCGGCAACGAACATGTACGCGTGGCGGTGCTTTCCACCTTCACCCATCGCAGCATGGACCTGGCCGATATCCCGATGGTCTTCAAGCCGGGCACCGACCTCGTCATCCTCAACTATATCGCCAACCACATCATCCAGACTGGACGGGTGAACGAGGATTTCGTGAAGAACCACACGAAGTTCGTGCGCGGCGTCACCGATATCGGTTATGGCCTGAGGCCCGACAATCCCGTCGAGCTGAAGGCGGTCAACGCCGCCGATCCGGGCAAGACCGAGGCGATCGACTACGAGGCGTTCAAGGCTTTCGTCGCCGAATACACGCTGGAAAAGGCCGTCGAGATGACCGGCGTCGAGGCGGGCTTTCTCAAGCAGCTCGCCGAGCTCTATGCCGACCCTGATCGTAAGGTCATGTCGCTCTGGACCATGGGCTTTAACCAGCATGTGCGCGGCGTCTGGGCCAACCAGATGGTCTATAACCTGCATCTCTTGACGGGCAAGATTTCCGAGCCCGGCAACAGCCCGTTCTCGCTGACCGGCCAGCCCTCGGCCTGCGGCACGGCGCGCGAGGTCGGTACCTTCGCCCACCGCTTGCCCGCCGATATGACGGTGACCAATCCGGAACATCGCAAACACGCGGAGGAAATCTGGCGGATCCCGCACGGCATCATCCCGGAAAAACCCGGTTATCACGCCGTCCAGCAGGACCGCATGCTCAAGGACGGCAAGCTGAATTTCTACTGGGTGCAGGTCAACAACAACGTCCAGGCCGGCCCGAACACCTCGAACGAGACCTATCAGGGCTATCGCAATCCGGACAATTTCATCGTTGTGTCGGATGCCTATCCGACGATCACGGCAATGAGCGCCGATCTCGTGCTGCCTGCCGCCATGTGGGTGGAGAAGGAGGGGGCCTACGGCAATGCGGAACGGCGCACCCATGTCTGGCACCAACTGGTGCAGGCGCCGGGCGAGGCGCGCTCCGATCTCTGGCAGCTGGTGGAATTCTCCAAGCGTTTCACGACGGATGAGGTCTGGCCGGCGGACATCCTGGCTGCCAACCCCGACTACAAGGGAAAGACGCTCTATCAGGTGCTCTATGCCGACAGCGACGTCGCGAAATTCCCGATCAGCGAGGTCAAGCCCGAGCACGCCAACAACGAGGCCCAGCATTTCGGCTTTTACATCCAGAAGGGCCTGTTCGAGGAATATGCCGCCTTCGGTCGCGGCCATGGCCATGACCTGGCGCCCTACGACACCTATCACGAGGTGCGCGGCCTGCGCTGGCCGGTCGTCGATGGCAAGGAAACCTTGTGGCGCTACCGCGAGGGTTACGACCCCTATGTGAAGCCGGGCGAAGGCGTGAAATTCTACGGCAACAAGGATGGCAGGGCGGCCATCATCGCCGTGCCCTACGAGCCGCCGGCGGAATCGCCCGATGCCGAATTCGATACCTGGCTCGTTACCGGCCGCGTGCTCGAACACTGGCATTCCGGCTCGATGACGATGCGCGTGCCCGAACTTTTCAAGGCATTTCCGGGCGCACGCTGCTTCATGAATGCGGACGACGCCCGCAAGCGCGGCCTCAACCAGGGCTCGGAAATCCGCATCATCTCGCGGCGCGGCGAAATCCGTTCGCGCGTCGAAACGCGCGGGCGAAACCGCATGCCGTCAGGCGTGATCTTCGTGCCGTGGTTCGATGCCAGCCAGCTCATCAACAAGGTCACGCTCGACGCCACCGATCCCATCTCGAAACAGACGGATTACAAGAAATGCGCAGTCAAGATCGTACCCGTCGCATAACCCTCCCCAGAGGATGGGTGCTGGCCGCGCTCAGCGCCGCCGTGATCGCCACCAGCGCCATGGCGCAGATGGTGCCGCAGCTCTCCGGCCCTGACGGAGACAAGATGCAGGAAGTGCCGGCCGATCCGCTGCCGAAGTGGATCGTCGACGATATCAGGCGTATGCGCGCCTATCCTGAGCAGCCGCCGATCATTCCGCATTCGATCGACGGCTACCAGCTGTCGGTCAATGCCAACCGGTGCCTGTCCTGTCACAAGCGCGAGTTCTCGCAGGATGCCGGCGCGCCGATGATCAGCGTCACCCACTACATGACGCGTGAGGGCCAGATGCTCGCCGACGTCTCGCCGCGGCGCTATTTCTGCACCGCCTGCCATGTGCCGCAGGCCGACAAGAAGCCGCTCGTCGGCAATACGTTCAAGGACATGAGCGAGCTCGGCGTCACCGGTGCGGGAAGCGAGTGATGATGGCGCGTATCAGGGCAATCCTCCTCTGGGTCTGGACCATTCTGACGACGCCGGCGGCGACCCTCAGCCTCGCCTTCCTGACGCTTGGCGGCTTCGTCGGCGGCGTGATGTTCTGGGGCGCGTTCAACACGGCGCTGGAACTGACCAATACGGAAAAGTTCTGCACCTCCTGTCATGAGATGAAGGACAACGTCTATCAGGAGCTGACCAACACGGTGCATTTCACCAACCGCTCCGGTGTGCGCGCCTCCTGCCCGGATTGCCACGTGCCGCATCAATGGACCGACAAGATCGCCCGCAAGATGCAGGCCTCGAAGGAAGTCTGGGGCAAGATCTTCGGCACGATCAACACCCGCGAAAAATTCCTCGACAAGCGGCTGGAGCTTGCCAAACACGAATGGGCGCGCCTGAAGGCGAATGACAGCCTGGAATGCCGCAATTGCCATTCCGCCGTGGCCATGGACTTCACCAAGCAGACGCAACGCGCCGCCGACATCCACTCGAAATATCTCCTGCCGGGCAAGGCGACCTGTATCGACTGCCACAAGGGCATCGCCCATGAGCTGCCGAACATGGAGGGCGTCGAGCCCGGCTGGAAGATGCCTAGGGATCTGGAGGGCCAGGAACTGCCGGCGGCCTCGAACGATGCGATCGGTGATCTGCGCCGCGCCGTCGCCAGTGCCCATGGCGTGACGACGTTCTAAGCGTTAGCTGCGCGGCCGGCGCTGGGCAACCACCATGCCGGCCATGATGAGCACAACGCCGAGGCTGGAGAGCCAGAGCGAGAACTTGCCGGATTGCAGGAGATCGATCGCGAGGCCGCACACCATCTGGCCGCCGATGATGAGAAGCGCGGTATTGACGGCACCGATGCGGGCGACGAGCCAGCTGCTGAGCGCCACGAAGGCGACGCCGATCGGGCCGCCGAGATAGGCATACCAGGGCGCATCCGTGGCACCCGCGGGCCACAGGCCGCCGAGGGCGAGCCCGAGCAGCGTCAGCGCGATGAAGCCGACGAAGTGGTTCCAGAACGAGGCGATCAACGGCGAGGTCGAAAGGCTGAGCCGGCCATTGAGCTGGCGGCTGAGGCC
The DNA here is from genome assembly GCF_946479415.1 of uncultured Shinella sp. Next base: position 82,338 of record NZ_CAMLFY010000001.1, on the reverse strand, counting down.
GACTAGGAGGCCGGCTGCACCGGCAATCAGGATGAACGGGCTCATACTGCACCCCTCCCGGCCAGAAGGATCAGCAGGCTACCGGCCAGAACAAGGGTTAGGGCAGAGAAATCCCGGATGGTGATGCGGCGCTTCGGCAGGCCGAACAGGCCCCAGCCATCGGCGACGAGGCCGAAGACCAGCTGGCCGGCAAGCCCGAGCGCCAGCGTGCCGGGCAGGCCCGCGGGCGAATTGACCGCCATGGAAGAGAGCACGACCGTCGCCGCCCCCGAGAGGCCGCCAAGATAGGCCCAGAGCGGCGCGGGCGGCCTTGGTTCCAAAGATGGGCGCCGGCGGGGCAAAACGAGGAGGAAAAGCAGCGCGGCGACGGTTCCCGTCGCGTGGGCGGCCCAGGAGGAGAACAGCGAATTGCCGTGATGGGCGAGCGCGCCGTTGAACTGCACCATCAGCGCCAGCAGGCCACCGGTGCCGAAGGCTATGAGGAAACCGAGCGGGTGAGCATGGTTCTGGGGAGTGGAATGCATCGTCGGTCTCCGGCGTGGGTGCTGGTCCGATCACCCGCACCTCCCGGCTCCTGTCAGCAAAACGGCCGAAGATCAAGCCAGCTCTTTGCTGGAGCATTTCCGCTTCTCTTCGAACTGAGAAAACGCTCCGTTTTGCGCAATTCCGGACGCAAAACCGCTTCGCACTGCTGAAATTGCTTTAGAGGCGACCATAGGCGCCGCCGGCACCGGATATGGCGGCGAGGAAGCTTGCGAGACCGGCCGAGCGCAGCGGCAGATAGGATTTTCCCTGTTCGCGGCACAGGCGCTTCACGAGGCCGACGGCCGTGTGGCTGATGTGATCGACCGGGAAGAGAATGGTCGCGGCCTGTCCGACGAGCGCGGGCAACAGCGTCGTACTGTCCTCCATGCCGCCGTCATGCAGCAGCAGATCGACATTGCGGGTTTCCGCGCAGGCGCGGAGATGATCGAACAGATTGCGCCGGCCGCCGACATAGAGCACAGGGCCGCTCTGTTGCGGGATGACGTGTTTGGCGCCAAGCCCGTCCTCGGCGGCGATGATGGCTTCGAGCGTCTCGTTCTCGCGCAGGATCGAGTGGGACAGATCCTGCAACTGTTCGAGTTCCCGTTGCAGGGCACCGTAGCGGTCCTCGGTTTCCTTCAGGCGCCGGGCGAGCAGGCCGGCGCGCGTATCCTCCGCGTCGGCGCGGCCGGGAATGGCGATGTCTTCACTACGGGGGCGCTGGGCATGGGCGGCCAGCGCTTCGGCGTTGACGGCGCGCTCTTCCATCTGGCGAAGACGCTGCTGCAAGGCGATGCGCTCCTCGGCGGCAGTTTTCAGGCGCATTTCCTGCCGGGCGGTCTTTTCCCGCTCGGCTTCCAGTTCTTTTTCCAGTTGGGTGAGACGGGCGATATCGAGACGGCTGGCGCTGCCGACGAGATGCGAGAGCATGTGCACTTCGCCGAAAATGTCGCGCACGAGGGCGGGCGGCGTCGCCGGATGGCTCATCAGCGCCCAGTAAGGGCCGGCAATGTCGCCGCGGTCGAAGCTTTCGCGCCAGATGCGTCGGAGTGCTGCCTCGTCCACTTGGCGGGGAATGCGCTTGATGGCGGCCTCGTGGCGTCTGTCGAGCGCCTTGTTGAGCAGTTTCGCCGCTTGGTCGCGCTGGCCGGCGAGGCGCACGCCACGGCCGTGCAGGCTGTGGTCGGTCGCGGTTTTCGCGTCCTCCTGGCCCGCCTTGAGCAGGACCTGGCGCAGTTCGCCATTCGTCAGGCAGGTACCGATGATCGAGCAATGAAAGGTCGTGGGAATGTCCCAGGTCTTCAGACGCTGTGCCCCAGTCTTCTCTCCGGCGACCTGCGCCTGCCTGCTGGCTGGGGGAACAAGCAGCGAAACAGGCGCGGCGGGTGGCAGAAGACGGGGCTGGGTCGGCATGGCTTATCCTTTTAACGTTATATCTCATGAAATATAACGATTGGGAAGAGCATGCGGCTACCGTGCAGGCCACTCGCCCTCGCCACCGGGACCTAGAGGAAGAGGTGGACGATCAGGGAGGTCAGGACGGCGTTGAGGCCCATAGCTATGCCGGAAAACAGGCCGGCGACCGGGTCCACGGAATAGGCGCGTGCCGTGCCGATACCGTGCGAGGCAAGGCCGACGGCGAAGCCGCGGGCGCTGTAGTCCTTGATGCGCATGGCATTCATCATCGGCGTGACGATGATGGCGCCGCAGATGCCGGTGAGCACGACGACGGCGGCGGTCAGCGCCGGATCACCGTTGAGGCCGGAGGAAATCGCCATGGCGACGGCCGCCGTGGTGGATTTCGGCGCAAGCGAGGCCACGACGGACGACGAGAAGCCGAAGAGATGCGCGAAGAAGACCGTCGCGCCGACGGCGGTGAGGCTGCCGGCAATGAGGGCGGCCAGCATCGGCACGAGGTTGCTCTTCACCAGCGAGAGCTTTTCGTAAAGCGGAATGCCGAGCGCGACGGTGGCCGGCCCGAGCAGGAAATGAATGAACTGCGCACCTTCGAAATAGGTTTTGTAGTCGATGCCGGCGAGGCAGAGCGCGATGGCAATGACGGCGATCGTCAGCATGATCGGGTTGAGCAGCGGATTGCCGGGGCGCAAGCCTGCAATGGCGGTGGCGGCCAGCCAGACGGCCAGCGTTCCCGTCAGCCAGAGGAGGGGAGATGTGGCGAGATAGACCCAGAGCGCGCTATTCATCGGCATAGCCTCCGGAAAGACGCTTCACCAGGATGAACACCCAGACGGTCACCGTCAGTGTGATCACCGTCGAAAACAGCACTATGGCGAGCAGCGCAAAACCCCGGTCGCGGATGAGATCGAGATGCTGGATGATGCCCACGCCGGCCGGCACGAAGAGAATGCCGAGATTGGCGAGGATGGACCGCGACGTCTCCAGGGTTCGCTGATGCGCCGGCTGAAGCGTCTTCACGCCGCCGGTCAGCGTCAGCACCACGGCGATCATCGCCATACCGATGACCGGACCCGGCACGAAGCCGCCGAGAAAATAGGCCGTCACTTCGCCGATCAATTGAAAGACCAGCAGGATCGTTATTCCGACAAGCATGCGTTTCCCCTCGTTCCATGTGCCCGGCGCGGCAGGGCTCCGGTCCATGGAAGGAGTAAAGGCGTTTTGCCGTGAAATCCATGGTGCCCCGAGACGGCATTTTCAGGAATGGGGACGGCCAGAAAGAGGGGTTGTCTTTCCCGTCAATAGTATGATTGACTTACGAAAATGACATCCGGACATCGGATGCCGAAGGTCATCGTCAACGAACGGGGAACGGAAATGAACAGGGAAACGATTTCGAGCCGCATGCGTCCGCTGCTTGCTGGTGCCGCCTTCTCGCTGCTGCTCGTCTCGGGCGGCATGGCGCCGGCTTTCGCCGAAACGCCGGCCGATACGCTCGTCCAGGCCTGGGCGATCGACGACACGATCACGCTCGATCCGGCTGAATCCTTCGAGCTGTCGCCGGCTGAATTCATCGGCAATGCCTATGACATGCTTGTGCGTCTTGATATCGCCGATACGACCAAGGTCAAGGGCGGAATTGCCGACAGCTGGACCGTTTCCGATGACGGCCTCACATATACGTTCAAGCTGAAGCCGGGCATCAAGTTCGCCTCCGGCAACCCCGTCACCGCCGAGGATGTCGCCTGGTCCTTCGAGCGCGTCGTCAAGCTCGACAAGAGCCCTGCCTTCATCCTCACCCAGTTCGGCCTGACGGGCGATAATGTCGCCGAAAAGGCCAAGGCCGCCGACGAAAACACCTTCGTCTTCACCGTGGACAAGGCCTATGCGCCGAGCTTCGTGCTGAACTGCCTCACCGCCACCGTCGGCGCCGTGATCGACAAGAAGCTGGTGATGGAGCATGCCGAGGCCAAGACGCCGGACGCAGAATACAAGTACGATACCGATTTCGGCTATGGCTGGCTGAAGACCAACTATGCCGGCTCCGGCCCGTTCAAGATCCGCGACTGGCGCGCCAACGAAATCCTCGTGCTGGAGCGCAACGACAACTATTACGGCGAAAAGCCTGCGCTCGCCCGCGTCATCTACCGCCACGTCAAGGAAAGCGCCACGCAGCGCCTGATGCTGGAAGCCGGCGACGTCGATGTCGCGCGCAACCTGGAGCCGGGCGATCTCGACGCCGTTTCCAAGAATGCTGATCTGGCGACGACCAGCGCGCCGAAGGGCACGGTCTATTACATCAGCCTCAACCAGAAGAACGCCAACCTCGCCAAGCCCGAGGTGCGCGAGGCCTTCAAATATCTCGTCGACTACGACGCGATCGGCTCGACCCTGCTCAAGGGCATCGGCGAAATCCGCCAGACCTATCAGGCCAAGGGCGTGCTCGGCGCGCTGGAGGCGAGCCCCTACAAGTTCGACGTGGCGAAGGCCAAGGAACTCCTGGAAAAGGCCGGCCTGAAGGACGGCTTCTCCGTGACCTTCGACGTGCGCAACACGCAGCCGGTGACGGGTATTGCCGAATCCTTCCAGCAGACCGCCGGCCAGGCTGGCGTGAAGATCGAGATCATTCCCGGCGACGGTAAGCAGACGCTGACCAAATACCGCGCCCGCAACCACGATATGTATATCGGCCAGTGGGGCATGGACTACTGGGATCCGAACTCGAACGGCGAGGCCTTCACGTCCAACCCCGACAACGGCGACGACGCATCGGTCAAGACGCTTGCCTGGCGCAATGCCTGGGACATTCCGGAGCTGACGGCGCAATCCAAGGCCGCGCTTCTTGAGCGTGACAACGGCAAGCGCGCCGAAATGTACCAGAAGCTGCAGCAGGAAGCGCTGGAGACCAGCCCCTTCGTCATGATCTTCCAGCAGATCGAAGCGGCCGGCCTGCGCGGCGCGGTGAAGAACTACAAGCTCGGTCCGTCCATGGACACGAACTTCCTTGCATCCGTGACCAAGCAGTGAGCTGAAGGACAAGCTCCTTGAGCGCTGTTGCACGTCAGAAGTCTGCAAGGCGCGCCAACCGGCGCGCCTCCGCGAGGCTGAAATCGGTGGCGGGTTTCCTCGTGGTTGTCGCCACCACCTATCTCGGCCTGCTCGCCGTCACCTTCTTCATCGGTCGCGTCGTGCCGATCGATCCGGTGCTGGCGATCGTCGGCGACCGGGCGCCTGCCCATGTGGTGGAGCGCGTCCGGCTGGAGATGGGGCTGGATCTGCCCTACTACCAGCAGTTCTGGCTTTACATGAAGGGCGTGCTCAGCGGTGATTTCGGCACCTCGGTGCTGACGACCAACCCCGTCATGACCGATATCCGCCGGGTCTTTCCTGCGACGATGGAGCTTGCCACTGTTGGCACGATCATCGGCGCGCTGATCGGCGTTCCGCTCGGCGTGCTCGCCGCCGTCAGGCGCGGCAGTTTCACCGACCAGGTGGTGCGCATCATCGGTCTCGTCGGCTATTCGGTGCCGATCTTCTGGCTCGGCCTCTTGGCGCTCCTCGTCTTCTATGCGCGCCTCGGCTGGGTCTCCGGCCCCGGCCGCATCGACGTGGTGTTCGAATATACGTTCACGCCCGTCACCGGCTTCTTCCTGCTCGACGCGATCCTCAACCGCGACTGGGCGGCGTTCCGGGATATCGTCTCGCACATCATCCTGCCGGCCTCGCTGCTCGGGTATTTCTCGCTCGCCTATATCAGCCGGATGACGCGCTCCTTCATGCTGAACGAGCTTGGCCAGGAATATATCGTGGCGGCCCGCGCCAAAGGCCTGTCGGAAACCCGCATCATCTGGGGCCATGCGTTGCGCAATGCGGCGGTGCCGCTCGTCACCGTCATCGCGCTGTCCTATGCCGGCCTGCTCGAAGGCTCGGTGCTGACGGAGACCGTCTTCGCCTGGCCCGGCCTTGGCCTCTACATCACCAATTCTCTGCAAAACGCCGATATGAACGCGGTGCTCGGCGGCACCATCGTCATCGGTTCCGTCTTCATCGCCATCAACCTGCTCTCCGACGTGCTCTACCGCATGCTCGATCCCCGAACGAGGTCCCGATGAGCGAGGCCACCATGACCCGCCGCGAATGGCTCCTGACCGACCGGCCGCAATCCCGGCTGCAGGCTCGGCTCGGCCGCGCCTATGTCGCCTGGCGGCGGTTTACCGCCAACAAGCTCGCCGTCATCGGCCTCGTCATCATCCTCGGCCTCGTCTTCCTGGCGATCTTCGCACCGCTGCTGGCACCCCATTCGCCTTATATCGGCGATCTCGCGAAGGCACGGCTGCTGGCGCCCGGAGCGGGACACTGGCTCGGCACGGATGACCAGGGTCGCGACATCCTCTCGCGTCTCATCTACGGTTCGCGGCTGACCTTGCAGGTCGTACTTTTGGTCGCGGTCATCGCCGCACCCATCGGCCTGCTGGTCGGCACGGTCGCCGGCTATGCGGGCGGCTGGGTGGATGCGGTGCTGATGCGTATCACCGATATCTTCCTCGCCTTCCCGAAGCTCGTTCTGGCGCTCGCCTTCGTCGCAGCACTCGGACCGGGCATCGGCAATGCCATCATCGCCATCGCCATCACCTCCTGGCCGCCCTATGCCCGCATCGCGCGCGCCGAGACGCTGACGGTGCGCAATTCCGATTACATTCAGGCGGTGCAGCTGATGGGCGCATCGCCCTGGCGGATCGTGCTGCGCCATATCATGCCGCTCTGCATTTCCTCGCTCATCGTGCGCGTAACGCTCGACATGGCGGGCATCATCCTGACGGCGGCCGGTCTCGGTTTTCTCGGGCTTGGCGCGCAGCCGCCGCTGCCGGAATGGGGCGCGATGATCGCGTCGGGCCGCCGCTTCATTCTCGATCAATGGTGGGTGGCCGCCGCTCCCGGTGTCGCCATCCTCATCGTCAGCCTCGGCTTCAACCTGCTGGGCGACGGCCTGCGCGATGCGCTCGATCCGCGCGGGAGCGGCCAATGAGTACGCTTCTCACCGTCGAAGACCTGCGCATCACCTTCCCGACGCGCACGGGCGTCATCGAGGCGGTGCGCGGCGTGTCCTTCACGCTCGGCCGCGAGCGGCTCGGCATCGTCGGCGAAAGCGGTTCCGGCAAGTCGCAGACCGGCCGCGCCATCATGGGCCTGACCGCCGAACACGGCATCATCGATGCCAAGCGGCTGGACTTCAACGGCATCGACCTCCTCAAGGCTTCCAAGGCAGAGCGGCGGGCGCTGCGCGGCAAGCGCATCGCCATGATCCTGCAGGATCCGAAATATTCGCTGAACCCGGTCATGACCATCGGCCGGCAGATCGTCGAGACGCTGCGCGCCCACGAACCGGTCGGCAAGGCCGAGGCGCGCAAACGCGCGCTCGACATGCTCGCCGCCGTGCAGATCCGCGATCCCGAACGCGTCTTCGATCTCTACCCGCACGAAGTCTCGGGCGGCATGGGCCAGCGGGCGATGATCGCCATGATGCTGATCGCCGGCCCGGAATTGCTGATCGCCGACGAGCCGACCTCCGCGCTCGACGTAACGGTGCAGCTCGACGTGCTCGCCATCCTCAACCGGCTGGTCGCCGAGCGCGGCATGGGGCTGATCTTCATCTCGCATGATCTGCGTCTCGTGTCGTCCTTCTGCGACCGCGTCATCGTCATGTATGCCGGCCGCATCGTCGAGGAGCTGCCGGCGGCAAAGCTCTCGGAGGCGCAGCATCCCTATACGCGCGGCCTGCTCAACTGCATGCCCGAGATCGGCGCGGATCGGCACCCGCTGCCGGTGCTCGACCGCAAACCGGAGTGGAGAACATGACGCCGGCTCTCGCCATTGACGGCCTCAGCGTCGAGTACGACGACTTCGTGGCGCTCGACGATGTCAGCCTGACGGTTGCGCCCGGCGAATCCTTCGGCCTTGTCGGTGAATCCGGCTCGGGAAAATCGACGCTGCTGCGCGCCGTCGCCGGTCTTGCGCCCGTCTCCTCCGGCACCATTACCGTCGATGGCCAGAAGCTCGGGGCCAAGCGGGACAAGAAGTTTTACCGCAAGGTCCAGATGGTTTTTCAGGACCCCTATGGCTCGCTGCATCCGCGCCAGACGGTCGACCGGCTGCTGCTGGAACCGCTGGCGATCCATGGTTTTGCCGATACCGAAGGCCGCATCGTGCGGGCGCTTGATGAGGTTGGGCTCGGGTCGAGCTTCCGCTTCCGCTATTCCCACCAGCTGTCCGGCGGTCAGCGCCAGCGCGTGGCGATTGCCCGCGCGCTGATCCTCGAACCATCCATCCTGCTGCTCGACGAGCCGACCTCGGCGCTCGATGCATCGGTGCAGGCGGAGGTGCTCAACCTGCTCGAACAGCTGCGCGCCACCCGCAACCTCACCTTCGTCATGGTCAGCCACGACTTGGCTGTCGTCACCCATATGTGCGACCGGCTGATGGTCATGCAGAGCGGCCGGACCGTGGAAGAGCTCGCCTCCGGCGATCTTGCCGCCCGCAGGGTGACGCAGGATTATACGCGGGCCCTTCTCACGGCCAGCGCGGGTTTTCGGCGCGATAGTGCTTAAAGCGGTTTGCTGCCGGAGGCCTGCATGCTAGGCAGGCGGCACTTTGTGACCGGATGAAGCCGATGACTGTTTCTTTCTACACTGACGCTATTGCGGAGCTGCGTGCCTTGTTTGCGGAGCTGGACCGCAATCCCGATCTGTTCCAGACCTTCGACGTGCGTCTGGAGCTGGCGGCTTCCGGCAGTCTCGTCGTCTACGAGACGAAGCGGCGCAAGGGCCAGACGGACAGCCTCTATTACGGCCGCCCGAGTGCAGACGATGCCAACCGCCAGATTTCGCAGGCTGCGGCCTTTGCCGCCATCGACCGCTTCTTCGCACTGGGCCAGTTCATTGCCCTGACGGGCGATGGCGGGCAGGCGCTCGATACGCAATACCCGCACTGTGCCGTCAACTTCTCCTATCGCAAGAAGGGGCACCCGGCGGCACGCTCCATGCTGATGGTCTTCGTCGGGTTCAACGACGAGGCGGATGCCGCGGATTATGTCGCCAAGGCGGAAAACTCCACGGCCTTCATTTCCCAGCGTCCGTACACTTCGGCGAAGGCTTACGAATGGAAGTGACGCGTCAGTGTTAGTTCACGGCGCAAGCCACGCACCGCGCCAAGTTGCACCATCCCGATCGAAGGCGCAGCGGATATGGTGTTCCGAGGACAGGTCGAGCCATTCAAGCCGGTTCAACCTCACCGTAACGAGCGCAAAACGAGCGTAGGGCTCTTCATCCGACGGTTCGCCGGCCTGCAAGGGTTGGCCGTTGTCATCGAGAACGGTTCCCGGCGCATGCGGTGCGTCGAACAGGATCAGTGTTCTCTCCCGAAGCGATTGCCACATCTCCAGCCTCTCCGCTTCATCGTCGCTGATCACGGCTTCACCGGAAAGGCGCAGCTGAACCGAGGCGGCCGGGTCGAAGCCGACAAGGGCGATTCGGGGATCGTTGCGGATCTCCCGGATCTTCGGGGAGCGCATATCAGTGACGAAGGACAGCGTGCCTTCGGGGGCATCGCAGCGCTGCAGCACGATGGTGCGAAGCTGCGGTGCGCCGTCGAGCCCCGATGTGGCGAGCTGAAGGAAGTTGAACGGCGAGCGGCTGGTCGCGGCAGCGCCGAGCTGGTCCCAGATTTTCGCCAGAAGGGTTGCCGTCACGCGTTGCTCCGCTGCATGTGTTTGCGATTTTCTAGCATGCGGCCCGTAAGCTGTCGAAAGAGTTCCTCTTTTTCCACGCGATAGAAAATCTGCTACGAAGGCAAACCACGTTCTCGCCCCGGATTCCTCTCATGGCCGACCGCATCGGAAAATTGCCGTCCCTCAATGGCGTTCGCGTCTTCGAAGTCGTGACGCGGCATCTGAATTTCCGGCTTGCGGCGGAAGAGCTTGGCGTGACGCAGGGCGCGGTGGCGCAGCAAATCCGCGGGCTGGAGGCGGAACTCGGCCTGAAGCTTTTCGAACGCCACCCCAGAACCCTGGCGATGACCGAAGCGGGGCGCAGCTATGTCGGCAGCATCCGCCGCGCGTTCGAATTGATCTCCGAGGCGACGGAGACCCTGCGGCCCGAGCCGCAGCATCTCACGATCAGCGTCACCCCGACCTTCGCCTCGAAATGGCTGATCCCGCGCCTGCCGGAGTTCACGGCGGCGCATCCCGACATCGACCTTCGCATCCTCGCGACCGACAGGATCGCCAACTTCCAGACGGATGCCGTCGATCTCGCCGTGCGCTATGGCCGCCCGCCTTTCGGGCCGGGCCTGCAAGCCGATCTGCTCTTCGAACACGTCGTGATCGCGCTCGGCAGCCCGTTGCTTATCGACAAATTCGGCGCGCCGGAATTGCCCGGCAATCTCGCCCGATATGCCCTGCTGCACGATGCGCATAATTTCTGGCCGCAATTCCTGGAGCTTGCCATGGGGCAGGCGGCACCGGTCACGGCGGCGAAGAACATCCGCTTCAACCAGACGTCGCTCGCGCTGGAGGCGGCGATTGGCGGACAGGGGCTGGCGCTTGCCAGCAGCTTCTTCATCGAGGAGGATATCGCGGCCGGCCGTCTCGTGCCGCTGTTTGGCACGCATTTGCGGGTCGGGGTGGATTTCTACGTCGTCGCGCCGCGAAAATCCCGGCACGCCGCCTCGGTCCAGGCCGTGCGCACCTGGCTTCTGCGGGAAAGCGCGGCGTTCAAGGGTATTTGATGCGATAGATTTTCTACAGGAAGAGCGGCGCATTTTTGTTTGGTCGCGGATGGGGTCGCCGTGCCAGAATGCGGGCAAGCAATCATTCGGGAAAGGATCATCCGATGGCAGAACAGAAGGTCGCATTGATCACCGCCGGCGGCAGCGGCATGGGCGCGGAAGCCGCACGGCGGCTGGCGGCAGATGGCTTCAAGATCGGCGTGCTCTCGTCGTCCGGCAAGGGCGAGGCGCTGGCGGCGGAATTCGGCGGCTTCGGCGTCACCGGGTCCAACCAGTCGAACGACGACCTGAAGCGCCTCGTCGATGGCGCCATGGAGCGCTGGGGCCGCGTCGATGCCCTGGTCAACAGCGCCGGCCACGGCCCGCGCAAGCAGATTCTCGACCTGACGGACGAGGACTGGCACACCGGCATCGATGTCTATTTCCTCAATGCCGTGCGCCCGACGCGTCTCGTGACGCCGATCATGCAGAAGCAGAAGTCCGGCGTCATCATCAACATCTCCACCGCCTGGGCCTTCGAGCCGAGCGCGATGTTCCCGACCTCCGCCGTCGCGCGCGCCGGTCTCGCCTCCTTCACCAAGATCTTCGCCGACACCTATGCGGCCGATAATATCCGCATGAACAACGTGCTGCCCGGCTGGATCGACAGCCTGCCGGCAACGGACGAGCGGCGCGACGGCGTGCCGATGAAGCGTTACGGCACGAGTGCGGAAATCGCCGCGACGATCGCGTTCCTCGCTTCCGACGGCGCGGCCTATATCACCGGCCAGAACATCCGCGTTGATGGCGGCATTACGCGCGCCATCTGATGCGCAAGGAGACGACGGCGCCGTGGAGGCGCTGTCGTCTAACGTCAGATGGCGGTGAAGCCGTTGTCGACGAAGAGATGGGTGCCGCTCACGAACTCCGACTCGTCGCTCGCCAGATAAAGGGCGGCGCGCGCGATATCCTCCGGCTCGCCGATGCGGCCCTGCTGGGCGGCCAATGCGGCGTCCGACACATCCACGCCGTAACGGTTCAGCGCCTCGATCTCGCGGTTGCCATGCGGTGTGCGCACGAAAGCGGGGCAGACGGCGTTGCAGCGGATGTTGCGATCGCGGAACTCGACGGCGATCGCGCGGGCGAACATATGCACGGCGCCCTTTGTCGTTCCGTAGAGCACCTCCATCGGCGTCGCCGCCACGGCCGAAATCGACGACGTGCAGACGATGGAGCCGCCGCCGGTCGCGATCATGCCCGGCAGCACCGCGCGCGTGACGAGGAACATCGACCGCACATTGACCGCTGTCAGTCGCTCCCACTCCTCGAGCGTGGTTTCAAGGAAGGGTTTTACGATGATCGATCCGGCGTGGTTGAACAGCACATTGGCCGCACCATAATGATCCTCGACGGCTTTGATGGCGGCGATGACGTCGCTTTCGTCCGAAACGTCGGCCATAAAGGCCTGCGCATCGCCGCCCTCGGCGCGGATGTCGCTTGCCGTCTCTTCCGCGGCCGCCGGATTGTAGTCGACGATAGCGACGCGCGCGCCTTCCCTGGCGAAGAGGCGCGAGGCAGCTCCGCCCATTCCGGTCGCGCCACCTGAAATAATTGCCGTCTTTCCTTCGAGCCTGCCCGCCATCGTTCCATGCTCCTCCAAGAGACCGGGGATGCGAGTCTTTGGAACCCGCCGTATTTTTACATCGCGAATTCCTCTGCCTCTCACGGCAGGAGTCAATGGGGAAGGCGCGTCAGAACGCCGTCGTTCACCGACATTCCGTGCCGCGATGTGGCGAAAGAAACCGTGCAACTTTAGGCACTTGTTCAGTATTCTTCCCTAACGTCAGGCAATCGTTCTGCATACGGGGATTTCGACGATGACCGTCGTGACGCTGGACCAGGTGGAGCGCCAGAGGGCGCGGGGCTTCCGTTTCCTGCGTTTTTCCCCCGAAATCGAAGCGCGCTTCCGTCAGGATTACGCAGCCGAGCGCGTGCGGCTTGCCGTGATCTGGGGCATCATCGGTACGCTGATCTACGATCTCGTCTATTTCGGTGATCGAACCATGATGGCGGATGTCTTTTCCGGCCTCGTCACCGTTCGCTTCTTCATCTTCACGCCCTTTGTGATCGCCTGCATTCTTGCGGTGCGCCGCTGGCCGAATGCGTTTCTTTATGACGTGCTTTCGGTCGCCATCGCCGTGCTCGGCGTCACGTTGCCGATGGCCGTTGCGACGGAAAGCGCCAGCCCCTACCTTTTCGTCTACCAGAACGGCAATTCGGCTGCGTTCCTGTTCTTCGTCATCGCGTTGCGACCGCGCTTTCCGGCCATCCTCATCGGTCTTGTGCTGATGTGCGCCTCGCACTTCATCACGACGTCGCTTACCGGCGCCTTCGATGCCGTCACCTATTCCGGCATCATCACCTTCTACGTGACGCTCTCCATCTTTCTGGCGGTCAGTGCCTATTTTCTCGAGCAGAAGGATCGGCAAAGCTTCCTCAACCAGCTGCGCGGCAGCCTGCTGTACCAGCAGCTGGAGCACAATGCCGACCGCGACGAACTGAGCGGGCTCTTGAACCGCCGCTCGCTCGCCCGGGTACGCGACACGCTTTGGAGCGACGCATCTTCCAGCATCGCCGCGATCCTGCTCGATATCGACCATTTCAAGCGCTTCAACGATGTGCACGGCCACATTGAAGGTGACGCGTGCATTCGTGCGGTCTCGCAATGCATCCGCGGGAGTGCGGATGACGGCGCCTATGTGTTTCGCTTCGGCGGTGAGGAAATTCTGGTGCTTTCGGTCGGCCATACCTCGCTGCAGGCGCTCGCGCAGGCGGAGCGCATCCGCGCCGCGATCGAGGGTCTCTCCATTCCCCATCGCGGCCTTGAAGAGGGGTGCGTGACGGTCAGTCTGGGGGTCGCGATGGCATTCCCGCCCGTGACGACGCTGGAGCGCCTTTTGCAGGACGCCGACGCTGCGCTCTACGAAGCCAAGCGCCTCGGGCGCAACACCGTCACGCTCGCGGAAGGGCTCGTACTTTCCGGTCGCGGCGATAGCGCCGCCGCCTGATAATTCATCGTTGCGACAAGAATTGGGAGGTTTCCGCCGACCGGCGGGGTCTTTGGGTAAAGATTGCCTGATTTCTGCGCAGAAACTTTATTACTTATTAAGTTAAATAACGCAGCGTCGGCAACACCCTTTTGCAACCATCGCCGGTATCTTGGCGAAACAGGACCGACCCCATGGCCTCAACCTCTGCTGTGCGTGCGAAATCATCCCGTTCCCTGGCCGTCAAGTTGCTCTCCGTAAGCACGGTCGCCATTGCGTGCGTTCTGGCACTGACCTTCCTCGTCGTCATTCTCCAAGTGCGCGAGCGCACCGTCGCCGTCACGCTGAAGCAGGCGGAAGCTGAGGCCGAGGCGACGGCCCAGGCGATGAGCGGCAAGATCGATGCACTTTCCAGCGCCACGCGCGGTTTTGCAGGCCTCGTCGAGCGGGGCGTCGCCGCAGGCAAGCTTGATCGCGCCACGATCACGTCCATACTGCCGGCGCAGGTCGAAAAGTTCGATCTCGCCTTCGGGGCTTGGATCATCGACACCGAACAGGGGCTGGACGGTAAGCTCGGACCAAAGGACGATGCGGCACAAGGCACAAATGCGAGTGGCGTCTTCACGCCCTATTGGGTCCGCGGGGCGGGAGGCATGGAGCTGTTGCGGCCCAATGTCGATCGTAATGCGGAATATTACCGCCTCACTGCCACGAGCAAGAAGGGCGCTGCGACCGAACCCTATGAAGACCCCACTGCCAACAATGTTCTGATGATGACCGTGACGCAGCCTGTCATCATCGATGGTCGTCTTGCCGCCGTCACGGGTCTTGATATCGCCCTCGGCTCGCTTGCCGACTCGCTCAAGTCGGAACGCCCCTTCGGCGAAGGCCGCGTCTACCTGCTTTCGGGCACAGGCAAATGGCTGGCGGCACCCGATGCGTCACAGGTGATGAAGGATTATGCGGCTGAAGGCACCGACCAGGTGAAGGCCGCGCTTGGCGACGGCAAGACCGTCACGCTGCAAGATGTCGTCGGCAGCGATGGCGGTTCGGTCTACCGCGTCGTCTATCCGTTCGATCTGCCGGGTCTCAATGCCCGCTGGGCCGTGGCGGTCGATGTGCCTGTGGCGGCCGTTTCGTCCGTCGTCAACGAGCAGACGAAAATCCTTGTAATTGGCGGCATGTTCATTCTGGCTGCCGTCATCGGCTCTCTTCTTTTGGCCGTGCGCGCTTTCGTACAGCGGCCGATGGCTTCGTTGCTCGGCGATGTCGGGCGCATGTCCGAGGGCCAACTGGAACAGCCGGTCGCCGGACGCGAACGCAGCGACGAGATCGGCAAGGTCGCCGTTGCGTTAGAAGCCTTCCGTCATCGCCTCGCCGACGGCCACCGTCTGGAGGTCGCCAGCGCCGAGCAGCGCCAGCAGAGCGAAAACGAACGGCGTCAGACCGAAGCCGAGCGCGCCCGCGCCGCCGAGGAACAGCGCAAGGTCGTCGAGGCGCTCGGCCGCGGGCTTGCAAACCTCGCGCGCGGCGATCTCACCAGCCGCATCACGGAGGCTTTCCCGCCGTCCTATGTGGAACTGCGCGACAATTTCAACGACACGATGGACAGCCTCGAACGCACCATTCAGCAGCTGAACCACACCGTGCATTCGTTGAATGCGGGTATCGGCGAGATCAGCCGCAGCTCGGACAACCTGTCGCGTCGCACGGAGCAGCAGGCTGCAAGCCTCGAGGAAACGGCTGCCGCGATGAACGAGATTGCCGAGCAGATGCATACCAGCACCCGCAACGCCGGCGATGCCGCATCGAAAGTCAACGAGGCCTGTTCGGATGCCGATCGCTCCAACGCCGTCGTGCGCAAGGCGATCGCCGCGATGGAAGGCATCGAGGATTCCTCCAACAAGGTCAGCCAGATCATCGGTGTCATCGACGAGATCGCCTTCCAGACCAACCTCTTGGCGCTGAATGCCGGCGTGGAAGCCGCCCGTGCCGGTGAAGCCGGCAAGGGCTTTGCCGTCGTGGCGCAGGAGGTGCGCGAACTCGCCCAGCGCTCCGCCCAGGCGGCCAAGGAAATCAAGGCATTGATCTCCGCTTCCAGCGCGCAGGTCCAGGAAGGCGTGTCGCTGGTCGGCGAGACCGGCGATGCCCTGACACGCATTACCGACAAGATCCTCTCCGTCAACAAGCTGATCCAGGACATTTCCGCATCGTCACGCGAACAGTCGTCCGGGCTTCAGGAAATCAACGTCGCCGTCAACAATATGGACCAGGTGACGCAGCAGAACGCCGCCATGGTGGAGGAGACCACCGCCGCTGCGAACCTGCTGAACGACGAGGCACACACGCTGCGCGACATGGTGATGCGCTTCTCCGTCAGCAGTTCCGGTGAAGCTCCGCGCCACCGCGCCGCTGCCTGAAGCAAAATCAGACCATCCCGCGAGCGTCATCATGCGCTTGCGGGACAACTGTCCTCGACTGTTGAACCGCGTTGAAACGGCATTCCGGCGGGTTCTGGCATTCTGCCGGGCTCGTGCGGCTGTCAGCCCGTCATGCCTTTCATGCTGTCGGTGTAATATTGCTCGTAGAGGTCGCGGTATTGCTCCGCGCCGCCTGCGTCGCTGTAGCGGGCCAAGGCTGTCATATCGGTCTTGTTGAGAATGACGCCGAGGGTTTTTCCCTCGATCCGGTGTTCGGCCGCCAACAGGTCGCGTACGAAATTCGCGGATGTCTTGCCCCATTCGACGACAAAAAGAAAACCATCCGCCAAAGGCTCGAAGGCTTTCGCATCGACCACCGGGCCAAGCGGCGTCAGATCGACCACGACATAGTCGAAATTCTGCCGTGCCTCGTCGATCAGCTGCTTCATCGCCGCCGAAGACATCAGCTCGTTCGCTTCATGCCGGCGGGCCTCGCCGGGCCGCAACGCAATCGGCAGAATGGCGAGCTGCGAGCGGCGGTCGGTCTTGACCGCCTGCATCCAGGGAATTTCCCCGCGCAGCACTTCGACAAGGCCAATCTGCGGGGTCGGCTTCATCATGGTGCTGAGACCCGGCCGGCGGACGTCCGCATCGATCAGCAGCGTGCGCTTGCCGCTGACGGCAAGGAGGGCTGCGAAATTGGTCGCAACGGTGGACTTGCCTTCGCCCGGCAGCGCGGAGGTGACGCCGATCACACGGTTCTGCCGGCCATGCAGCATGGTTTCGGCGGCAAGTTTTGCGTTGCGCAGCGTTTCGGCGAAGGCCGAGCCCGGCGCATCCAATACCACGCGGGTCATGCGCTCGAGCGGGATGACGTCATCGTCGCCGGTGCCGGAGGGTGGCTCTGCCTTGACCGCTTTCGCGCCGATCATCGCCGGCTTGCGCTTCTTCTGTGCGCCGCCGACGAGCGGCAGGTAGCCGAGCGGTTTCAGGCCCAGAATGGTGCGAACATCGTTTTCGAGACGGAACGCGCGCTCGCGCATTTCCTGCACGAAAGTCAGCGCGCCGCCAGCCATAAGGCCCAGCACCATCGACAGGCCGAGCACCATGGTCTTGCTGGGGCTGGACGGCGAGACGGGCACGCCCGCATCGGAGATCACGCGCGCCTTTGCAATCGGGAAGGACTGCTTCTGCGACGCCTGCTCGAAACGGCTGAGATAGCTCTCCGACAGCGCCTTCAGCGCGGTCGCCTTCTGTTCAAGCTCGCGCAGGCGCACCGAAGAACGGTTCGCCTCGGCATTGTTGCCGGCGACCTTCTTGATGTTTTCCCGAAGCGAGGATTCGCGTGACCGGGCGACGTCATATTCGTTGCGGTAGCTTGCCGTCAGTTGCTGGAGTTCGCGGTAGATTTGTCCGGCGAGGTCTTCCTTCTCGGCCCGCAATGCGGCTGCCTGGGGATGATCCGCACCAAAGTTCTTGGTGATGTCCCCGGCGCGCTTAACCACGGAATTGTAGCGGCCGCGCAGCTCCTGAAGGGCCGTGGCATCGGCGCCCTGGGCGGGAATGGTCGCATTGTCGATGGCCTTGTCCGGCCCCTGCTCGACGATCGCCTTGAATTGCGCATAGCGGGCCGACGCGCTGGCGGCATCGGCCTGGGCCAGGATGAGCTGGCTGTTGAGATCGGCCAGCTGCTGTTCCGACATCAGCTCACCGCGCGCGGTGGTCAGGCCGTTTTCGGCGCGGTACTGCTCCACTTCGAGGGCGGCTTCCTGCGCACGCGCCTGAATATCCGTCAGC
Source organism: uncultured Shinella sp. (assembly GCF_946479415.1). Next base: position 64,373 of record NZ_CAMLFY010000001.1, on the reverse strand, counting down.
CGCTCCTGAAGCCAGCCGGATGCCTGTTCCGTCGCGGTGAAATTGGCGCTCAGCTGGTCTTCGAAGAAGGCTTCCGCATAACGTTTGGTAATCGCGGCAGCAAGCTGCGGATCGGTCGAGCGGAAGGAGACGGCGAGCACGGCGCTTCGCGACACACGCTCCACCGTCAGCGCCTGTTGCAGCACCGCCGCCGCCTTTTCGCGGCGGCCGCTGGCAAGGGCCTCCTCGGAGGCTTGCGGCCCGGCATCACCGAAGGACGTCAGTGACCTGATCCATCCCTTGGTGATCGCGACGGGCGATTGCGGCGGATTGGTGATGGTTTCGTTATCGGCAAGTTTCAGATCGTCGACGACACGCAAGGCAAGACGGCCGGATTTCAGAATCTCGGCGGCGCTGGCGATGCGCATATCGACCTGCTGGCTGCTTTGCGGCGCAGGTTCGCTTTCCTCCGCATAGCGCGACAGGTCTTCGTCGAGCAGGATCTGCGTCATCGACGTGTAGACCGGTGTTGCAAACACGAGATAGGCCACGCCCAGCGCCACGGCGAGCGCGACCGAAAGGCCGATCAGCCGCGCCCGGCGAACGAGGATCGTCAGCAAGCGGTTGAGATCGATGAAGCTATCGGACGGATCCGGTTCCCGTCTCAGGATGCTGCTGTGCGGTACGGTGCGTTGGTGCATGGGGCTCCGTTCTGCCTTTCGGCGCGATGGAAACTCTGTCCTCCCGAAGGCGGCCCCGGATCCTCCCATCCGGGGCCTTTGCATTATGCCGCGCGAATCCGGCCCTCATGCGACGACATCATGTCGCGAAGGGATTGATAGACGGCGCCGCCGATATCCGGCCGCGCGAGCGCGAAGGCGACATTGGCCTCGATGAAGCCGTGCTTGGAGCCGCAGTCATAGGTCCGCCCCTCATAGACATGGGCGTGGAAGGGCTGCGTTCCCGAGAGCTTCAGCATGCTGTCCGTCAGCTGGATCTCGTTGCCTGCGCCGCGCTGCTGGCGGGCGAGATGGCCGAAGATTTCCGGCTGGAGAATGTAGCGGCCGTTGAGGAAAAGATTGGAGGGCGCATCGCCCACCTGCGGCTTCTCCACCATATGCGTGACGGCAAAACCGTGCTGTACGGCAGCGCCCTTGCCGACGATGCCATATTGCGAAACTTCGTCCGGCGCGCATTGCTCGACGCCGACGACATTGCCGCCGACCTCCTCATAGAGATCCATCAGGCCGGCGAGGCAGCCGCGGACGCCAAACGAGATCATGTCGGGAAGCAGGAGCGCAAAGGGTTCGTCGCCGATCAGGTCGCGGGCGCACCAGACGGCATGGCCAAGCCCGAGTGGCGCCTGCTGGCGGGTGAAGCTGACAGAGCCGGCTTGCGGCAGGAGTTCGCCGAGCTCGCGGACCTTGTCGTCCTTGCCGGACTTTTCGAGCGAGGAGATCAGTTCCGGCGTGTCGTCGAAATGGTCTTCGATGACCTGCTTGTTGCGGCTGGTGACGAAGACGACATGTTCGATGCCGGCCTCGCGCGCCTCGTCGAGGGCATATTGCACGACGGGGCGATCGACGATGGTCAGCATTTCCTTGGGCATGGCCTTGGTGGCCGGCAGGAAGCGGGTTCCGTTGCCGGCGACGGGAATGACGGCCTTGCGGACGGTTCTGGTTCGCTCCATGGCATTATCCTTTGTTCTTGAGCGCGAGATCCTGCGCTGTCGCTGGGGAGGAGGCCGCGTGGGGCGCGACCGTCTTGCGATGGGATGGCGTCACGAGACGATGCCACCGGGCGGCAACCGGCATCGCCAGATGCCGGAGTGCGACGGGATCGCCGAGCGCCACCTTGAGGGCAGGCCCGAACGAACGGTTCTTGAGATGCTGGACGAGTGCCAGGAAGGCACGCGTTTCCTGAAGGTTGCGCGTGCGGCGGCGTTGGGCACTGCCGGCGGCACCCGTCGTCAGCGGGAAGCGGGCGAGAAAACGCTGGTCGCCGGCAAGCATCGCCTCGACGTGATGCCGGTGCAGCACCCGCGAAATCGAGCCTTCGCGTATATGATAGACATAACCGGCCGCCGGCGAGACCACGCACCGGCCACCGGCGGCAAGGGCGGAGGCGAACAGCAGGTAGTCCTCGCCGATCCGCAGTGCCTCGTCATAGGCTAAATCGTTGTCCTCGAGGAAGGCGCGCCGGAAGATCGGCTTCATATAGCCGAAATTGTGCGTGCTGCGGAAAATCCGGTTGGAATCGATGAAATCAGGAAGCGTGATCTGCGGCGTTCGGGCCAGCAGGTCGTCCGGGAACATGGCTTCGATCCGGCCGTCCAGGTGCAGGACGAAAAGATTGTCGACGGCGAGTGCGGCGTCTTCATGCTCGGCTGCCGAAATCATGCGGCAAAGCCGCCCGGGCTGCATCGTATCATCCGCATCGAGCACGGCGATCCAGCGCCCGCGCGCGGCGGCAAAACCGGCATTGCGCGCGCCGCCGGGGCCGCGATTGCGGTCCAGAGCGAGCAAGCGGACGGCCGGATCACCAAAGGCCGCGACAGTGGCCCGCGTCGTGTCCGTCGATCCATCATCGGCGACGATCACCTCGACCGTCACGCCCTGTTGTGCGAGGGCGCTTCTGATGGCGCGCTGGATCGTATCGGCCGCATTATAGGCGGCGATGACGATGCTGACATCGGGGCCGGTCATTGGGCCGTCTCCAGCTTGCCGTAGGGTTCGATGGCACGCGCACCGAACAGGCCGCCGATGGCGCCCGCATGCAGCAGGCCGCGCAGCAGGAACCGGTTGCGGCGAATGGGGAAAAGCGCGAAGGCGGCAGCGCCCGTGAGGCAGGTGGCGCATTTTGCGCCGGCAAGGGCTGCGGCCTTGATGCGCGCGAAGCCGTCACGCCGCTCGGCAAGCAGCCGGCCATGCGTCTGGCCCATGCGCAGCCGCCGCTGGGCGAGCCAGGTGAAGCGGGCGCGCGCGGCGGGTACGGGCTCCTCCACCCAGGCATCGGCGGCAAAGACGATGCGGCCACCCGCATCGTAGACGCCGCTGAAGAAGGCGGAATCCTCGCCGCCGCTGCGGCCGAGCGAAAGATCGAAACGGCGACCGGCGATCGACGGCGCGGCAAGCCGAATCAGCACGTTGCAAGTATAGCCGGTGCGGATCTCGCCCTTCACCCAGACGGGGCGTGTCGCGTGGAAATCACCACGCCGCATCCAGTCGGGTGTGCCCGGCGCGTAGAGCGCGCGAACAGGGCCGAGCACGACATCCGCGCCGTTCAGTTCCGCCGCGTAAAGCAGCCTGGCCAGCCATTGCGGCTCCACCGTCTCGTCGTCATCGACGAAGGCAAGGAAATCGGCGTCGCTGTGATCGAGGCAGGCGTTGCGGGCGATGCAGATGTTGCCGGCCGGGCAATGGACATAGCCGATCTCCATCGGCATCCAGCCCGCGGCGGCCTCGACGCGCGGATAGGCGCTTGGCTCGATATCATTGTCGGCCACGATGATGCGAAGGCTGACGCCCTCGGGCACTTTCAGCGTCGCGAGCGATGCGAGCGTTTCCGTCAGGATCTCACGGCGGAAGGTGCAGACGGCGATATCGATGCGCAGGGGCGTGTTCATGCCGGCAGCCTCCGCTGGCGGATGTCGAGCAGTTCGCGCCAGAAGCCGGCCGACCAGGCGAAATGCATGATCATGGCGGAGACGGCGGCCAATGGGCCATAGGGGTTGCGCTGGCCGAGCGCCATCCAGGCGCCATAGCCGAGGCAGGCGGCGGCCCACAAAACGAACGGCACTGCGGCAATCCAGGTGAGGGCGGCCAGGAACGCTCCGACGGCGACGGGCGCCACCATCAAAGGCAGCAACTGGCGAAGGCTCGGGCGCGCGCGGTGCTTCAGGAAGTTGCGCGCCCGGCCGCGGCCATAGCCGAAATATTGTTTGAAGAGCGGCAGCGCACTCGAACGCGGATAGTAGATCATGCTGGTGCGCGCCGTCATCCAGATGCGGTAGCCTGCTTGGTGGAGACGGTAGTCGCACTCGGCATCCTCATTGGCGGTGAAGCTTTCGTCATAGCCGCCAACGGCGCGAAAGGCGGCGATGCGCATCAGCGCATGATGACCGTGATCCGCCCAGTGGCTCGTCGCTCCCACGCGATGTTTTGCCCCGCCATTGCCCAGCACAGAGTTCTGCGCGACGGCGGTCGCCTTCTGGAACGTGCCGAAGCCGACGGTCTGCATGGCCACCACGACGGAATCCGCCCCCGTCTCCAGCGCATCCTCAACCAGCACCCGGCAATAGTCTCTGGGATAGGTGCCGTGCGCATCGATGCGGATCATATAGTCGTGCTCGACGCCGAAGGTCTCGATGGCGAGGTTGATGGCGGCACTCTGGATGCGCTTGGGATTGTCGAGCACATGCATTTTCGGCAAGCGAGCGGCGAGGCTGCTGGCGATATCCCGCGTGCCATCCGTGCTGCCGCCATCGACGACGACCAACGTCGCGTTGAGCTCCGCAAGCGTCGGCTCGAGCTGGCTCACCAGCGATTCGAGATAGGGTGCCTCGTTAAGGCAAGGGATCACGATCAGGCAGCGCACGGCTGCGACTTCGTCAACGGTCATGGCAATCCACCTTGTTGGCGACGAGGGAGGAAACGGGTTGCGACGCTGCCGCCTGGCCCGTCGGCTGGCGCAGGCCCGCGAGGCGCTGGACGAAAGCGGCACAGTCATCACGGTCGAGGATCCAGGGACGCGGGCCGCTTTCGACGAGATTGGCATGAAGTGCCTGATAGGCCGCCGCATCGACGGCGGAGAGGCGGTCGGTCAGGGTTTCGAGCCGTGCATCGGAAAGCGTGATGCCGACGCCGTGTTTGCCGGCCAGTCGCGCGGTCTCGGTTCCCGCAAGAACGATCGGCAGGGCACCGTGGCGGCAGCTCTCGTAAAGCCGGTTCGGTAGGAGCCAAAGCGAGTTCTGCCCCTCCTCGAAGAAGTCGATCGCCCAGGCAAAATCGACGTCCGAATAGATGGCGGAAAGGTCTTCCGGATTGCGGTAGGGACCCTCGAAACGCAAATAGGGTTCGCGGGCGACAAGGCCGTCGAAATCATCAAATTCGTTGCGCGCCGGCCGGCCGCGCAGAACTACCTCGAAGCGCCCCTCCATGCGTCGTGTAAAGGCGGCGAGCAGATCGAGCGACTTGCGGCAGCGGATCGCGCCGAACCAGCCGATGCGCCAAGGCGCGCCGGATGGCCGCGCGCGGGCAGGGATGGCGGTTTCGCCGCCATCGAGTTCCAGAACCCGGTTTTCAAGGAGATGAACCGGCGCGCGAATACCGGAAAGCGGCTTGAAATAGTGTTCCACGAAGGCAGGGGAACTGGTGACGAGGAGGCTTGTGTTGCCGCCGAAATAGCGTTCCGCCGTGCGCAGGGCCTTGCCGGCCAGGCCGTCTTTCAGCAGCAGGCGGTGGATGTCGAGGCATTCATAGGCGATCGGTACGCCACCGAAATGTTCGGAAGCGCGACCCGCCAGCGCCAGCATTTCGAGATTGCGGGCGAGGATGACATCCGGCCGGGCGATGCCGGCGAGCCGCCGTGGAAGTTTTGCTGCGGCAACAGCGACGGCGGCGACGCGTTGCCCGAAGCGGGCATCTGCGGTCGCGCCGAGTTCCAGCGGCGCGATGCCCTCGATATCGGCGAGCCGGTTTTCGCCGCGACGGAAGCCGGCAAGCGTGACCGCCGCGCCACCGGCCACAAGCATCAGCACCCGCCGGCGGACGGCAGGATCGGAAAGGTCGTGAACGAGATACAAAACCCTGAGCATCGGCCTGTCCGTCAATTCGCGAGGCAGGCGACGGAGCCGTCGAACTGGCAGGCATCACCCTCGGCAGTGAAGGCGAGGCGTTCGACATCGAGTGTCGCCTTGCCGGCAAAAGCGAAACGGCCCATCCAGTCGGACAGCGTGTCGGTGCCCCAAAGCGAGAGGAAGATCTTCTGGGCATTTGTCGGCAGTTTCGCGGGGTCCGTCACCTCGTGCACCAATGCGCCGTTGAGGTAGTAGCGCAGGCGATCCTTCTGCCAGACGAAGGCGTAGTCGTTGAAATCGCTGTCTGCGCCGCCTTCCACAGGCAGCAGCTTTTCGTTGCCGCCCTTGCCGGCAATATACTGGTTGACCTGCACGCGGGCTGTATCCTTGCCGAGAACCTCGAAGTCGATCTCGTCGTGCGGTTTCTTGTCGGCGGGGCCGATATAGCTGAAGAAAGCCGAGTTGAGACCCGACCCCGTCGCAGCCTTCATGCGCACCTCATAGGTGCCGTAGCCGTAGCGTTTCCGGGTCTGCACCTCGCCGCAGGAATATTGCCGTTCACCCGCCGGCTTGGCGTCGAAAGAGAGGGTGAGCTTGCCGTCTTCAACCGCCACCTGGTCCTTCGACCATGTGCAATTCTGATGCTTGCCGTTGTTCCAGCCGTCGGAAATATACCAGCGGGCGCTATCGAGCGTGTCGAATTCCTCGACGAAGGACGTACCGTTTGCACCCTCCTGCGCGGCGAGCGGGCCGGCGGATGTCAAAAGCATCGTGGCACAGAGGGTCTTTTTCAGGGAAATCGTCATGTTCACCTCCGTTGGGCGATGGAGCCATCGGGCTTCATCTGCGGATGGCTGGCCACAGGCCGTTTCTGGCCGCCTGCACGGCGGCCGGTGAGAATGGCGGCAAGTGCCGGTGCAAAGCGCCGTGCCGCAGCATGGGTCGAAACGAGGATGACAAGCGCCAGCACCGGGCTTGCCGCGTAAAACAGCGGGTAATCGGCAATATCGAGCCGGTTCCACACCATCCAGAACAGGATGAGCAGCGGATAGTGGCCGCAGAAAATCCAGAAGCTCAGGCCTCCCAGCCGCGACAGTGCCCGGCCGGCGCCGGTTTGGATGAGCAGCGCCGAGAGCGCCCAGGCGCCGAAAATCCCGGCGATCGCCGCGAGGCTGCGCAGCATGTCGAGCCAGACCGGAAATTCCGGTCCGAAGGCATAAAGCACGAAGGAAAGCAGAACAGCCATCGCTAGAACGGCCGCGACGACCGGGCTCGCGAAGCGGTCCATGCGCGTGATGTCGACGCGGTGGAGCGCCATGGCGACGCCGAAGCTGAAGCCGAAAAGGATGGATTTCTTCAGGAAGATACCATTCGGCAGCGGCAGAACCGCATAGGCCAGCATCAGGGCAAGCACGGTGCGCGGATAGCGCAGGACAAAAAAGGCGATGAGCGGCGATAGCAGAAGGCAGAGCAGCAGGTCGCGCAGGAAATAGAGCGGGATATTGATCGGCCAGGTCTCGATGGCGAGGCCGAAATTGATCAGATCACGCGAGTCGGCATTTACGACGTCGGGCAGGTAGCCGAAGCCGATGCCGCGCGATTGCGCTGCGTAGACCAACACGAGGAACGCCGTGTTCCACAAGAGGAATGGCAGGAAGATCGACGACGCCTTACTGCGCAAGATCTTGCGATAATCGAAACCCTCGAGGCCGCGATGAAAGAGCAGGTAGCCGGAGATGGCGCTGAGACAGGGCACGCCGATGCGGAACAGGCTGTCGGCGAGGAAGGCGCGCAACCAGTCGAGCCCGCCGAATGTGCCCAGATAGGGGTTCGTTGCCGGGTCATAGGGAACATGCACGAAGATGATCCCCGATATCAGTACGATGCGCATCAGATTGATGCGCGCTGAAACGGTCGCGTCGATAGTCACGATGTCCGTCACCCCTCTGGTGAGCCGATCCCCCCGGACGGCGTTCAAACAAGAGCAGACTGGAGCCTACGAAGAGGAGTGTGGGCGACGGGGCGGCAAAAAATATGGCGGCGCAGCAAAATTATCGGCGATCAAGGTTGCATTGCAGCATATGTGGCGCCGTCGATGGCGTGTGAGCGCCCTGTGTTTTTGCATCCGCAACGATGTTCGATCCCCGGTCCCGCAATACTTAAAAGCCCATTCGAATATACTGATCCAGCCGCAATTTTTGGGTGCAGAAAGCATCGAAAGTTTTTTGTGGTTCCGCAGGTTCCCTGCCGAAGATCGACGCGATTGCGGCGGTGATCAGCCGAATTGGGGCAGTCTCAAGGCACGCCTGCGACAACGGCGGTTTTCGGCCGGCGGACGAGATCGACGAGTTTTTTCAAGAGCGGACGCTCGGTGAGGATCGTCAGAACCGCGTAGATCGCGCCGCCGAGCGCGATGCCGAGGCCGACCTGCAGGACCGGATGGAAATGCTGAACGAGATAGTGGTCGAGCGCGGCGCGCACGGCGATGGCCATCAGCGCAGCCGTCAGCATCGGGCGGATCGAGCGGTAGAAGCCGGAGAGAAAGGGTGTCTCGTCCACGCGGAAGACGACCCAGGAATAGCCGATGAGCACGACGGTGTTGACAAGGCAGAGTGCCACCATCGCCTCGATCAGCGTGCCGTTATAGGCGCCCCAGGCGACCGCCGCGGTCGTTGCAACGGCGCGGCCTATCGCCCACCAGAACAGCGCCCCGCCATGGCCGGAGCCTTTCAGATAGGGAATGAAGGTGCTGCAAGGGGTCAGCAGGCCCTTGGAGAGCGCGAGCAGGCCGAGCACAGGCCAGGCGGCGGCCCATTGCGGGCCGAACAGCAGCAGCATGGAAGGTTCGGCAAGCGCCCAGAGGCCGAACATCATGGGCGCGAGCAGCAACGTCGTCACCTGCGTGCTCAACATCAGCGCCTGCGACCGGCGCTCGCGATCGTGCATCATCGCACTGAAGGCGGGAAACAGTACGCCCATAACGCCCGACAGCACGACCTGATTGGGAATGCTGGAGAAGCGGTTGGCGGCGGAATAGGCGCCGGCATCGGCAAGGCCGAGGAAGCGTGAGATCACGACCATGGGGGACTGGAAGGTAACGAAATTGGCGACTTCCGAGCCCATCAGGCCAAGGCTGAAGCGTGCCAAACGAATGACGCCTTCGGCTCGAAACCGGAAGCGTGGCAGATAGCGTGAGACGAAAAACAGGCCGGCAAGCCGGATGACGCCGGCGACGAAAAGCTGCGCGACCAGCGCCCAGACGCCGAAACCGGCCAGTGCCAGGATAACGGCGACGATCGCCGCAATCGATTCGGAGATCATGCTCCATAGCGCGTCCCGGCTGAACTGCATGCGCCGGGCGACCAGCGCATAGGCCACGTCGCCGGCAAGCTGGAGCGGAATGAGCAGGCACATGAGGCGCAACAGATAGGCTGCGTCCGCCGCACCGAACCAGCCGGCGAGCGGTTCGGCCCAGATGTAGAGCCCCGCCGCCATCAGGCAGGCGAAGGCGAGATTGGCCCAGAAAACCGAGTGGATCGTCTCCTCGTCTTCCCTGGTTTCGAGGATCAAGGCGGAGGCGAGACCCGCCCCGCCGATCATTGCGAGGAACTGCACGACGGCCAGTGCGACGGCCACGCCGCCGAACTCCTCGGGCGTCAGCAGCCGGGCCAAAATCGGCACGGTGACAAATTTAAGCCCGAATGTGCTTGTCTTGGATAGGACACTCCAGCCGACATTTCGGGTGACCGACTTGGCATTCACGGACTGGGACATAGCGGGATCCTGTATCGCAATAGGAGCTTTGACGACGACGACAAGCCTGCGCCGGAAACGGCCGCGCCCCGGTGGGAGGAGACCAGACGAACGTCTTTCTAGAGAGAACACAGGGACGAAAAAATGGCGAAGCTTTCAGTTATCATTCCCTTTTACCAAAAGGAGGCGGGTATTCTCAGACGTGCTTTGACGTCTGTTTTTTCCCAAAGTTTCAAAGACCTCGATGTCATCGTCATCGACGATGAATCACCCTATCCAGCCGATGGCGACGTCGTCGGTTTTTCGGACGAAGAACGTTCCCGCATCCGCATCGTGCGGCAGGAAAATGCCGGTCCGGGCGGTGCGCGCAATGCAGGCCTCGACCATGTTGCCGCTGAAACCGAGTTCGTCGCCTTCCTTGATTCGGACGACACCTGGACGCCTCAGCACCTTTCGAACGCCGTAAGCGCGATGTCGCAATTCGACGCGAACTGCTATTTCGCCTCGATCACCGGCAGTGACGCTTTCTACTATCATTTCGGTGTTGCAGACCTTGAGAAGACCGAAGCCGTGGTGCGTCTTGCGGACGATCCGCTGCTGATCGAAATCCCCGGCCTGACCCAGGTCATGCTGAAGAACTGGAGTTTTCTCCACCTCTCCGCAATGGTCATCGGCCGCCCGCTCATCGAGCGTGTGCGCTTCGATGCGGCGCTTCGGCTCGCGGCGGAGGACGTGTTGTTCTTCTGCGACTGCGTACTGGCCGCCCAACGCGTCGTGCTGAGCGCGGCGGCGGGTGCGGTGCGCGGCGAGGGGCTCAATATCTTCCATGGCGTCGATAATGATTCGCCGCAGTTCCTGCGCCAGCAGTTCAACACCTGGGTGGCGCTGGACAGGCTGGAGCAGCGATTCGCGGAGCGTCCAGCCGAGATCGCGTCGCTGCGCTCCTATAAACAGACCGCGCGACGGCAGGCCCTGTGGGGGCAGGCGCGGCGCGTGAAACATCGCAAGCTACCGCAGTTCGATATGCTCGCCCGGTGGGCGGTGCGTGATCCCAGACTGTTTACCAGCGTTTTCGAACTTGCCATCGGCAAGTTTTCCCGCTGAACCACCGTTTCCAAGGAGAGGACATGAAGCCCTATTACTGGGAATCACAGCACGGCAATTTCGGTGACGACCTCAATCTCTGGCTCTGGGATTTCCTGCTGCCGGGGTTTCGCGAGGTCCATCCGGACGTGCTTCTCGTCGGCGTCGGAACGGTGCTGACCAAGACCCTTCTGCCCGAGGAGGGACGTAAACTCGTGCTCGGCAGCGGCTTCGGCTACGGCATCTTGCCCGATATGCGCGACAAAAGCCTGTGGGATATCCGCTGCGTGCGCGGGCCGCTGACGGCGTCAAAGGTCGGGGTCGCGGAAGATCTCGGTATCATCGATCCGGCGGTGCTGGTCGCCGACATGCCGGAATTCGCAAATCAGCCGAAGCGTTATTCCTGCGCCTTCGTTCCGCATTGGGAATCGGCGGTGGCGGGTCTCTGGCCGGTGGTCTGCGCGACCGCGGGCATGCACTATATCGATCCGCGCGGCGAGGCGAAGGATGTGATCCGCGAAATCGCCCAGGCCGAGCTGATCATCGCTGAATCCATGCATGGCGCGATCCTGGCCGATGCCTTCCGCGTGCCGTGGGTCGCAGTCAGCACGTCGGCCAATATCAACAGCTTCAAGTGGCAGGATTGGGCGGCCACGCTCGGCGTCGAGCACCGGCCGCGCCGCATTCCTATCTCCACGCGGGCCGAGGCGATCATCAAGGGTGCCCGCTTCTGGGGTGTCGATTATGATGGCGCGGCCTTTGCAGGGGCGGGGGAGGGCGCGGTCACCGTCGCGCAGACAGGCTCCCGCGGGGGCTTGCGTCTTGCGGCCAAGCAGGTGCTTGCCGCGCCCTCGACGTTGGGTCTGTGGCAGGCAGGCCGTGCCGAACCGCAACTGAGCACGGATGCCCGCCTTTCGGAGCGCAAGGAGCGCCTTTATGCGGTGCTGGAGAATGTGCGGCGCGACTATTTCTAGGTTTTTGTTTTGACTGCATCATCCGACGCCGAGCGATCTCGCTTCGGCGTCGGATGATGCTCTAGCCGGCCGTCAAAAGATAGCGCAACCCGCGCTGCGGTTCGGGCTGTCCGGGGCGCACGCGCCGGTGGGCGGCATGCAGCTTGTCGCGGAGGATGCCGCCGGTGATGGCGGGCAGGGCAGCCGGGTTTTCCAGCGCATAGGCCAGCGCTGCGCCCGCGCCACCCTCCCGCTTACGATCCAGGAAATGGCGCAAGGCATGCCGCCGGCCGATCTGCCGGCAGTGGCGGCGTAGCGCATTGACGGCGTGGGGCGGGACATTGCTGGTCGAAAGAATGGTGCGTTCCGCTTCGAACAGGGTCTCAAGATCTTTGGTGCGATGCTGCCCGCTCAGCGAATTGGCGCGCACGATCGCACCATAGCCGCAGCTTTCGATGACCGTATAGCGCGCGCCGGCGATCAGCGCGCGGACATAGAGCTCATAATCCTCTCCGAGCCGCATGTCCTCGCGGTAACGCAGATCATGCGCGTCGAGAAACGCGCGGCGCATGACCGGCTTCAGAAATCCGAGTTCGCCGCGTGGCGCACCGCGGCGCGAGAGATTGCCGAGCACGAAGGCTTCGAGATCCAACGGACGCGGATTCGGTGCGAAGTCTTCCGGTGGGTGGGACGGATCGGCCGTTTCCATGAAGGCAATGTTGTCGGCGATGAAATCCCAGTCCTTGCAGGCGAGCATGCGGCGGAAACGGCCGGGAAAGAAGAAATCATCGGCGTCGAGAATGGCGATCAGCGGTGCGCGGGAGATGGCGATCGCGTGATTGCGGGCGGCCGATGGCCCGCGATTGACCTTGAAGCGGATGACGTCGAGCCGCTTGCTGCCATCGTCGGCTTCGGCCGCCGCCGCCATGGTGCGGTCGTCTGAACTGTCATCGACCACGACCACCTCGGCGACTTCAGGCTCGGCGAGCGCCGAGCGCACCGCCCGGCCGATCGTGTCCTGCGCATTCCTCGCGGCAATGATGACGCAGACCTTGTCTTCCTGGGTCACGACAATCCCCTTTCACGCATTGAACCGTGCGCGGAACAATCCGCGCTGCAATGCAGCATGAAAGGGGAAAGGGGCACAAAAACGGCCTTGCCACGACGGCGGGGCGATCAGGACTGCGAGTGGCCCGGCTCGTTCATCGAAACGGGCACCGAAGGCTTGGAATTGTCCAGCCCGGCTTTGCCGCGTATTGCGCCCTCTAATTCGGCCTTGCGGGCCTTGGCGGCGCGCCAGGTTATGAATAGCAGGGCGATGAAATAGCCGATCTGGATAAGTACGGCACAGATGAGGGTCTGGATCGCGGTCGTCGCGAGCGAGCCGGTCGAAACGTAAGTGACGATCGCAAAGGCCACCAGCGCGAAAAACATGCTCAGAAAGAAGCGCGGCCCATAGGCCGGGCTATCCCGCCATTTCGTTTCCGGCGCACGTTTCATCGAGGTTCTGCCCTCTCCTCTGAGGCTCCGGGAGACTATACGAGCCCCCTGTCTTCGGCGCAATCACTGGTATTAACCAGTCGAAAGCTGCTCTGGTTCCTCCTTTTCGCCCAATTGTGTTGTGCTTCCGTTACCGCGTCGGCGCCACAGGCCAGAATCATTTGCCTTGTTGCCGCCCAGATTCCGACACGCTTGGACAAGGTCGGGGTCACCGCCTCCCTGATGACGGGAAATCATGGTTTCAGACTGCACCCGATGGGTTGCGCATATGATGGGTCCGCGATCAACTTTTGTTACAATTTGAGCGGATTCTAACGGAAAATTTTGCATTGCAAAATAATATTGCAATGCAAAAAATCCCTGCGGATGCACGTTTATCGATCGGTCACGGCGCACGTGGTGGCGCCGTTTTAGGTAGAGTCATGTAAAAACAGAGAGGGGGGACGTGTCAAAAGAAGTGATGAAAGCAAAGATCGGCGAATTTTCCGTGTGAAAAACGCGAAAGATGCTTTCGCATGGGGACCAAAGATACTGTCTGGTGGAGAACAAAATCGTAAAATTAGGAGATGATTATCTTCTGAAATGCTCGGCCCGGATTCTTTGTCCACCGGTCCCGCTTCAAAAAACAAACTGTGACCATACACTATGCCTTGGATATACGAACGCGTCCCTAGGACCCGACCAAATCGCAAATCCAATGGAGCCATCTCTATGAAGTCCGCGACCCGATCGGCCAGTTCGCCGTTTTTCAGTTCGTCAATAACCGGCGCTCCGCCGGTAGGGGGGATATCGAAACGGAGCTTTGACATTCTGGTGGCACTGGCCGCCCTCATCGTGCTCAGCCCGATCTTCGTGCTGATCATGGCGCTTGTAAAAACATCCGATGGTGGCAAGGTCTTCTATGGCCATCGTCGCATCGGCTACAACGGATCGAGTTTCCGTTGCCTGAAATTCCGCACCATGGCGGAAAACGGCGATGCCCTTCTCCAGGCCTATCTGGAGCAGAACCCGGCCGCCTATGAGGAATGGCGCACCACGCGCAAGCTGCAGCACGACCCCCGCGTCACCGTGGTCGGAACCGTGCTGCGCAAACTCAGCCTGGATGAGCTGCCGCAGCTCATCAACATCGTCAGGGGCGAGATGAGCCTCGTCGGCCCGCGCCCCGTGGTGGAGGACGAGTTGGAACTCTATGAAGCCTCCGCCGTCTATTATCTCCAGACCCGCCCCGGCCTGACCGGTCTGTGGCAGGTGAGCGGGCGCAACGACGTGTCCTATGAGACGCGCGTCGCCTTCGACACGCATTATGTGCGCAACTGGTCGCTGACCAGCGATCTGATGATCGTCGCGCGCACCATCCCGGCCGTCTGCCTTTCCCGCGGCAGCTACTGATCCGAAGCGCTTCCGCGCCCCCAAGCGGGTTGCGGGAAATCGTGAGCCCGTCCGGCCAGCCGGATGGGCGAAAACGCTCGAAGAGGGGTTTTCATGAAGACGAATTCGACCGCGGCTTCTGCCGCGACCGCCTTTCCCGTCAAAGTTCTCGGCGGGCTTTGCCTCGCTTTGGCTCTTGCTGCGCCTGCCTCCGCCTCGGCGGAGGAATATCGGCTCGGCGTGATGGACAAGCTGCGCATCCGTGTCGCCGAATGGCAGACTGCCGAGGGCGCCATTCGCGACTGGAGCGCCGTCAGCGGTGATTACGCCATCGGCGCCGACGGCGCGCTCTCGCTTCCTTTCATCGGCCAGCTGCCGGCAGATGGGCGCACCTCCGCCGAGCTTGCCGAGGATATCGGCAAGAAAATGCAGATCCTGTTCGGGTTGAAGGACCTTCCCTCCGCCTCGGTGGAGATCGCCGAATACCGCCCGGTCTATCTCTCGGGCGAGGTGCAGACGCCCGGCGCCTATCCCTTTGCACCGGGTCTGACCGTTCTCAAGGCCGTCAGTCTGAGCGGCGGTCTCAAGCGCGGCGATCCCGGCCAGCGTTTCGCACGCGATTTCCTGCGCTCGGAAGGCGAGGCGGCCGTGCAGGTCGCCGAGCGCAACCGCCTCCTCATTCGCCGCGCGCGGATCACGGCCGAGATGAGCGGGGCGAAAGAGATCGTCACGCCCAAGGAACTCGGCAATTCGGACGAGGCGCGCGCGATCCTCGAAAGCGAGAAGGCGCTGATGACCTCGCGCGAAAAGCGGTTGCGGCTGCAACTGACGGCGCTCGCCGACCTGAAATCGCTGCTCACCAACGAAATCGATGCGCTCGGCAAGAAATCCGAAACGCAGACGCGCCAGCTGGAGCTTGTACAGGGCGACCTTTCCAAGGTGGATTCGCTGGCCGAGAAGGGGCTTGCCATCAGCTCCCGGCGGCTCGCGCTGGAGCAGCGCACGGCCGATCTGCAAGCCGCATTGCTCGACATCGACACGGCCTCCCTCAAGGCCAAGCAGGATATCAACAAGGCGACGCAGGACGAGACCAATCTGCAGAACGATTGGGATTCCACCCTGGCGCAGGAGTTGCAGAACACCGAGCAGGAACTGGACACGCTGACGCTGAAGCTCGGCACGAGCCGCGACCTGATGTCGGAGGCGCTCATGCAATCGGCCGATGCCGCCTCGCTGAAGGGCGGGATGAGCGCTGACAATATCGGCTACTCGATTCTGCGCACGGTGAAGGGCAAGGCCGAGCAGATCCGCGCCACCGAAACGACGCCGGTCCTGCCGGGGGATGTTGTGAAGGTGGAACTCAATCTGGCGACGCAGTGAGGCCGTGGCGATGCGGATTGCGAAGACAAGCCTGATCGGACCCGATGGCAACGAGGCCTATGCCGCGTTCGCCATCGCGCTGTCGTTCTTCGTCTTCGCCTATTCCTTTCGCTTCGGTCAGGCCTCCATCCTGGCCTATTATGCGCTGTGGATGCCGCTCGTCGCCATCGACTACCGGCGGGTGCTCGGCAATTATGCCCGTTACGCGTGGATATTCGCTTTCGCGCTTTTCGCCTGCCTCTCGGTTTTCTGGTCGCAGGCACCGGGCACGACGGCGCGGGCGGGCGTGCAATATCTATCGCATGTCGTCTGCGCGCTGATTGCCATGCGCGTCGTCGATACCCGCACGCTGGTGCGCGGCGGCCTGATCGGCACGGGACTGGTGCTGCTCTATTCGATGCTTTTTGGCGTCTATCACCTCGATCCGCTCGACGGCACCTACAGTTTCGTCGGGGCCTTCGCCTCGAAGAACCAGCTTGGCTTTTATGCCTCGCTGGCGGTGCTCTTCGCCTTCGCCGCGCTGTTTCTCGGCGTCGAGCGCGGCCCGTGGAAGCTCGCCGCCATTGGCTGCGTGCTGGTCGCGCTTTATTGCCTCAAGGCCTCGCAATCGGCGACCTCGGTGCTGACGACCGTCGCGATCGCCGGCCTTTGCCTTGCGCTCCGGGCGCTCGAACGTCTTGCACCGCGCCATCGCAAGATGCTGTTCCTGACGCTTGCCGTGCTGACCGTGCTCATCGTCATCGCCGGTGCCTATGGCGGCGGCTATGAAATGGTGCTCGGCGCCTTCGGCAAGGATGCGACGCTGACCGGCCGCACCTATCTCTGGCAGCAGGGCATCGAGACGGCGGGCCAGGCGCCATTTGCCGGGATCGGCTATCAGGCGTTCTGGGTGCAGGGCTTTGCGCTGGCCGAAAAGCTCTGGGCGGATTTCTTCATCTCGGGCCGCAGCGGCTTTCATTTCCACAACACCTTCATCGCCGCCACCGTCGAAACGGGCCTTGTCGGCTGCCTGCTCTTGACGATGGTGCTGGTCGTCACCCTTGCCGGGCATCTCGGCCGGCTGCTTTCGGCTGTCCGGGACGAGGAGGCTCTGGTGCTTTTCACCATCGCGGCGCTGCTCGCCGTGCGCACCTTCGTGGAGATCGATATCCTCAATCCCTATCATGTCGGCTCGTTCCTGCTCTATTTCGCCGCCGGCAAACTGGCTGACGGGCGGCGACGCCCCGTCCATAGGACTGTTTCCTACAGGGCGGCCTTCGCATGACGGCGAAGCCTGCGTCCGGCACGCTTTACGGCATCCAGTATCTGCGCGCCTTCGCGGCGCTGGCGGTCGTCGTCTTCCATGCCGCGGAGCGCACTGGACACGCCTTTGCTATCGGCGCGGCCGGCGTCGATGTCTTCTTCGTCATCAGCGGTTTCATCATGTGGGTGATCGTCGAGCGGCGTCCCGTCTCGCCCGGCCGTTTTCTCCTCGATCGCATCCGCCGCATCGTGCCGGTCTATTGGCTGGCGACGGGCGTCATGGTGGCGGGTGCGCTGGCGGGGCTCTTTCCCAATCTCGTGCTGACGACCGGCCATGTCGTCGCTTCGCTGGCCTTCGTGCCGGCTCGCTCGCCGAGCAGCGGCGAGATCTGGCCGGTGCTCGTGCAGGGCTGGACGCTGAATTACGAGATGTTCTTCTACCTCGTCTTCGCCGCCTGCCTTGTCCTGCCGCAACGGCTGAGGTTGTTGAGCATGGCCGGGTTGTTCGGCCTGCTGGTCGTTCTCGGTCTTCTCGTCGAGAGCGATGCGCCTCTCTTCATGACCTATACCCGCCCCATCATCCTCGAATTTGTTGCCGGCATGCTGATTGCCCGTCTGTGGCTCGATGGCCGGATTCCGGCACGCCCGCTGGCCTTCGCGCTCGTCGGTCTCGGCCTTGCCGGTTTTGCTACCATCGGCGCGCTGCGTTTGCCCTTCGATGAATGGACCTGCGGCCCGCTCGCCTGCGCGTTGGTCTATGGCACGGTCGCCTTGGAAAAACAGGGCAGCATTCCGCGCCTTGCGTTTCCCGTCCTGCTCGGCGACGCGTCCTATTCGATCTATCTCTGGCACACATTCGCGATCTCCGTCGCCGCCAAAGCCGGCACGCTCGTCGGCATGCCGCCGGCTCTTGCTTTCGTCCTCTCGGTCTGCGCCGGCCTTGCCGTGGGGCTTGCCGCCTATCATCTTGTAGAACGTCCGCTGATGCGTGGCGGTAAAGATGGCTGGTTCATCCGGCGGCGTGCAAAGGCGGCGGGCTGAGTTCAGGTCGGAACGCTCAGGCCCACCTTGATGCGGTCCATCGCCACGAAGGTGCGGAAGCGCTTGACGTTATTGTTGCCGAAGAACAGGCGGCGGGTGAGGGCTTCGTAGTCCGCCATGGCGGGCACGACGATGACGAGCACGAAATCGGCCTCGCCGGTGACATAGTAGCATTGCTGGATCTGCGGCTCGGCCGCGAATTCGCGCTTGGCCTGCTCGATTTGCGCCGCCGTCTCGCTGATGACCTCGACCTCCACGAAAATAGTGATCGACTGGCCGACGGCCGCGGGATCGACGACCGCGACATTGGCGCGGATAACGCCCTCTTCCGTCATACGCTTGATGCGCCGCTGCACCGCCGGTGCCGAGAGATTGACGGCTTCGCCGATCGTCCTTTGCGGCGTCGTGTTGTCCCGTTGCAGGATGTCCAGGATCTTGCGGTCGAAGGCGTCGAGCTGTTGGATTGGCGGCAAAGGAAGGGGCTCCACGAAACAAACTTGCAAAAGCACCTCCAAATATCAGCGCCGTTTTCGCTCGTGTTGCAATATGTTTTTGTGAGACAGCAAAAGAGGCCCCCACATGTTTCTGCTCAACACCCATCCCGATCACCGCAGTTCGCTCACCGTCGCCGATGCCGATATGCTTGGCCTTGAGGCGGCCGCAGCCGTCGAGCACCACCTGCAATTCCGCGACAACAACGCCGAAACGCCGCTCATTTCCCTGCCGGGCCTTGCGGCGGCGAGTGGCGTCGGCGCGATCCATATGAAGGACGAGGGGCAGCGGTTGGGGCTCGGCAGTTTCAAGGCGCTCGGCGGTGCCTATGCCGTCATTCGTCTCGTGCTCGAAGCGGCGGAGGCACGGCTGGGGCGGGTGGTCGACATGGCCGCGCTGCATTCGCCCGAGGTCCGGCAGATCGCGGAAAGCATGACCTTCGCCTGCGCGACGGACGGCAACCATGGCCGGTCGGTGGCGCAGGGCGCGCAGCTTGTCGGTGCCCGCTCGGCGATCTTCGTGCATGCCGGTGTCAGCGACGAGCGCGTGGCGGCGATCGCCCGCTTCGGGGCCGAGATGATGCGTGTGGCGGGCAGCTATGACGATTCTGTGAAGGAGGCGGCACGTGTCGCGGAGGAGCGCGGCTGGACGATCGTTTCCGATACCTCCTGGCCAGGTTATGAGCGTATTCCGGGGCTGGTGATGCAGGGCTATACGGCGCTGGTGCGGGAAGCGTTGCGGCAGATCCCGGCGCCGCCGACTCATGTCTTTATCCAGGCCGGCGTCGGCGGCATCGCGGCGGCCGTCGCCGGGCATCTGGCGATTGTCCTTGGCGACAAACGGCCGGTTTTCACCGTCGTCGATCCCGCCCGTGCGGCCTGCCTGTTCGAGACGGCGCGCGCCGGCCATCCGGTGACGGTGCCGCATGGCGAGCCGACCGTCATGGCGATGCTCGAATGCTACGAGCCCTCGCGCGTCGCCTGGCGCATCCTTTCTCGCGCCGCCGATGCCTTCATGACGGTGGACGAGGAGGATGCCGTCGCGGTGATGCGCCGCCTTGCCGATCCGGCACCCGGCGATCCTTCTGTCGTCTCCGGCGAAAGCGGCGGGGTCGGCCTTGCCGGTTTCCTGAAGGCCGTTGCCGATCCGGACATGAAGGCCGACCTTTCCATCGGTCCTGATGCCCGCATCCTTGTCGTCAACACGGAGGGTGCGACCGACCCCGGCCGCTACCGGGAGATCGTCGGAGCATCGCCCGCCGAGATTCAGTCGCGAGGTATCGCATGACGCTCTCTTTCATCGACGCTACCAGGCTGCTCGGCCGTCTGCGGGACCTCGGCAGCATCGGCCGGGATGGCGATAACAGGCTGACGCGCCTTGCCGTATCCGATGCCGAACGCGACGGCCGCGACCGGTTGGTGTCATGGCTACAGGCGGCGGAGCTCGAGCTCGCGATCGACCGGATCGGCAACATCTTCGGCATCTGGAGCGCCGAGGACATCGCGGACCGTCCGCCGCTGATGCTCGGCTCGCATATCGACACCGTCATCAATGCCGGCATCTATGACGGATGCTACGGTGTGCTTGCGGGGCTGGAGGTCATCGAGACACTCAAGGCGGCCGGTTTCAAACCGGCGCGGCCTATCGTCGTCGCCGCCTTCACCAATGAGGAGGGCGTGCGCTATGCGCCCGACATGATGGGTTCGCTCGTCTATGCCGGCGGGCTGGATGTGGCGGCGGCGCTGGCGACCGTCGGAACCGATGGATCGGTGCTCGGCGCGGAACTGCGCCGCATCGGCTATGCGGGCGACCGGGAGCCGGGTTTCCTCAAGCCGCACGCCTATCTCGAACTGCATATCGAGCAGGGGCCGGTGCTGGAGCGTGAGGGCGTGGCACTTGGCGCGGTGGAAAACCTGCAGGGCATTTCCTGGCAGAAGGTGACGATCGAAGGCGATGCCAATCATGCCGGCACGACGCCGATCTCCATGCGCCGCGATGCCGGCCATGCGGCCGCCCGCGTCATCACCTTCCTGCGCGAGCGTGCCAAGGCCTCGAACACGCCGACGGTGGCGACGGTCGGTTGCATGGCCTTCGAGCCCAATGCCATCAATGTCATTCCCTCACGCGCGACCTTCACAGTCGATCTGCGGGATCCCGACGAGACGCGTTTGAAGCAAGAGGAGACAGCGCTTGCCGATTTTCTGGATAGGCTCTCGGCGGAGGAAGACGTGGCCATTTCGGTCGAGCGGCTGGCGCGCTTCGAGCCAGTCACCTTCGATGCCGGTATCGTCGCGGAAATCGAGGCGGCCGCCAAAATGCGGGGCCTCTCCTGCCGGCGTATGACGTCAGGGGCGGGCCATGATGCGCAGATGATCGCGCGTATCGCTCCGGCCGCGATGATTTTCGTGCCGAGCCGGGATGGCATCAGCCATAATCCCCGGGAATTTACCGACGACGACGCGCTCGTGGCGGGTGCAAACATCCTGCTGGATGTCGTCCGCAGCCTGACGGAAGGGGAATGACGATGGATATCGAACAGCTTGTTTCCGACATGTGCGCCTGGCGCCGTCATCTCCATGCCCATCCGGAATTCGGCTTCGAGGAGAAGCAGACATCGGCCTTCGTTGCGGCGAAGCTGCGGGAATTCGGGCTCGACGAGGTTGCGGAAGGCATTGGCGGCACGGGTGTCGTCGGGACGTTGAAACGGGGCAGCGGCAATCGCTCGATCGCGCTCCGGGCCGATATGGATGCGCTGCGCATTCCCGAACAGGGCGACCTAGCCCATGCCTCGCAAAACCCCGGTATCATGCATGCCTGCGGCCATGACGGCCATACGGCGATGCTGCTCGGTGCGGCGAAAATGCTTGCCGAAGAGGGCGGCTTCGACGGCACGGTGCGTTTCGTCTTTCAGCCGGCGGAGGAGTGGGGCCGGGGCGCGCTGGCGATGATCGAGGACGGCATTCTGCAGCGTTTTCCGTTCGACGAGATCTATGGCATGCACAATCTTCCGGGTCTTCCTGTCGGGCATTTCGAGACCCGCCCCGGCGCCATCATGTCGGCGGAGGACAATTTCGAGATCGTGCTCAGCGGCGTCGGGGGTCATGCGGCTCGGCCGCATGGCACGAATGAGGTGCTGGTGGCGGCCTGCGCGCTGGTCACCAATCTCCAGACGATCGTCTCGCGCCGGCTGAACCCGACCGATATCGGCGTCGTCTCGGTGACCGAGTTGATCACCGACGGCACGCGCAACGCGCTGCCGGGGCTGGCGCGTATTCTGGGCGACGCCCGCAGCTTCCGGCCGGAGGTGAGCGCGGAAATCGAAAAGCAGATGAGGGTGATCACCGAAGGCACGGCGCTGACCTACAATGTCTCGGCCGAGGTGACCTACACCAGGGAATTCGTGCCGCTGCTGAACGATGCGGCGCTGACGGACGAGGCTTTTGCCGCGGCGGCTGATGTCTTTCCCCCGGACAATATCGCCGTGCGCCGGGAGCCGATGACGGGCTCGGAGGATTTTGCCCGTTTCCTCGATTTCGTGCCCGGCTGCTTCGTCTTCCTCGGCAACGGCAAACAATCCGCGCCGCTGCACAATCCTACCTATGATTTCAACGACGACGGCCTTGTCCATGGCATGCGCTTTCACGCAGCCATCGTCCGCCGGCGTCTTCGACAAATCTGAGATTTACAGCTCCTCGAGCGTATCGCCGAAGCGCTCGATGCCACGCAGGCGGGTGCGGCCGGCGGGGCCGGCGCGTTCGATGGTGCGCGTCGTGATGAGGTGGCAGACGGCCATGACCGAGACGTGGTTGAACAGTGCGCCGGGCGCGAGCGTCTGACAGCGGAAGTGCCATGCGGCGCTGGCGCGATGGGCAACGCCTTCATCGGTGATGTAGAGCAGCTTTGCGCCGCTTTTCTCGATGGCGGTCAGGATGGCCTCCATCTGCGCGACGCGGCGGCGCAGGCCGAAGACGATGGCGACATCCTCGCCGGTGACGCTGACGAGATGTTCGCCGAGTGTCTGGCCGGCGCCGGGAATGGCGACGATGTTTTCCACCACCTGCGTCATTTGCCATTGCAGGTAATCGGCGAAGGCATGGCTGCTGCGAAAGCCGAGAACCCAGGTCTTGCGAGCCTTGAGGATCGCATCGGCGACCGCATCGACCTGCGCGTCGGTGATCGTGGCGAAGGTGCCCTCGAGATTGGTGATGCCCTGCGCGACATGGGCGGCGACGGATTGCTCGGCGGCCGCATCGGTGGAGGCGGCGAGGAACAGGCGCGAGCCGGTCTGCCTCTCGTCGCGCGCGTGGCGACGAGCCTCCTCATAGTTTTCATAGCCGAGCCGGCGCACGAAGCGCGTCACCGTCGCATTGGAGACCTGTGCGAGCTTGGCGAGTTCGGAGGCGGAATAGCTGGCGAGCTCGCCCGGAAAGTCGCAGACGAAATCGCCCAGCCGCCGCTCGGCCGGATGCAGGTCGTCGAGCGCATCGCGCACGCGAAACAGAAACGACCGATCCGTGGATCCCATCTTGCTCACCACCTTCTCCCGATAAATCAAGGTTGTAACCGAGCCGGCGCACTTCGCAAGGCGTGCTGCGAAAAGCGCCTACAAAGATTCTTGTAAAATTGTTTTCATGATAGTATTATGTGAAAATTGATTTTCATACTGATGCCAAAGAGGAGGAGACTATGGCAGCAGAAGGCATGGTACAGTCCGGCAAATCATCGCCGGCCATCCGTCAACTGGAGGGCGCGCTGACCCGCATCGGGGTCACACGCGCGCACAAGCAGATCATCGCGCTGGTCTTGATCGGTTGCCTGTTCGACGCGTTCGAGCAGAACACGATCGGCGTGTCCGGCCCGCTCCTCAAGGAGCATTGGGGCCTGACCGGCACGGATATCGGCTTCCTGAACACGATCACCTTCGGCAGCGCGGCCATCGGCCGCCTGCTTTCGGGCATTCTCGGCGACCGCTACGGCCGCCGCGTCATGCTGACCTTCAATCTCTTGCTGTTCTCGCTTGGCTCGGCCGCTTGCGCGCTCGCACCGGACTTCATGTTCCTGTGTATCGCGCGTGCGATCGTCGGCTTCGGTGTCGGTGGTGAAATCTCGACCGCCGTCACCATGCTGTCGGAATTCTGCTCGCCGAAATTCCGCGGAACGGCCGCCGGCCTCGTCAATGTCGGCGCGGGCGGTTTCGGTAACTTCCTGGCGCCCGTCTACGGCCTGATGATCTTCAGCATCTTCCCCGGTGAAGACAGCTGGCGCTGGCTCTTCGCCTCGCTCGCGTTGCCGGCGTTGCTCGTCGTGTTCTATCGCCGCTTCGTGCCGGAAACGCCGCGTTTCCTTGCCTCGCAAGGGCGCATCGATGAGGCGAACCAGGTGCTTTCGGTGCTGGAATCCGGTTCGCTTCGGCCGAAAAATCTCGTGGTCCGCGAATATCTGTCCAAAGACAATGAACAGGACGTACCGCGCACCAAGGGGGCTTGGAAGGAACTCTTCCGTACGCCGTTCCTCGGCCGCATCGTGCCCGTTTCGATCGCCATCCTGATGAGCTACGGCGCACAGCTCTCCGTTCTCACGCTGATGCCTGTTATCTTCGTCTCGATGGGCTACACGCTGCAGGGCAGCCTGCTCTACAGCATGATCATCCAGTCCGGCAGCGTTCTCGGTGCCATCGCGGCCTCGATGTTCGGCTACTACTTCCCCCGCAAGCGGGTGCTGACGGTCGGTGCGATCTGCGCCTGCCTTGCCGCCCTTTCCATCCTGCAGTTCGGCACCACCATCTATCTGGTGCTGTTCTTCGGTGCGCTCTTCCAGTTCTTCGTGCTTCTTCTGAACACCTCGATCTGGATCTATGCGCCGGAACTCTTCCCGACCCGCATCCGCGCCTTCGGCGTCGCCTTCATCCTGGCGACGGGCTCGGCGGCCGGTTCCTTCGTGCCGACCATCTCGGGCGCCCTGTTCGATCACTATGGCATGGGCGGCGTGTTCGGGCTTGCGGCCGCGATGTATGCGGTCTTCGCGATCTGCATCCAGCTCGGCCCGGAAACCTACGGCATGTCGATGGAAGACATCACCCAGCGCGCGGATACGGCAGGGACGGGCGAAAGCATTCCTGCTGTCGAACCCCTGAAGGCAGGAGCATAACGGAAATGGCCCCGCATATACTGTTGATCAATCCCAACAGTTCCCTCGCCACGAGCGACATGATGCAGGCGATTGCCCTCAGGGCCGCCGGCGGCAGGCTCGACGTCAAGGCCGTGACGGCGGATCGCAGCCCGCCGATGATCACGACGCCCGAGCAGCTGACGGCCTCGGCCGCCCAGGTGGTCGAGCTCGGCACGGCGCATGAGCGCGATTGTGCGGGCATCATCGTCAGTGCCTTCGGCGATCCCGGCCTTGCCGACCTTCGCCGCAAGGTCAATGTGCCTGTTGTCGGCATCTGCGAGGCCTCGATGATCGAGGCTTCGCAGGGCGGGCGCCGGTTCGCCGTCGCCACCTCGACGCCTGAACTCGTCGAGGCCATCGATCAGAGGGCGTTCGATCTCGGCCTCGGTCATCTCTATGCAGGCGTCCGCTGTACGGCGGGCGATCCGCTTGCCCTTGCGGCCGATGCCGGTCTTCTGGCCGTGGCGCTGGCCGGTGCGGTGCGCGATTGCATTGATCTTGATGGAGCCGAAGCCGTGATCATCGGCGGCGGCCCGCTCGGCCAGGCCGCCGAGCAGCTGCGCACGCGCTTCGGCAAACCGGTGCTCGGGCCCATTCCCTGTGCGGTGGAACGGGTCTTCGCGCTGATCGAACGCGATGGGGTCATGCCGCAGGCGATCTGAGGTCCTTTTGAATGCATCGTACGATCGGCGGGCCAGTCCCGCCGATCGGCATTTTCACGGAAATGTGTATTCGCCTTGCAAAGCGCAAATCCAAAAGGGTACTGATCGGAATCAGACGGGCAGGGGACGGCTCGTTGGCCTCGCGTATCGGAAGGTGGGACGCATGGAAATTCTGACAGCAGCCGGTCTGACGGCTCTTTTACAGGTCATCGCAATCGACCTGGTTCTTGCCGGCGACAATGCCGTCGTCATCGGCCTTGCCGCCGCGGGCCTCGACCCGGCGCAGCGAAAGAAGGCGATCCTCGTCGGCATCATCGCAGCAACGGTGCTGCGCATCCTCTTCGCGACGGTGGCGGTACACCTGCTCGCCATCATCGGCCTTCTGCTCGCCGGCGGCCTGCTGCTGCTCTGGGTTTGCTGGAAGATGTGGCGCGAGCTGCGCGGCGGCCATGGCAGCGCGGAAGAGGCGAGCCTCGAAGACGCGCCGAAGAAGACCTTCTTCCAGGCCGCGACCCAAATCGTCGTCGCCGACGTCTCCATGTCGCTCGACAACGTTCTGGCCGTCGCCGGTGCCGCCCGCGAGCATCCGAGCGTGCTGATCATCGGTCTGGTGCTCTCCATCGCGCTGATGGGCATCGCGGCGAACTTCATCGCCAACCTGCTCAACAAGCACCGCTGGATCGCCTATGTCGGTCTCGCGATCATCCTCTATGTCTCGCTCGACATGATCTATCGCGGCGTGCTCGAGGTTATGCCCTACGTCGGCGCCGGCTGAGCGTCTTTCGTTTCAGCCCAAACCGCATGTTCCGGCGCGCGATGACAATCGCGCGCCTTTTGCGTTTTCGTCACTCGAACAGGTCCGGATTGGACGCCTCGATCTGCGGCAGGTCGGTGAGGATGCCGTTGAGGTGGCTGCGCATGGCGGCCTCGGCGGTGTCGGCGTTGCGGGTGTCGATGGCGTCGATGATCGCCTCGTGCTCGGAAATCAGCCGGCTCATGGAGTCGGGATGGCGGAGCTGCAAGTTGCAGACCCGGTCCATATGCGCCTTGATATCCGAGATGGCGTTCCAGGCGAGCCCGCAGCCGGCGCCTTCGGCAATGGCGATGTGAAACTGCTCGTCTTCGCGGCGGAAGGCGTTGTGGTCGTCGATGTCGCGGGCCGCTTTCTGGCGGGCGAGGATCGTGTCGATCTTGCGCCGTGTCCAGCTGTCGAAGCTTTCGCTGGCGCGGCGGGCGACGGCGGTTTCGATCGCCTCGCGCACGAAACGCGCTTCCATCATCTGCCGTGCCGAGATGCGCACCACGACGGTGCCACGGTTCGGCCTGATATCAACGAGCTTCGATTTGCCGAGCGCGATCAGCGCCTCGCGCACCGGCTGGCGTGAAACGCCCATGCGGGTGGCGATTTCCTGTTCCGATAACCGCATGCCGGGGGCGAGCTCCAGGCGGATGATGGATTCGCGCAGGTCCCGCTCCACCTGCGCTGCCGCGGTTTCGCCCGTGTCGATCTTCAAGGATTCAAGGTTCACGTCTTTTCCCGCCATCATGCGTTGACATCCATTTGGAGCCACCATACAGTACCATACAATTCATGTGCAACAGAAATCCGGTGGCCTGAAAACCGGATCAACAGGGAGGGGCTGGCGCACTATTGCCGGCCGGAAGACGATATTGCTGTCCAATTTCATTGCACCCGATTCCCGTGACCCGCGGCTGAATATTAAAGCCCGCTATCAGATGCTTGTCGATGGCAAGTCCGTCGATGCGGCATCCGGCCGGACGATCGATCGGGTAAGCCCCGGCCATGCCGGTGCAGTCGTCGGCACCTGGCCGGAAGCGTCGGCGGATGACGTGCGTCTGGCGATTGCCGCCGCGCGTCGTGCCTTCGATACCGGCCCGTGGCCGCGCATGTCGGGCGCCGAGCGCTCACGCCTGATGTTCAAGGTGGCGGACCTTATCCTTGTGCATCAGGAAGAGCTGGCGCTGGCCGAAAGCCTGGAGGTCGGCAAGCCGATCGCCCAGGCGCGCGGCGAGATCGGCTTCTGCGCCGACCTCTGGTCCTATGCCGCCGGGCAAGCCCGCGCGCTGGAAGGCCAGAGCCACAACAATATCGGCGATGACCGCCTCGGCCTCGTGCTGCGCGAACCGGTCGGCGTCGTCGGTATCATCACGCCGTGGAACTTCCCCTTCATCATCGCCTCCGAGCGCGTGCCATGGGCGATCGGTGCCGGCTGCACGGTGGTGCTGAAGCCGTCGGAATTCACCTCCGGCACCTCGATCCGCATGGCGGAACTGGCACGCGAGGCGGGCATTCCCGATGGCGTGTTCAATGTCGTCACCGGCTACGGCGATCCGGCTGGCCAGGTGCTGGCGGAAGATCCCGGCATCGACATGGTTGCTTTCACGGGTTCGGTGCGTGTCGGCACCAAGCTCGGCGAGATCGCGGCGCGCAGCGTCAAGCGTGTCGGTCTGGAACTTGGCGGCAAGGGGCCGCAGATCGTCTTTGCCGATGCGGACCTCGAAGCTGCCGCCGACGGTATTGCCTACGGTGTCTACCACAATGCCGGCCAATGCTGCATTTCCGGAAGCCGCCTGCTGGTCGAGGAAAGCATCCGCGATGCGCTGATGGAGCGCCTGCTCGATATCTCGCGCAAGGTCACCTTCGGCGATCCGCTAAACGAGCGCACAAAGATTGGCGCGATGATCTCCGAGGCGCATGCGGACAAGGTGCATTCCTATGTTGAGGCGGGCGTCGCCTCGGGCGCGAAGCTGCTGCTCGGCGGCGAGCGGGTCGGCAGGGAGGCCGGTCTATACTACGCGCCGACGGTGTTTGCCGGCGTCACGCCCGATATGTCGATCGCCCGCGAGGAGATTTTCGGCCCGGTGCTGTCGACACTGACCTTCAAGACGGCGGACGAGGCGGTGGCGATGGCCAATGCCACGGAATTCGGCCTGTCGGCCTCCGTCTGGTCCACCAATCTCGAAAACGCGTTGCAGAGCATCCGCCGCATCCGTGCCGGCCGCTGCTGGATCAACAGCGTGATCGACGGCACGCCGGAGCTGCCGATCGGCGGCTACAAGAAGAGCGGGCTTGGCCGTGAACTCGGCCGTTACGGCTTCGATGAATATTCCCAGTTCAAGGGCGTGCACGTCACGTTCGGGCGCCCCGCGCCCTGGTTCGGGTAACAGGTTGCCCATAAGGGCGGTCATGAGGAGGAAAACCTCGGCTGGCGAAATCTTTGGTCGGAGCCCGCCAGCCGAGACTTGGGTCTTTTGGACCCGCATTGCACATCCAAAGGGAGGATACGCAAATGAAAATGACCAGGTTGAAAGCCGCGGCAATGGCCGCGGGTCTTGCCACCATGATGGCATCTACGGCGCTTGCCGCAGACGTCAAGGCCACGATGATCATCTACCTCGATCCGAGTGTCCAGTTCTTTAATCCCGTGGTGAAGGGTGCGCAAGACGCAGCCAGCCAGTTCGGCGTCGATCTCGACGTGCAATATGCCAACAATGATCCGGTGCGCCAGAACGACCTGATCGAAAGCGCGACGGCGAGCGGCGTCGATGGCATCGCGGTCGCGATCTCGTCATCGGATGCCTTCGACGAAAGCATCTGCGCGGCCACCAAGGCCGGCATCATCGTCATCGGCTTCAACAATGACGACCTCGATGGCGCCAAGGGCAATTGCCGCCAGGCCTATGTCGGTATGAACGAATTCGCCTCCGGCGTCGAACTCGGCGAACGCATGATCAAGGAATTCGGCCTGAAGTCCGGCGACGTCGTCTTCAACCCGCGCGAAATTCCGGAAGCGAGCTTCGCGGTCGCCCGTGGCGGCGGCATCGAGAAGGCGATGACGGATGCCGGCATCAAGGTCGAGACGGTGCGCGCCGGTCTCGACCCGGCCGAAGCGCAGAACATCATCGCGCAGTTCCTGATCGCCAATCCGAATGTGAAGGCGCTGTTCGGCACGGGTTCGGTCACCTCGACCGTCGGTGCGGGCGCAATCAAGGATGCCGGCGTCAACATCCCGTTCGGCGGCTTCGATCTGGCCGTCGAGATCGTCAATGCGGTGGAATCGGGGGCGATGTTCGCCACCATGGACCAGCAGCCCTATCTCCAGGGCTACTATCCGATCGCCCAGATCGCGCTTGCCAAGAAGTACGGCTTGACCCCGACGGATGTCGACACGGGACAGGGCGCCTTCCTCGACAAGTCGCGCATCAGCTCGGTCAAGCCACTGATCGGCAGCTACCGCTAACCGGAATGCGCGGGAACCTGCCGGCGTGCCCCGGCAGGTTCTCATCCCCGAAAAAAGATCGAGTGCCAGACCGTGACACCTATCCTTGCCGACAGCGCCGCGCCCCGTTCGCGCACGCAAAGACAATCCATCCTCAAGCAGATCATGGGCATGCCCGCCGGAGCGATCTTCCTCGTCTTCATGGCTTTGCAGATCGTCTGCATTGCCGGCGCATTGCTCTATCCCAATGAGTTCCGCTATCTCTCGCCGCAGAACCTGACGATCCTGATGAAGGCCGTTCCGGTGCTCGGCTGCCTGGCGCTTGGCGCCGGCGTGCTGATGATCGCAGGCGAATTCGACCTTTCCATCGGCTCCGTCTACACCTTCACCGCCGTGCTGATGGCGAGCCTCGTCGGTGCGGGCGTCAGCGCCTTCGTCGCCGCCCCTCTGGGCATTCTGGCCGGCGTCCTGATCGGCCTGCTCAACGGCCAGATCACGATCCGCTTCGGCCTGCCGTCCTTCATCGTGACGCTCGGTGGCCTGTTGTTCTGGCGTGGTGCCGTGCTGCTCTACAATGGCGCCGTGCAGGTGCGTTTCGATCCCGAGCCGGTCTTCACCAGCCTGTTTTCCGGCACGTTTTTGGGCATCAACGCCGCCTTCATCTGGATCGTGCTCTTCGTTGTCGGCTTCCATTTCCTGCTGCACCGTCACCGCTTCGGCAACCACGTCTTCGCGACGGGCGGCAATCGCGGCGCGGCCGAGGCGATCGGCATCAACACCAATCGCGTCAAGCTCATCGCCTTCGCCATTGCCGGCGGCATGGCGGCCGTGGCCGGCATTCTCGCCACCGCCCGCGTCGGCAGCGTGCAGCCCGGCCAGGGTGCGGGCCTCGAGCTCCAGGCGATCGCCGCCTGCGTCATCGGTGGCCTGTCGTTGCGCGGCGGCCGTGGCTCGATCATCGGCGTCTTCCTCGGCGTGCTGCTCATCCACACCATCACCGACGTGCTGCTGCTCCTGCGTGCGCCCGGCTTCTATCTCGACATGTTCATCGCGACGCTGATCGTGCTGGCCGCCATCTTCAATCATCTCATCGAGCGGCGGGGTGTTGCGTGATGTCCAATCTTCTCGAACTGCACAACATTTCCAAAAGTTTCGGCGCCCTGACGGCGCTGCGCAATCTGAGCTTCCATATCGGCGAAGGCGAAGTGGTCGGTCTGCTCGGCGACAATGGTGCCGGCAAGTCGACGACAGTCAATCTCCTCTCCGGCATCCACAAGCCGACGGACGGTTATCTCAGCGTGGATGGCCGGAAGGCGCTCTTCACCTGCCGCTCGGACTCCGCCGATGCCGGCATCGAGACGATCTACCAGCACACCGCCCTGGTCGATAGCCTCTCGATCACCCGTAA
Source organism: uncultured Shinella sp. (assembly GCF_946479415.1). The sequence continues at coordinate 33,306 of NZ_CAMLFY010000001.1, read as the reverse complement.
TATCTTCATGGGGCGCGAGCTGACGGATCGTTTCGGCTTCCTGCGGCAGGCGGAGATGCGCGAGATCGCCATGGAGGTCCTGCAGAACGCCGTGCATATCTCGGGTATCGACAGCCCGGATACGCTGGTCGGCAATCTCTCCGGTGGCCAGAAGCAGGCGGTCGCCATCGCGCGTGCCGTCTATTTCAAGAAACGCGTGCTGCTGCTCGATGAGCCGACCTCGGCACTTTCCGTGCGCGAGACGGAGGCCCTGTTGAACCAGGTGCTGAAGCTGAAGGCGGAGAACGTCTCCAGTGTGCTGGTGACGCACAATATCTACCACGCCTACCAGGTCTGCGACCGTTTCGTGATCATGAGCCACGGCACCAAGGTCTTCGATGTCGCCAAGGCCGACACGACGATCAACCAGCTCACCGACTATGTCGTGCTCACCTGATCCCCATTTTGAAAGGCATATGCCGTGACACTTTCCGTTTCCGTACGCCAGGTCGTTGGACCTGAGGACGCCGCAAGGCGCAACACGCAGGGCCTTCGCGACGGCTTCGTCATCGAGACGCTGTTTCAGCCGGGGGAGGTCAACCTCACCTACAGCCATCTCGACCGCATGATCGTCGGCGGCGTCGTGCCGACCGGCGGAAGGCTCGAGATCGACCGTGTCGCCGAAACCGGCACGGACCAGTTCCTCGAGCGCCGCGAGGCCGCCATCATCAATATCGGCGGTGCCGGGACGGTCAGCGTCGGCGGCAAGGACTATGCGCTCGGCTTTCAGGAGGGCGTCTATATCGGCATGGGCGAAGGCGCGATCGGCTTTGCCAGCAATGATCCCGCCGAACCGGCGCTGTTCTACGTCCTGAGTGCACCTGCGCACAGAAAATGCCCGACGGTGCACATCACCCGCGACATGGCGAAGAAGGTGCATCTGGGCTCGGCGGAGGAATCCAACCACCGCACCATCAACCAGTATGTGCATCCCGATGTCTGCGAGAGCTGCCAGCTTCTCGTCGGCCTCACCATGTTCGAGCCGGGTTCCGTCTGGAACACCATGCCGGCGCATGTGCATGATCGGCGTATGGAGGTCTATCTCTATTTCGGCATGCAGGAGGCGACACGGGTCTTCCATTTCATGGGCGAGCCAAGCGAGACGCGCCATGTCGTGCTGAAGAACCATGAGGCGGTGCTGTCGCCCGGCTGGTCGATCCATTCGGGCGCCGGCACGGGCCGCTATGCCTTCATCTGGGCCATGGCGGGTGACAATATGAGCTTCACCGACATGGACAAGGTGCCGATGGAATCCCTGCGATGACCACCTTCGATCTTTCCGGCCGCTGGGCGATCGTCACCGGTGCCAATACCGGCATTGGGCAGGCCATCGCCGTGGGCTTGGCGAAGGCGGGCGCCGATATCGTCGGCGTCGGCCGCTCCGCCATGGCGGAGACCGAAACGGAGGTGAAGGCGTGCGGTCGACGGTTCGTCAGCGTGATGGCGGATCTCTCCCAATCGGGCAGTGCTGCCACCGTCCTCTCCGAGGCCCTGGCGGTCGGCGCGACGCCGGATATTCTCGTCAACAATGCCGGCATCATCCGCCGGGCGGATTCGCTCGATTTCACGGAGGAGGACTGGGATGCGGTACTCGACACCAACCTGAAGTCCGTCTTCTTCCTCTGCCAGGCCTTTGCCAGGGCGGCGCTTACGGCCGGGCGGCCGGCGAAAATCATCAATATCGCCTCGATGCTCTCTTTCCAGGGCGGCATCCGGGTGCCGTCCTATACGGCGGCGAAGAGCGGCCTTGCCGGCATCACCAAGCTTCTGGCAAACGAATGGGCGGCGCGCGGCATCAATGTGAATGCCATCGCGCCAGGCTATGTCGAGACCAACAACACGACGGCTTTGCGTGCCGATGCCGAGCGCAATGCCGATATCCTGAAGCGCATTCCCGCCGGCCGCTGGGCGCGGCCGGAAGACATGGCCGGCGCCGCGATCTTCCTCGCGAGCCCGGCCTCCGACTACGTACATGGCACCATTCTGCCCGTCGATGGCGGCTGGCTTGCCCGATGAGAGGACCCATGCAGCCCTATACGCTTCCCGAAAACACCGTCTGGACCGAAGTCGCCCCCGGAAACCGCCGCGCGGTGCTGAGCCACCGGCCGGAACTCATGCTCGTCGCCTTCCGTTTCGAGGAGGGCGCCATCGGCGCGCTGCATTCCCATCCGCACACGCAGGTGAGCTATGTGGCCGAAGGCGCTTTCGACGTCACGGTGGATGGCGTCACCACGCGGCTTGCCGCCGGCAGCAGCTTCATCGTTGCGCCTGATCTCGTGCACGGCGTGGTGGCGCTGATGCCTGGCCTGCTGATCGATACCTTCACGCCATGCCGGGATGATTTCCTCTGATCACTCCGAGGACGCCGCAGTCGTCGAACCGAGGCGCCGGTCGGGCTGGATCTCGATGCTGATCTGGTCGCGGCCGCGCATCTTGGCGGCATAAAGCGCGAGATCGGCCCGGCGGTAGACGGTTCCCGGGTCGTCGCCGCGCGCGACCCAGGCAAGCCCGGCCGAGAAGGTATAGCGGAAGCTCGCCTGTTCGGGCACGGGCCTGGAATGGCGAACGGCAACGAGCATGCGCTGGACGATCGCTTCGGCATCCTCCATCGCGGTGTTCGGCAGGATCAGCAGGAATTCTTCGCCGCCGACCCGGCCCAGGATGTCCGTCTTGCGGACATGGCGCTGGAGGGTGACGGCGAAATCCCTGAGCACGGCATCGCCGATGCCATGGCCGAACCGGTCGTTGATATATTTGAAGTTGTCGATGTCGAGGACCGCAAGGCAGCCGACATCCTGTTCTGTCCCATCGCCGCCGCTGACGAGTTCGCCAAGCTTGCCCATCACATAGCGGCGGCTGGGAAGTCCGGTCAGCTCGTCGGTCTGAGAGGCCTTGATCGCGATGTCGCGGTCTTGCCGCAGCGCGCGCTCGTCCGGGCGGATCGAGCTGATATCGCTTGCCACGCACAGCATCCAGCCGTTCGTCTGCATCGTCTCCGTCATCCAGAGCCAACGCCCGTCGTGCAGATCGGTCTCGAAAGCGCGAAAACCACTTTTGCCGCGCCGTGCCTGCGTGGAATGCAGCCAGGCTTCGAAATTCGCGGTTTCGACGACCGTGCCGCGCCGGGCGTGATAGTTGCGGCGCATGAGATCGCACCAGAGGGGCTCTTCGTCATCCTCGATGAACCAGGCGGCGCGAAACGCGCGATTGGCAAATCGCAGGCGATCCTGCGGGTCGTAAACCGCAATGAGATTGCCGGCGTGTTCCATAAGCTGTGCCAATTGCAGCATCATTTCCGTGGCGGCCAAGGGCTTCATGTCCTCAGGATGATTCTCGCCGGAAATCTAGACGCGGCTGCTGAACAAAGTGTTAGAGATTATTTTCTCTACACAGCCGCATTTTGCGCCTGTTGTCCCAATTCAGAACGCTCAGTAGTCGATCAACTGCATGTCCGCATCCGGCTCGCCGAAGCGAGGTTGCACACCCAGCAGCGGAGCGACGCGACGGATGATCGCCTTGATCATCGGCGCTGCGGTGGAGGCGGCGGTGCGGCCGCCGTTTTCGCCGGTGCGGGGCGCGTCGATGATCGACAGAACGATGTAGCGCGGCTTGTCCATCGGGAAGGCAGCTACGAAGGCGTTGAAATTGATGTCGCGCGCATAACGACCGTTGATCACCTTGTCGGCCGTGCCGGTCTTGCCGCCGACATGGAAACCCTCGACCTGCGCGTGGCGACCGGACCCCTTGAGGCCGTTCCAGTCGTAGAGCGTGCGCATGTCGGCGCTCGTCTTGTCCTTGATGACGCGGGTGGCGAGCGCCTGCGCGTCCTCCTTCGTGCGGGTGAGGAAAGTCGGCGGCACGAGATAGCCGCCATTCATCAAAGCTGCGGCCGCGACCGCCGTTTGCAGGGGCGTCGTCGCCACGCCATGGCCGAAGGAGATCGTCACGGAATTGATCTTCTTCCACGTCCGCGGCTGGGTGGGCGTCGCGACGCCGGGCATTTCCGTCTCCATCTTCGAAAGCAGACCGAGCCGGGTCAGGAACTGCTGGTGGCCGTCGATGCCGACCATGTCGGCCACCGCGGCGGTGCCGATATTGGAAGAATATTGAAAGACTTCGGGAATGGAGAGCGGGCGGTTCTTGCCCTTGAAGTCGCGGATGGTGAAGCCGCCCATGCGAATGGGGCGGGAGGCATCGACCACCGAATTGAGATTGATCTTGCCCTCATCGAGACCCATGGCGAGCGTGAAGCTCTTGAAGGTCGAGCCCATTTCGAAGGTCGCGTTGCTGATGCGGTTGAACCAGCCCTTCTCGTATTCCTTGTCGATGCTGCCGTCGGCCAGCCGTCGCGAGGGCTCGTTCGGATCGTAGTCCGGAACCGAGGCCATGGCGAGCACCTCGCCGGTCTCGACATCGATGATGACGGCGCCTGCCGCTTCCGCATTATAATCGACCATCGCCTTCGCGGCGACCTCGCGCACGATGTTCTGGACGCGCAGGTCGATGGAGAGCTTGACCGGCTCGAGCCGCGTGTCGTTGGTGAGACCCGCCGCGCGCAAGTCTGCCAAGCCCTGGCTGTCGAGATAGCGCTCCATGCCGGCAAGGCCCTGATTGTCGACATTGACATGGCCGACGACATGAGACGCCGTGGCGCCGCCCGGATAGATGCGCCGTTTTTCCGGCCGGAAGCCGATGCCGGGCAGGCCGAGCGCCAGAATGTCGGCCTGCTGCTTGGGCGTCAGTTGCCGCCGCAGCCATTGGAAGGCGCTTTGCGAGCGCAGTTTCCTGTGCGTCTCGCTCCAGTCGAGGTTGGGTATGACCGAAGCGAGTCTTTCCACCACCTCATCGGCATCGATGATCCGCCGGGGCTCGGCATAGAGCGAGACCATGTTGAGATCGGTCGCGAGCAGCAGGCCGTTGCGGTCGACGATATTGGGGCGCGAGGCGACGGCATGGCCTGCGCCGATCGAGGCGGACTGGATGGGCTCCGAAATGCCATACTGGATGAGCCGTGCGCCGAGAATGACATAGGCGAGGATGAACAGGCCGATCATGATGGCGAGGCGCTGGCGCGCCTGCTTGCGGCGGCGGGCATTGGTGCCCAGAAGGCGCGCGCCCTGTTGCGGTGCGACGACGAAATGCGCGCGGCTTTTCAGCCGTATGATGAAAGCGATCATTTCCCACCTGCACGAGAACGCAAACCTGTCGGAAGGCGTGTCACGCTATCCGACAAGGGCAAGCCTGCGGGCAAGAATGGCGGAAAACCAAGGAAAATGTCCGTGACCGGCGGCAGATCATTAAACTTGCATTAATATACATTTAAAGTTGCCTTATGCCGGTTAACGCGTGATTTGCGATTTTCGGCCTGTGCCTGCAGACGGCGGGAGGTGACCCGCGCGGCATGATCGCTATAGTCGGCGGATGATTCTCCGCATCGATCTCTAGGCTCATGGAAACGTCGCTCTACCTGCCCGTCAAAGGCTTCCTCGAAACGGCCGGCTATGTCGTCAAGGGTGAAATCGGCGGCTGCGATCTGGTCGGCCTCAGCGCGGACGACCCGCCCGTCGTGGTGATCTGCGAACTCAAGCTCAGCTTCAATCTGGAGCTCATCCTGCAGGCCGTCGACCGGGCGGCGGTTTCCGATGAGGTCTGGATCGCCGCGAAGGTTTCGGCCAAGGGACGCGGCCGGGAAGCCGACAAGCGCTACCGCGACCTCTGCCGCCGGCTCGGCATCGGCATGCTCGGCATTTCCGATGCGGGTGATGTCAGCGTCATCGTCGGCTCCGTGACGCCTATGCCGCGGACCAATCCGAAACGCCGGTCGCGGCTGATGCGTGAGCACCAGAAGCGGCGCGGCGATCCGGCGCTGGGCGGCAGCACGCGCACGCCGCTGATGACCGCCTATCGCCAGCAGGCGCTCGGCTGCGCGGTGGCGCTGGTCGACGGGCCGCTGCGGGTCCGCGATATCCGTGTGGGCGTACCCGAGGCGGGCAAGATCCTGCAATCGAATGTCTATGGCTGGTTCGAGCGGCTCGACCGGGGCATCTACGGTCTGACGGATGCCGGCCGTGAAGCTTTGGCGCGGTGGCCGCAATCGCCGACGGAGACGCGGGACTAGCCGGTTCGGTATTTTGAATAGGCGCCCGATTTTCGACCGACTGCCATCTGAGGCAATGCTATCAGGATGTCATGCTGTTTACTCTTCCAGATCACGACACCCTCTATCAGGCGCTTGTCGCCCGCGATGAGCGCTATGACGGCCACGCCTATGTCTGCGTCGCCTCCACCGGCATCTTCTGCCGCCTGACCTGCCCAGCCCGCAAGCCGCTGCCGGGCAATTGCACCTTCCGCGCGACGATCGGCGAATGCATCGAGGCGGGCTTTCGAGCCTGCAAGCGCTGCCATCCCTTGCAGGCTGCCGCAAGCGCCGATCCGGCCATCGGCGCCTTGCTGGCGGCACTCGACGAGCGGCCGGACATCCGCTGGTCGGAGGAGCATGTCGAGCGAATGGGCTACGACCTCTCGACGGTCCGGCGTAGCTTCAAACGGCAATTCGGCATGACCTTCCTGGAAATGGCCCGGCAGCGCCGGCTTCGCGAGGGTTTCGAGGCCCTGTCGGACGGAAGCAGCGTCATTAACGCCCAGCAGGAGGCGCGGTTCGACAGCGCCAGCGCGTTCCGCACCGCCTTCGCGAAAATCCTCGGCTGTGCGCCTGCCGCGCTCAAGCAGGAGGGCCTGCTTCGGGCAAGCTGGATTGCGACGCCGCTCGGCGACATGGTCGCTGTGGCCAGCGACACCCATCTGCATTTGCTGGAATTCATCGGCCGGAAGGCCTTGCCGGCGGAATTGCGCAAGCTGCGCGCGGCCACCAAGGACGGCATCGGTATTGGCCGGACGCGGGTGACGGAGCAGGCGAGTGCGGAACTGGACGCCTTCTTCGCCGGCCGCTCCGCCGTCTTCGAAACGCCGCTGCATCAGGCGGGCAGTCCGTTCAGCCAGGATGTCTGGGCCGAGCTTCGCCGCATCCCGGCCGGTACGACGCGCAGCTATGCCGAACTCGCGCGGCAGATCGGCCGTCCCGCCGCCACACGCGCCGTGGCACGGGCGAACGGCGCCAACCAGATTGCGCTGATGGTGCCGTGCCATCGTGTGCTCGGTGCGGATGGTGCGCTCACCGGTTACGGTGGCGGCCTCTGGCGCAAGCAGCGCCTGCTGGAGATCGAGCGCGACTACCGCTCCGCGTAACGCGACAGGTTATTCGACGATCGCGGCGATCTCGTTGTCGGCGCGGCCACGCAGCGGCTTTTCCGGCATGAGATGGAAGAACACGAGCGACAGGGCGGTCGCGGCGGCGCAGGCGATGAAGATATAGGTGAAGGGCAGCGCGTCTGTCGTGCTCGTGGCAACCGTCTGAATATGTTCGCCTCCGAGCGGCAGGCCGTTGCTCAGTGCGATGGCGCCGAGCATGGCGACACCCAGCGCCCCGCCGAGCGAGCGCAGGAAGGTCAGCACGCCGGTCGCGACGCCCAAATGCGCCTGATCGACGGCATTCTGCACCGAGATGGTGGCGACCGGGAAGGTCATGCCGGACCCGAAGCCGACGCCGATGGTCAGCAGTTCCAGCGTGAAGAGCGTCGTGCGTCCCGACAGGAAGGCCAGCGCGATCAGGCACAGAACGCTGAAAGCGCCGCCACCGATCGCCAGCCGCTTGTAATGGGTGAAGCGGGGAATGGTCCGCCCACTGGTCGTTGCGCCGAAGACGGTGCCGAGCAGCAGGCCGAGCATCACCATGCCGGAACTGCTGGCCGAAAGGCCGTGGAAGGATTGCCCGTAGACGGGAATATAAACCGCAAGGCCGACGCTGGCGGTCTGCCCGAGAAACATGCCGAGCGTGCCGTAGCGCACGATGGGATTGGCGAGAACCTCCAGCGAGATCAGCGGTTCGGTGGCGCGCCGCAGCCGCAGCGCGAAAAGCGCCCAGAACACGGCCGAGCAGCCGAGCAGGCCGAGGATTTCCGGCGACAGCCAGGCATAGCGGCTGCCGCCCCAGTTGAGCGCGAGAAGCAGAAGGGCCGTCGCGGCGATGAGCAAAGCGGCGCCCGCGCCGTCGATGCTGTGTGCCCGGCCGACGACCGGCAGCTTCTTCAGGGGATTGTTGATGATGAGGAGGGCCGCGATGCCGAGCGGAAGATTGACCCAGAAGATCACGGACCAGTGCAGGTGCTCGGCGAAGGTGCCGCCCATCAGCGGGCCGGCGATGCAGGCGACGGCCCAGGTGCCGGAAATCCACGCGGCGTAGCGTGCGCGTTCGCGCGGCGGCACGAGGTCACCGATCACGATCTGTGCGAGCGCAAACAGGCCGCCGCCGCCCAATCCTTGCACGGCGCGGCCGAGGATCAGCACCAGCATATTGGGCGCCAGCGCGCTGATCAGCGAGCCCAGAAGGAAGATGATGATGGCGCCGAAGATGGTCGGGCGGCGTCCATAGACATCCGAAATCTTGCCGTAGAGGGGCGCCATGGCGGTGGCTGTCAGAAGATAACCGGTGACGATCCAGGGCAGGTAATCGGCATGCCCGAGCGCCTTGCCGATCGTCGGCATGGCAGGCGCCACGATGGTCTGGTCGAGGGCGGCGAGAAGCATCGACAGGAGGACGCCCGCGATGATGACATTCTTCTCCGGCTCCGACAGCGTGATGGCCGTCGCCTGGGTTTCGTTCACGCGGGTGGTCTCGTTCATGCCGGCAGTCCGATCACAATCCGTGGCCGCAGCGGCCATTGCATACTCAAAGATAAGCAGGAAACGGCATAGTCAACCCTTGCGACATTGAGCGGCGGCAAAAGGCCAAATTTCGCCTCCGCAAAACCGGTCAGGAAACCATGCGCCTCCTCGCGGCAATTTCCCCGCGGCGTTCCCAGAAGACGAGCACGAGGCTGGAGGCAACGATGAGAATGGCGCCGATGAAGACGTTCAACGCGGGGATTTCCGCCCAGATCGTGTAGCCGTAGACGAAAGCCCAGATGAGGCCGGTATATTCGACGGGTGCCAGCGCCGAGGCCGGTGCGTAGCGGAACCCTTCATAGAGCAGGAACTGGCCAAGCGTCGCGATGAGGCCGAGGCCGATCATCAAGATCCAGCCTTCCGCATCCGGTGTCTTCCAGATCCAGGGGAAGGAGGCGGCGCAGGCAAGGCCGAAGAGCAGGCTGGTCGCGAACATCTGCGTCAGCGTGCTTTCGCTGCGGCTGACGAGCCGGATGAGGACGGTGCTCCACGCCCAGCAGAAGCCGGCCACGAGGCACATAGCGGCAGGAATGAGGTTCGGCGAATGCGACGGATTGGCGGCGATCACCACGCCGACGAAACCGCCCACGCAGGCAATCCAGCGCCCGGCGCCGACCGCCTCCTTCAGCACAAGGATCGACAGGAAGACGGTGATGATGGGCGCGGAGAAGTAGAGCGTCGTCAGTTCGGCAAGGCCGAGATAGCGCGCGGCGTTGTAATAGAGCAGCCAGGCGATCAGCATCAGCGCGGTGCGCAGCGCGACGGTGCCGCGATAGGGGCTCTTTAGAATGGACGGGTGCCGGTAGAACCGTAACAAGACACCAGAGACCAGCACGATGACGAGGCTGCGCATGAACAGGATCTGCGGCACCTCGTAGGTGGCGACCATCCACTTCACCAGGGCATCCTGCAAAGCGAAGCAGGCATAGCCGGCAGAGGCGAGCGCAATGCCTGCCAGCGGTTTGGTATCGATCAGTCCGGAATTCATGATGGCCTCAGATGGAACAGGTTTTGCCCGCCGGGCGGACTAGAGAGCTGGCCCCGGACGGATGGCGCTTCCATCACTGAAACGGGAGAAGCGGAAACGATGCAGGTCGTGGCCGGGCGCGTTGCCCTGGATAAGATCGGCGACGATGCGGCCGATGCCCGGCCCAATGCCGAAACCATGGCCGCTCATGCCGGTCGCCACGAACAGGCCGCCGATCGCCTCGGCGCGGTCGACGATCGGGACGACATCGGGCATGGCATCGATCATGCCGGCCCACGTCGCCTTGAAGGCAATGGCCTCGAACTGCGGAAAGAGTGCTTTGAAATTCCGCTCGATCGACTGCAGGCCGGAAGATTCCGGTGCAGGATTGAGAATACGCATCCTCTCGAAAGGGCTTGTCGTGTCAGGTTCCCAATCGCGCGGCGTCGACCAGCTGTCAGGATAGGATGCGGGCGCGGCAGGACGATAGCGGGTGCCGAGAGGGTTGGTCATCAAGGCAGGGAGATATTTCGTGGCGTTCTGGAACGCATCCGGGCCGATATAGAGCAGGCTACTGCCGCCGGGGGCAAGCGTGTAGCCGCCGTCCTGCCGGCGGCGAAAGGCGACGTGTGAGTCTGCTGCCGCACCCGAATGAATATCCGGCAGCGGCGCCGTGGCGCCGACCGTCGCGCGCACGCTCAGCTGAGGAATGGAAACGCCGTGCTTTCGCAGGAAGAGTGAGGACCAGGCGCCGCCGGCCACCAGCACGGTGGAGGTGGCGATGCGGCCCGCTTCCGTCCAAACGCCGCTGATCCGGCCGGCCGACACATCCAGCGCGCGGGCAGCGCAGTTTTCTACGATCGTGACACCGGTGCGGGCCGCAAGTCGGGCAAGGGCGGGCACCGCAACCCAGGGCTCCGCGCGCATGTCGGAGGCGGTAACCATCGCCCCGGCGTAACGTCGCGTGATGCCCTTGAAGCGCTTTGCGGTTTCCCCGGAATCCAGCAGGCGTGTATCCAGCGCGTGCTCGGCGGCGATCTTCATGAAGCCGTCGAACCCTGCCAGGTCCTTTTCGGAGCGCGCGAGATAGGTCACCCCCGTCTGCGTTAGGCCGATATCCTCGCCGCACTCTTCGGCCAGTTGCTGCCAGAGCCGGCAGGCCTCGATGACGATCGGCAGTTCATCCGCATCGCGCCCCTGCTTGCGGATCCAGCCCCAGTTTCGCGAGGACTGTTCCGCAGCAATGCGCCCCTTTTCGAGGAGGGTTACGGAAACGCCCCGCTTGGCCAGAAAAAGCGCTGTCGTGACGCCAATGACGCCGCCACCGATGATGACGACCTCGGATGCCTGCGGCAGCGGCCCGAAATGGCGAACGGGATCGGCTTCGGAGAAAGGAAAGGTGAGCACGGGGCGCATTCTGTGAAGCAGGGAGGAGAGGTGCTTGTGAGCTGGAGCTACCAGATAAAGCCAATCCAGACCATCGCAATCCGCCGATGCGTCCACAATGCCTGCAGTCAAACCAAAATTGTCCGCGGCTATTCTAGCTTGGTTCCGGAGCCCGGCGGACCAGCTTGCCCTCTTCCGCCTTGTAGAAATACTGGCTGGCGACAAGCCAACCCTTCAGCGGTCGGAGGGGCGGAATGCAGGTCAAAAGCATGAAGGGGCCAGTGACGAATATCTGCGTCAGCAGCGAGGCGCCGAAGACGACCTCCAGCCACACGGCCAGCGCAACGCTGGGCACGCAGGCGAAGCAGATGACGAAGAACGCGGGGCCGTCGGCCGGGTCGGCAAAGGAATAGTCGAGTTCGCAGGCTTCGCATTTCGGGGCGAGCGTCAGGAACCCCTTGAAGAGGTGGCCCTGGCCACAGCGCGGGCAGCGACCGCGGATGCCGGTTTGCATGGGAGGCAGTGCCGGATAATCCTTGTCCATGATATGCACCTTCTTGATTGCCATTCAATACGTTCATTTAATACTGTCACAGTGATGCATTCGTCCATTCAATATGTCCATCAGACATACTGACGCAGGCGCGCGGAAGGCCGCGGGCGTTTACGCTGCGAGACGGGTGATCCGGTATCAGAAGAAGGAGCCGGCCAATTCAGGTGGGCCTTCCAATGCATGGGCCATGAATTCGAGGGCCGTCTGGAGTTGGGGCCGGGCAATCGGCCCGCCCAGGCAGACGCGGACTGCCTCGGGCGGCATGCCGTCGACGCAGAAGGCATCGCTCGCCACGATGCCAAGGCCGGACATGCGTATGTGGGCGCCGAATGTAGAGCGCGTCCAGCCATGCGGCAGCGGCAGCCAGATGTTGAAGCTGATCGTATCGGCACGGTAGCAGCCGGAAGGAAGTAGTCCGGCGACAAGTGCCTGGCGCGCCGCGGCTTCGCTGCGCAGAAAATCGAGGATCGCATCTGCCGTGCCGTCGCCGATCCAGCGGGTGGCGAGCGCGGTGGTGAGCGGCGAGGCCATGACGTTGCCGGATCGCATGGCGCCGGCGAAGGACCAGAGGGCGCGGCTGTCTTCGGGCGCGACGACATAGGCGAGGCGCAGGCCGGCGCCGATGCATTTCGACAGTCCGCCGATATGCCACGTCAAATCGGGAGCGTGAGCCGCAAGCGGGGCCGGGCCGTCCAATGGCAGAAACCCATAAGCATCGTCCTCGATGATGGGCACGCGGTATGTCCGCGCCACGGCGGCGATTTCCGCGCGCCGCGCGGCTGGCATGGTCAGGGTCAGCGGATTTTGCAGTGTCGGATTGAGATAAAGCGCCTTCGGTGCCTCACGCTCGCAGGCTGCGGCGAAAGCCTCCGGCAGGATGCCGTCATCGTCCATGGCCAGACCGGCAAGCCGCAGCCGAAGCTGCGCGGCAATGGAGCGTATGCCGGGATAGGTGATGTTTTCGGAAAGAATGGTCTCGCCGGGCTTCGCCACGATGCCGAGGATGGCGAGCAGCGCCGGATGGGCGCCGGGCGTGATGAAGATGCGCTCGTGGGAAGGTGTAAGACCGCGCCGGCCGAGCCACAGGGCAGCGGCCTCCTTGTCCATCGCCGCGCCGCCGAAGGACTGGTAGCGCAAAAGGGGAATGAGATCGGCCGAAAGCGCTGAAAAGCCTTGGCGCATCCGGGCGGCAAGTGCGGGATCATCAGGCTCGGGCGGCAGGTTCATCGAGAGATCGACAGTGGCGGAACGGCGGGCGTCCGGCTGGGTGTCCGCTGCTTCGGAAGCGCGGCGCGCGGCGCCCGTTACGAACGTGCCGCGGCCTATATGCGCCTGCACGAGCCCGCGCTTCTGCGCTTCCACATAGCCGCGGGCAACGGTGGTGACGTCGATTGCAAGACGTTTGGCGAGATCGCGGTGGGTCGGCAGCTTGTCGCCAGCCGAAAGCTCCCCGCTGCGCAAGTCCCGCTCGATCCTGTCGGCAAGGGCCATATAGAGCGGGCTGTCGCTCCGGCTGAGATCGGGATGCCAGTTCTTCATGCGAGGGGTTCCAGGCTGCGCGAATATTGACTGTATATTGCCTGCATTCGCGCCTGTCACCCCTGGAAAACGGGCAAAGCGTCGCGGGTGATGGCAAAAGCGCTCAGCCGGATGAGGTGATCAGCTTCTCAAAGCCCGCGCCGGGCTGAGGCGGAGTGTCGAGAGTGCCGGAAGGATCGATATCAGGATTGCGAGTGCGATGAACCAAAGCGCCAGCGAAAGATCTTCCCGCGCGAATTCCACCGGCATGTGGATTGCTGTCGTGGCGGCGAGTGTGGCCGAGATAAGCTGGGCGGCGACATATCCGATAAGCAGGCCAAGGGCGAAGCCCATGAGGAAGAGAAGGAAAAGTTCGCCCCACACGATGGCGACGACCGCGCGGCGTGGCGCGCCGAACGCCCTGAGCGCCCCGATCTGCCGCTGGCGCGCGCCGACATGCATGATGGTGACGAGCAGCACCGCAGCAATGACGATGACCTGTGTACCGATGGCGATGGCAAGCAGCAGGCTGCGCGCGTCACCGAGCGTCGCGTAGAGGCGTGTCAGCACCTCGGCAGGGAAGACGGCAAGCGTCGTCTCGCCACGATATTCCTGGCGCAGGCGGTAGGCATCGGCAATGGTTTTCGGTTTGACGAGGACGGCGGGAATACCGGGTGTTTCCGCGTCAAAGTGCTCGTCTATTGCGGCATCCGCCTCGACATGCGCTTCGTGGTCATGTTCGTGATCACTTGCTGCAGTGTCCTCGGATGTCTCTTCTGCATGGTCATGGCCGTGCTCCTCATGTGCGGGCATGCCGTGCAGTTGCCAGACCGCGCGGATCGGCACGAGGATTGCACGGTCCCAGGCTGTCCCCGTGGGCGCCATGCGGCCCGTCACCTTGTAGACGATCTCGGTGTGGGTATGGCCGCCTTCGTCGGCGGCGCCGTGTATCGGCTTGATCTCAGAGCCGATCCGCCTGGATACGTCTGAACCGATCACGGCGTCGCCGAGATGGGCGAAGGTGGTGCCTTCGGAGAGGACCGGGGAGAGGGCGGTGATCAGCCTGCTCGTCGTGCCGACGACGGGGTGGCCGTCAGCGGAATCGCCGAAGCCGACGGGGGCGGCGAATTCGACGCGCGGATCATTGGAGAGCTTTGCCAGAACGCTGCCCGACATCAGCGGTAGCGGCGAGGGCTGGAGGAACACGGCGGAGAGGGCGAGCTGCGTCTCGCTGCCGGCCGCGCCGACCAGAAGGTCGAATTTTTCGGCGGCCCGCGCACTACCGAGACGCACGGCGCGCTCTTGCAATGTGACGGTGACGCTGAGGGCGACAGACAGTGCGATCAGGATGACGACGGCGAGCGCGCCGGCTTTGAAACGCCGGAGATCGGCGAGAATGAACCGGATCATGCCGCTTGCGCCTCCGCGCTGTCCTCGACGATACGGCCGCCCTCGAGCACGATGCGCCGGTCGAGCCGTTCCATGAGAACAGGATCGTGCGTCACGGCGACGAGCGTTGCCCCGTCCTGCCGGGCGAGGCGGACAAGCAGTTCGGCAACGTCTTCGCCGGTGCGGCGGTCGAGGCTGGCGGTTGGTTCGTCCGCGACGATCACACCGGGTTTCGATAACAAGGCCCGCGCCACCGCGACGCGCTGCATTTCGCCGCGCGAGAGGGTTTCGATGTGCTGGTCGGGTCTGGCAATGCCCGTCGTTTCGAGAAGATGCAGAGCGCGCTCGCGGGCGGCCGGCGTCAGCCGGCGGGAGAGACGCGCCGGCAGGACGACGTTTTCAAAAGCCGAGAGACCGGGAAAGAGGTGAAAATCCTGCATGACCAGACCGATATGGGTCGCGCGGAACGCATCACGCCGGCCGGCGGAGAGCGCGGAAATGTTCGTCTCGCCCCAGGAGACGGAGCCGCTTGTCGCGGTTTCCAGCCCCGTTATGGCATTGACCAATGTGCTTTTGCCGGAGCCGGAAGCGCCAGTGACGGCAAGCTGCCCGCCGGCGGGAAGATGAAGCCGGGGAATGGTGAGCACCGGTGTATCGAGGCCGGGAAAGCGCATTTCCAGACCGTTAATATTGAGCGCCAGCATGATCAGACCGTGTTGAAAGCCGCTTCGCGCAGCCGTAGCTGGCTGCGAAAGCCGGTTTCTGGATCAGTCCAGGCGCCATATTCGAGCACGCCATGCGCCTCGATCGGGGCGTTGTACTGCACGAAGGTCTGTTTTTCGGAGAGGTAGACGACGAGGATGTTGTCCGGCCAGTCCGCGTCCGAGGAGCAGAAGGGGCAGAGCGACATCGGGATTTCGGTGAGGACGAAGAAGTTCGCCTCGGCCTTCAGCGGCGGCGCCATGAAGCCTTTGACGGTGACGCCCTCGCCGTTCAGCCGCTTGACCTTGTCGGAAAATTCCAGGCCGAGCACACCGAAGCTCTTGTAGAGTTCGCCGAAACCGAGTTTTTCGTCTGCAAGTGCCGGGCGCGCCAGCGAAAGCACAGGCAGGGTCGCAAGTGCCGAGAGCATCCGCCGCCGGGTGAGAAACGTGCGGGGGGTATCGGTCATGGCAATGCTTCCTTGTTCATTCACAATGGCATGGACAGGCGGCGCGGGGCCGCCTGTCCATTTTGGGGCAAGAGGCCCTTAGTCCTTGGCCGTGCCGAGCGCGAAGGTATCGGCCAGCACGCGGTAGACGTCGCTCTGCTCCATATAGCCGCGGAACCCTTCCGAGCCGGGGCCGGCCGCCTGAAGCACGATATCGTCGACAGCATGCACGCCGCTGTCCTCATCCTTCGGAATGTTGCCCTGCACGAAGACGGCGCCGGGGACATCCTTATAGGCTTCGTTGGCGATATATTCCTTCGCCTCGTTCTGGACGGCCGGAACGAACGGGCCGTCGAGCTTCGGGCGGAAGGTCTCGTAGTGGTCGGGACCGTTGTTGGCGGCCATGAACAGGCGGCGCGAGACATCGACGCGATCCGGGTAACCGTCACCGTCCTTGTCCTCGTAGTTCGGGAAGCCGGCATTGTCGTAGGTGCCGACCTTTTCGCGCATTTCCGTGCCGGGTTTTTCATCATCGACCGTGCCGATGATGGCGACGCCATGCGTGTGGTCGCCCGTGACGACGATCAGCGTGTCCGGGTTCTTGTCGGCGAATTCGCGGGCAACGGCGACGGCCTTGTCGAATTCGATGGTTTCGACGAGTGCACGATCCCAATCGAGCGGATGGCTCATCTTGTCGACCGATGCGGCCTCGACCATCAGGAAAAAGCCTTCCGGGTTCTTCGAGAGCTTGTCGAGCGCGGCCTTGGTCATGTCAACGAGGCCCGGCTGGTTGGGGAACTTGTCGACCGTGCCCTTCTTTAGGAATTCGCGGTCGAGCGTCACGTCCATGTTGCCGGTGTGGAAGAGGCCGAGCAGCTTCTCTTCGTTGGCGCCGGCAGTCGCGGCCAGTTCCGTCTTGTCGATGGCGAGCGCATAGCCGGCATTCTTGAACTCGGCGATATAGTCCTTGTCATCCTTGCGCTTGGAGCCGGGGATATCCTTGCCGAGGAAGTAGGCCGAGCCGCCGCCGAACAGCACGTCCGGCTTGATGTCGAGCATCATGCCGACGATCTCGGCCTTGTCGCCGCGCTTGCGGGTGTGGGAGACGAGGGCGGCCGGGGTGGCGTCCTCGACTTCAGCGGTTGTCACGATGCCGACGGACTTCTTCGTCGTGCGGCGCAGCGCTTCGGCAATCGTTTCGACCTTCGGGTCGTCGAGGCTGTCGGGCGTGCGGTCGGCATACACGCCGAGTGCGTTGACGCGCGACTTGTGGCCGGTCATGTAGGCCGAGGCCGTGTTGGCGCTGTCGGTGGCGATCGAATGCGTTGAGGAGGTGCCGATGAAGGCGACCGGCGGGATATCGTCCATGGCGAGACGGCCGTTGGCCTTGCCCTCGGTCATGCCCTTGGACATGATGCGCGCACCCGTGCGGTGGGCGACGGACAGGCCGTCGGCGATCATGAAGATGATGTTCTTGGCCTTCGGCTGGGTGACCGTCTCGTAGACGTCCCAGGCGACGGACTTGGCTTCGCTGCCGGCGGAAACTTCGACCTTGTATTCACCGGCGGCGCCGATCGTCAGCTCGCGCAGGATGAGCGCGGAACCCAGAACCTTGTCTTCCTTGCCCTTTTCTTCGGCAACGAATTCGGCCTTCTTGCCGAAGACGGCTTCGTAATCCTGGCCGTTGACCGTGACCTTCACGTCATCAGGCTTTACGACGGCATCGAACTCGACCTTGAAGTCGAAGGGGGAGCCGACGAGGATCGTGGCGCGGTCGAGCGGATAGACGGTGGCGGCCTGGGCGGCGCCTGCGAGTATCGTGGCCGATGCCAGGGCGAGGAGGAGTTTACGCATGGAAGTGCCTCTCTTGAGCGGTGCGTTGCCCTCTTGCGATAAGAAGCCTGCATGACAGGCGTATTACAAGAAGGATATTCTACGGTCAGCCTTTGTGGATCGTCGCGAGCCACGAGAAGCCGCGATGAAGACGCTGTTGCTTGCTCGTGCCGCCATGGGCTGCCGCCAGTTGCGACGACACCTCGAACAGATCGGCGCGCGGGGTGACGTGGTGCCAGCCGAGCCAGGTATCCACGGCATTCTTGAACCAGCGCGGCAAATCCCGCATGTCGCCGAAATCGGCGATATGCAACGCGCCGCCCGGCGAAAGACCGGCGATGGCCGCCTCCATCACGCGCTGCCATTGCGGGATCATCGATACGGCGTAGGAAATGAAGATACGGTCGTAGGTCGCTTGTCCGAACAGCGCCTGCGGATCGAAGCCGGCGGCATCCGCCCGGGCAAGACGAACGCGGTCCTTCAGGCCTGCGCCGGCGATGGCGGCCTCTGCGGCAACCAGCATTTCCTGTGAAATGTCGATGCCGTGGAAGCGGGACTGCGGGTAAAGCCCTGCGGCCTTGACCAGATTGCGCCCGGTCCCGCAGCCGATTTCCAGCACGCAGCCTCCGGGTGGAGGGGCAAGGCCGGCAAGCAGCGGGTCGCGGCCGAGAAGGTAATATTTGCGGGTAGCGTCATAGATGCCGAACCGCCGTTGCCAGCGGTAGATGCGGTCCATCAGCAGGGCGTGGTCGGAGACGGAGCTCATCTCGTCAGCCCTTGAATTCGTAGAGGTGGAAGCCGCCATAGATCGACGAGCGGTCCTTCTCGTGCAGCGCGCGGGACTCTGCTTCGTGGTAAGCCCAGCGGTTTAGAACGGGCTCCGCGACACGGCCGGGCAACAGGCTTTCGGCGGGCGCTGTGCGGAAGATCACGCGTGCGCCGGGTGCTGCGGTACGGGTGATTTCGCTCCAGAGTGCGTTGAGTTGGGCGTCCGTCATCCAGTCCTGCGCGTCGAGCAGAATGAAGCGGTCGACCGTCTGCGGCGCCTTGGCGGCGAGGAATTCGGTGAGCGAGGCGTTGGTGATGGAAATGCGTGACGCGCGGCTGCGCACCGCTTCGAAATTCTGCCGCAGGAGATAGGGCGGCAGCGGTGCCTGTTCGCCATTGCCGTAGCTGCGGCCGAAGGCCTGCCAGGCGAAGTAGTTTTCCGAAAGCGGAAAGCCGCAGGCGAGCTTTTCGACACGCGCACGCAGGATTTCGGCCATGCCGTTGCCGGCGCCCGACAAAGCTTCATACTGCTGCGGGGGGATGCCGAGGCCGAACAGCGAACTCTTGCGTCCCGTCGCCCAGCGGATCAACCGCTTGTCGAACAGGGGCGACAGCGTCTCGTCGAAGAAGCGCTTCTGGTCCTCAAGCGTGCGGGCCTCGAGCAGGCCTCGTGGGTCGGCGCCATAGAGCCGGGCCATCGTATGGCCGAGGCCGATGAAACCGCCGAGCAGGCCATGGCGATAGAGCCGGCGGTGAAAGATGGAGATGCGGCGGCGGCCGGTCAGCGTGCGGCCTTCCCAATAGTCGCGCGTCTCGTCGTCGAGATGCGGGCGCAGATAGAGCTGGTAGGCGTCCAGGTTTCGCCGGTCATCGCCCTTGCCGTAGAAGCGGTAGAAGGCCTCGTAGTCGGGCAGGTGGCTGGCGGCCGTGAATTTCAGGCGGTTGAACGCGACATGCGCGGGGTTGAGATCGACAGCCTCGATGCGCGCGGGGTCGGCAATGAGATAGGACATCGCGTTACAGCCGCCCGACGCAATGGTGACGATGGCGTTGCCGGGTTCGATTTTCAGCGCGGCCATATCGACGTCGGGATCTTCCCAGATCTGTGCATAGACGAGATTGCGGAACAGTCGCGAGAAGACATATTCGGACATGCCCGAAGCCGAGAGCAGGGAGTTGCGCCGCACGGCCCGGTTCAGGCGCTTGCCGACCGCCTCCTTGCGCGCTGTGACGGGGGAGAGGGCGGGAGAAGCGACCGTTTCGATCATCGGGCTGGGTTCCTAAGCTGGAATGTCCATATCCACCGCGCGCTGCCACAAGACCTGCGACGCGTGTGCCTGCCGCGCAAGGGACATTCGCTGAGCGGAGCTGTCACAATTGCCCGACGGCATGGGGCAGCGTTTCAACAGATTGCGATGACACCCGCATGACATCCGGATCTTGGTCCACTGCCGATCCCGCTCGTTTGGTGGGAGGAGACGGTGCGGCCCGATGGATAATACGTCGCACCCACCCTGAAGCGAGGCGGCGGGTGTCTGCCCGATATTTGCCACAACCTGGGCCAGTATACGGCCATCAAATCAGGGTTGGGCAGAACATGTCGAATGAAAATGGTGCGGTCGTCAATGAAAACACGTCATCGCGGTTTGTCCGCCTGTTCCTGATCTACCGGCTTTATATTCTTGCCGTTGCCAGCCTCGCCGTCTTTGCCCTCGTCGCCTTCGGCATCTACCGGCTGACGGCGGAGGTTCGGTATGAGGACGTACTGGCGGCGCTTTCGGCGACCTCATGGAGTGCGATTGCGCTTGCCGCTGTGTTCACCGGGCTCAGTTTCCTCGCGTTGATTCTCTACGATGCCAATGCGCTCGATTATATCGGCCGCAAGGCGCCGTTCCCCTCCGTCGCGGTGACGGCCTTCATGGCCTATGCGGTCGGCAATACGGTTGGCTTCGGCCCCTTGAGCGGCGGGGCGATCCGCTTTCGCGCCTATTCCCGCCTCGGGCTGGCGCCCGGCGATATCGCGCGCGTCATTGCTTTCGTCACGCTCGCCTTCGGCCTCGGCCTGCTGTCGGTCAGCGCTCTGGCGGTGCTTGCCGTTGCCCCGCGGGTCGCCAGCATTCTTGGCGTCGATGCCTTCTGGCTGCGCGCCTTAGCGCTTGTGATCGTCGCGGCGCTGGTCGGCGTGTTTTACGTCGGCCGCAATGGACATGTGCTCAGCTTCAGGGGATTTGCGCTGCGGCTGCCGGACAGCCGCACGACATCCCGCCAGTTTCTCGTCTCGGCCTTCGACATCGCCGCAGCCGCCTCCGTGCTCTACGTGCTCTTGCCCGACACTCATGTCGGCTGGCCGACCTTCCTTGCGGTCTATGCCGTGGCGATCGGCTTTGGTGTGCTCAGCCATGTTCCGGCTGGTCTCGGCGTTTTCGAGGCGGTCATCATGGCGGGGCTTTCCAATGCCATCAGCGTCGACCAGTTGCTCGGCAGCCTCGTGCTTTATCGCCTGATCTATTATGTGCTGCCGCTGTTGCTTGCGACCGTGCTGCTCCTGATCACCGAGACGCGGCAACTGGTGCTGAGGCCCGGCGTTGCCGAGGCGGCGCAGCTCGCGGGCAAGCTGGCGCCAGCGCTGATCTCCACGCTCTCGCTGGTGCTCGGCACCATGCTGATTTTTTCGAGCGTGGTGCCGACGCCCGATTCGGATCTCGATTTTCTCGCGGGCTACCTGCCGCTGCCGATCGTCGAGAGCGCGCATTTCCTGTCAAGCCTGCTCGGCCTCCTGCTCATCGTCGCCGCCCGCGGGCTCGGGCAGCGGCTGGACGGCGCCTGGTGGGTGGCGCTGGTCGGTGCATCCGTCGCCTTCGCTTTTGCGTTTCTCAAGGCCATCGCCGTTTTCGAGGCGGGGCTGCTTGCGCTTTTCATCGTTGCGCTGCTCGCCAATGCCCGGGCCTTCGACCGGCATTCCTCCCTGCTGCGGCAGGCGCTGGGGCCATCCTGGCTTGCCGCGATCGCGGTCATCATCGTCACGGCGATGCTCATCCTGCTCTTCGTATACCGGGATACGGAATATACCCACGAACTGTGGTGGCAGTTCGAATTTTCCGAGGAGGCGCCGCGCGGCCTGCGGGCACTCCTGGCGCTTGCCATAACCTCCTCGGCACTTGCGCTGTTCAGCCTGTTGCGGCCGGCGCATTTCCGCACGGAGGGGCCGACCCCGGAGGAACTGAAGCAGGCGGTCGCCATTACCATGGGCCAGGACCTCGCCGACGCCAATCTCGTGCGCATGGGCGACAAGCGGTTGCTGTTTTCGCCATCCGGCAGGTCCTACATCATGTATGGCATCCATGGCCGCTCCTGGATCGCGCTCGCCGATCCGATCGGGATGGAAGAGGAGTTTCCGGAGCTCGTCTGGCAATTCGTCGGCGCGGCGCGGGCCGGCGGCGGGCGGGCGGCGTTCTATCAGATTTCGCCGATCCTGCTTTCTGCCTGCGCCGATGTCGGGCTTCGCGCCTTCAAGCTCGGCGAACTTGCCGTCATCGATCTTCCGCAGTTCGAAATGAAAGGCAGCCGGTTTGCCAATCTGCGGCAATCGCACAATCGCGGGCTGCGCGACGGACTTACCTTCACCGTCATGCCGCCCGAGCATGTCGCTGCCATCCTGCCGGCTCTGCGCGCCGTTTCCGACAGCTGGCTCGACCATCACGACGCCAAGGAAAAGACGTTTTCGCTCGGCGCCTTCGAGGATGACTACGTGCTCGAGCAGCCCGTCGCCGTGGTGCGTCTTGCAGACGATATCGTTGCTTTCGCCACGCTGATGGTGACCGACACGAAAGCGGAGGCGACCGTGGACCTGATGCGCTTTGCCCCCGAGGCGCCGAAAGGGACGATGGATTTTCTCTTCGCCAGCATTCTCGAATATCTGCGCGACGAGGGATACCGGCAATTCAATCTCGGCATGGCGCCGCTTTCCGGCATGGCGCAGCGCGAGGCGGCACCCGTCTGGGACCGCGTCGGCGGGATACTGTTCGAACACGGCGAACGCTTCTACAACTTCAAAGGCCTGCGCGCCTTCAAATCGAAGTTCCATCCGCGCTGGGAGCCGCGCTATCTTGCGGTATCGAATGCCACGGGTGCGGCACTTGCGCTGATGGACGTGACTTTCCTCATCGGTGGCGGCGTCAAAGGAGTGATTTCCAAATGAAGGCTTTTCGTCCGCTCACGCTCGCCGCCCTTCTCGCCTGCATCGTGCCCCTGGCTGGCCTTGCGCAGGAGAGCGACAAGACCTTTGCGACCGGCATGATTCCCGCCGGCCACATCCTGATGCCGGATGACGCGCCGAATGGGAGCGTCTTTCTGATCTCCGGCGCGAACGGTTGGGGCGAGGATGAGGACAAGGAGGCCGCCGATCTCGTTGAAAAGGGCGTGGCCGTGGTCGGCATCGATTTTCCGTCCTATCTCAAAGCCCTGCAAGCCGATGACGGGGACTGCGTCTATATGATCTCCGACGTGGAATCGCTTGCCCATCAGGTGCAGCGGGCCGGCGGCGCGACGAGCTACAATCCTCCCCTCATTGCCGGTATCGGCGAGGGTGGTGCGCTGGCGCTTGCGATGATCGCCCAGAGCCCTGCCGCGACGATCGGCGAGGCCATCGCCGTCGATCCCGAGGCCGGCATTCCACTCGACAAGGTTCTTTGCACGCCCGCTTCCAAGACGAAGGCGGATGGCCGAACCATCTATGGCCTTTCCGACGGGCCGCTGCCGGCGCCGGTGACGGTGGTTTTCACCGACAAGGCGTCGCAAGCCGGCCGCGACCACGTCGCGGCGTTGCAACAGACGCACGCCGATATCGATGTCCGGGACGACACGGATCCTGCGCCAGATGTCCTGGCACAGACGCTCGCCGACCGCATCGACGCGGCCGGCGACACGGACAGCCCGCTCGGCCTGCCGCTCGCGGTTCTGAAGGCGACGCCGGCTTTCGATACGATGGCGGTGGTCTATTCGGGCGACGGCGGCTGGCGGGATATCGACAAGCAGGTGGCCGGCGCCTTGCAGCAGCGCGGCATTCCCGTCGTCGGCGTGGATTCGCTGCGATACTTCTGGTCCGAGCGCAAGCCGCAGGAGACGGCGGACGACCTGTCTCGCATCATCGAGGCCTTTCGCAAGGAGTGGAACGTCAAGCACGTCCTGCTCGTCGGCTATTCCTTCGGTTCGGATATCCTGCCGGCGACCTACAACCTGCTTTCGCCTGAAGACCGAGCCCGCGTGCCGCAGCTCACGCTCATGGCGCTCTCCCATCAGGTCGATTACGAAGTCTCCGTGACCGGCTGGCTTGGTGTCGCAGGCGAGGGTGCCGGCGGCGATCCCGTCGATGATATCGCCAAGATCGATCCCAAAAGGGTGCAGTGCATTTCCGGCACGGAGGAAGACGACGATCCTTGCCCGACGCTCAAGGCCTCGGGTGTGGAGTCGATTGCCATCGAAGGCGGGCATCATTTCGACGGCGATTACGAAGCTCTTGCCGACCGCATCATCGCCGGGCTCAAGGCAAGGCTTCAGGCAAAATGAGCCGCGTCGCGGCGGCCGCTGCGGAAGATTACGAAACCGTCATGGAAGAAAGTGTTTCGCTGGCCGGCGCAGATCAGCTCAAGTCTTTGAATGATCAGCGGTTTTCCGAAAATTGTCGGGCAGGAATTCCTCAATCCCGGCAATACTTTGGCAGAAATGCCGGCCGAAACTTTATTTAATTGTAACATGACCCGGGCCGATGAGCGGGCCTATAGATGATGTCAGGCTGGATGCCGCCGGCGGAAATAAACCGCGACGCGACGACACCGGACAGCCTGGGGGAGGAAACCTCCCCATTCATCGAGGATACGCATCATGCGCTCGACATTCAAAACCATCGCCTTCGCAACCATTGCGCTCTCGCTCGCCACCGGCGGTGCTTTCGCCGCCAGCGGGCATGAAAAGCACGAGAACTCCGCGGTCAGCATGGGCGGACACGATTCCGAACCTCTCGTTCAGCCGATGCCCGCCGTTATCGCGCAGACACCAGTCTACAAGCCGCACCTCAACCAGGTTCTCGCCGGGGTTCGTGCGGCCGACGCAAGGATCGAGCGGGACCAGGCCGTACACAAGCTTTCGGCCAGCGCCGCGCGCAGGCTCGAAGGGGAGGCCGGCAGCATCCGTAGCCGTGCCATGACCGTCGCCGATATGCACAACGGTGCGATCCCGACCGCAACCTTCCTGCGCCTGAAGGGTGACATCCGTGCGCTTGACCGAAATATCGCCCGGTTGAGTTGATCGTTCCTGCCGGCGGGCGATCCTGCGTCCGCCGGATGAGCCACGCCGCTCCGCCCTAGGAGGCCGGCGTCGGGGCGCCGCCTCACCATAGGGGCCTGCCCGCTTCTTTCCCATCAACCTGAAACGAGATCGGCCGCCTTGCACCTGCGGTCCGGTTTCGTGCGCTCCGGTACTGACCCAAAAGCACCGGGGCGCCGAACAAAGGAAGACGACCATGACCAGAATTCTTGAAAAACCCCGACTTATTCAAAAGCATCGTGTCGCAGCGCTTCTCGGCGTTGCCCTGCTGGTGGTGCCCGTGGCCGCCTCCAGCCTTCTCGGCACGCAGGCCGCGCAAGCCGCCGCGCCGCAAAGTTTCGGTTCGGCCCTTGCGGAGGGCTCGTTTGCAGCCATCGTCTCGGCCGACAAGCCCGCCGTCGTCACCATCACGACCACGCTGAAGGCCGAGAACGCCTCTGCCGACGGCACCTCGCCCTTCGGCGGCGACAGCCCATTCGACCAGCAGTTCCGCGACTTCTTCGGCGAACGGCAGATGCCGGCGCCCGACCAGCGTCCGAGCGGCAAGGCCGAGGCGCTCGGCTCCGGCTTCGTCTTGACGCGCGACGGTTATATCGTGACCAACAACCACGTCATCGACAAGGCGAGCACGATCAAGGTGACCCTGGATGACGGTACGGAACTGCCCGCCAAGCTGGTCGGTGCCGATCCAAAGTCCGACCTCGCCGTGGTGAAGATCGAGACGGACAAGCCGCTCGCCACCATCGACTGGGGACAGTCGGACAAGTTGCGCGCCGGCGATCCGATCCTTGCCATCGGCAATCCGTTCGGCATCGGCACGACGGTGACGGCCGGCATCGTCTCGGCCCGTGGACGTGACCTGCACAGCGGACCCTATGACGATTTCATCCAGATCGACGCGCCGATCAACCACGGCAATTCCGGCGGCCCGCTTGTCGGGATCGACGGCAAGGTGGTCGGCATCAACACGGCGATCTATTCGCCGAACGGCGGCAGCGTCGGCGTCGGTTTCGCCATCCCGTCCGATCAGGCGCAGAATGTCGTCGCCAGGCTGATGAAGGACGGCTCGATCGAGCACGGCTTCATCGGCGTGCAGATCCAGCCGGTGACCGCTGATGTCGCCGATGCGATCGGCCTTGCCAAGCCGGCCGGCGCGCTGGTGGCGCGGGTCGATGACGGCACGCCCGCCGCCAAGGCGGGTATCCGCTCAGGTGACGTCGTCACGGCGCTCGGCGGCAAGGAGGTAACCTCGCCGCGCGATCTCTCGCGCATGGTCGCCGATCTCTCGCCCGGTGAAAAGCAAGGCCTGACAGTCTGGCGCGACGGTGCCGACAAGGACCTGACGATCACCATCGGTGCGAATGACGATGGCAGGGGGCAGGTTCTCGCCGATGCCGGCGGTAAATCGGGCGAAGCCGGGCAGCGCGTGCCGACCATCGGCGTCAAGCTCGGCGACCTGACGGCGGACATGCGCCAGTCGCTCGGCCTGCCGAAGGGTGAAAACGGCGCCGTCATCGAGGGTGTCAATCCGGACAGACCGGCTGCCGACGCCGGCCTGCAACCCGGCGATGTCATCCTTTCCGTGAATCAGAAGCCGGTAAACTCGGCGCGTGAGGCGAAGAGTGCCGTGGCCGAAGCCGGCAAGGCCGGACGCAAGGCCGTGCTGTTGCTGGTCCAGCGTCAGGACGAGCAGACCTTCGTCACGGTGCCCTTCTCGCTCGGCTAATCGCCTGAGATCACGATACGACACCGTCCGGTTTCCACCGGGCGGTGTTCGTGTGTTCAGTCCCTGGAGCCGGCCGGATCGAGCACGTCCGTCATCGTATAGGCGCCCGGTGGCTTGCCGGCGATCCAGCGGGCGGCGGCCAGCGCGCCGCGGGCGAACATGCCGCGTCCCAAGGCGGAATGGGAGATCGTGATCACCTCCTCCTCGGCAGCGAAGATCACGCTGTGCTCTCCCACAATGCCGCCGCCGCGGACCACCGAGAAGCCGATCTCGCCCTCCGGCCGCAGGCCCGTCATTCCGTCGCGACCGCGCCGTTCCACGCTCTCAAGGCAAACCGCACGTCCCTGCGCCGCCGCCTCGCCGAGCATGAGCGCGGTTCCCGAGGGGGCATCGACCTTGCGGCGGTGATGGGCCTCGGTGATCTCGATATCCCAGGCGTCGGGCGGCAGGATGGCGGACACTTGCGCAATCAGCCGCGTCAGGAGGTTGAGGCCGATGGAGAAATTGCCGGAGCGCAGGATGGCAATCCGGCGTGCGGCGGCCGTAATCCTGTCTTCCTCATTCCGGTCAAAGCCCGTTGCGCCGATGACCAGTGCCGGGCCGCCTCGACCGGCACATCGCTCGGCGAGTGCGGTGGCGGACGCAGCCGTCGAAAAATCGATGATGACGTCGGCGGTTTCGAGCGCCTCTTCGATAGAGAGGAAGCCCGTTTCCTCGTGCTCAGACCGGCCGATCCCACCGATATACTGAAACGACTTGTCCGCCTGCAGCGCCGCGACGATCGTCTGCCCCATCCGTCCCCGCGATCCCGCGACGGCAACTTTGATCGGCATTTCGGGCTCCCTAGGCGAGGACATGCGCGCGGCCGGCAATGTCCAGCTGGACAATGTCGCCGGGGCTGGGGAGGGCGAGGCCGGATGTGCGGATCAGCACGGGCGGCAGGGATGTATCGGGCAAGGCGATGGCGACCGTCGAGACGGCGCCGCCGAACTGGACATCGACCACGCGGGCGCCGCCACCCATCGGTGCGGAGGTATCGATGGCGATGCTGATCTGCTCGGGCCGCAGCATGATATCCGCCTTGCCGGTGTGATTGCCGTCGATCGCCACGCGTCCGAGCGCGCAATCGGCGAAGCCGCCGCCGACGGTGGCCGGCAGGAGAATGGCATCGCCGAGGAAGAGCGCCGTTTCCCGGTCGCACGGGTGCCGGTAAAGGGTCTGCGGTGAGCCGGCCTGGATGAGTTTGCCCTCCCGCAGCACCGCCACCTGATCGGCGAAGGAAAGCGCCTCCGTCTGGTCGTGGGTGACGAGGATGGCGGTGATGCCGGCATTGTGCAGCACCCGCGCAACGGCCTTGCGCATGGCTTCGCGCAGGCCGGTATCGAGGGCGGAGAACGGTTCGTCGAGCAGCATCAGGCGCGGCTCGCGGCCGAGCGCACGGGCCAGCGCCACACGCTGCTGCTGGCCGCCGGAAAGCTGGTGCGGCCGTCGTGTCGCCATGCTGCCGTCGAGTTCCACCATGTCGAGGAGATCGGCGACACGCTTCGCGCGGTCGGCCTTGCCGCGCTCGAAGCCGAAGGCGATGTTTTCGGCGACGCTCAGATGCGGAAACAGCGCCCCGTCCTGTGAGACGATGCCGATACCGCGCTTGTGGGCGGGCACGCCGGCCGGTCCTTCGGCAAGCGACGTTCCATCGCAGGAGACACGGCCGCTGTCGGGGAACTCGAAGCCGGCGATGATGCGCAGCAGCGTCGATTTGCCCGATCCCGAGGGGCCGACCACGGCCGTGCGGCTCCCCGGTCTGACCGTGAGGCTGACCCCATCCAGGGCCTGGACCTCGCCGTAGCGCTTGCTGATGGCTTCAAGGGAGAGCAGCGTCATTGGCCGGCCGTCCGTTTCGATTGGGCATGGAGGAGAAGGGTCAGCGGCAGCGAGAGCACCACCATCATCGTCGCATAGGGTGCGGCGGCGACATAGTCGATCTCGCTCGTCAGCGACCAGAAGCGCGTGGCCAGCGTCTCGACGCCGTTCGGCGCAAGCATCAGCGTGGCGGTCAGCTCGTTGGTGATGCCGAGTGCGACGAGGGCGACGCTGGCTGCCGCACCGGGGGCGGCCAGCCGCAGCGTGACCTGCCGCAGCGCCTGCACGGGCGTGCGCCCGAGCGCCATCGCAGCGCGCTCCAGCTCGACGGGCGCTTGAGCGATGCTGGCCCTCAACCCCACCATCGCCCGCGGCAGAAACAGCAGGACATAGCCGGCCAGCAGCATCGCAAAAGTCTGGTAGAGCGGCAGCAGGAAGCGCACCGTGATCGACACCAGCGCCAGCGCCACCACGACGCCCGGCAGCGAGCCGACATAGTAGTGACAGGCCTCGAGAAGCCGTTGCAACCGTCCTGGCGCGCGCACCGAAAGCCAGGCCATGGGAACGGCAACAGCCGTCGCGAGCACGCCGCCGGCCAGCGCCAGCAGCAGGGTTTCGCTCACCGCGCCGGTGACCGCGCTATCCCAGATACCGGCGCCGCCGAGCCAGAGCCAGCGGCCGAGCGTTATCAGCGGTACGCCGAGGGTCAGCGCTGCAAGCCCCACCGGCAGAAGCAAGGCAGGCCAGGCAAGGCGGCCGAGTCGGCGCCGCTCGGCCGGGCGCGCCGCCCCGGTGCCGACGCGGGCATAACGCTCATTGCCGCGCAGCAGGACTTCCAGCGCAAGCAGGAACAGGCAGCAGCTGACGAGCACGCCGCCGATCATGTTGGCGGCGGGGCTGTTATAGGAGGACTGGAACTGGTCGACGATCGCCGTGGCCAATGTGTCGAAGCGGATCATCGCGAAGAGGCCGTATTCCGACAGGAGATGCAGGCCGATCAGCAGCGAGCCGCCGCAGATGGCAAGCCTGAGCTGCGGCAGCACCACGCGGAAGAAGACGGCGATGGGTGCAAGGCCGAGCGAGGCGGCGGCGTCTTCGACGGCGGGATCGAGTCGCCGGAGGGCCGCGGCAACCGGCAGATAGAGAAACGGATAATAGGCGAGCACCGCGACGAAGGTGCCGCCGGCCAGGCCGCGCATGCTGGGCACCAGGCTGACCCAGGCATAGCTGTGCACGAAGGCGGGCACGGCGAGCGGCGTGATCGCCAGCCACGCCCAAAGGCGCGCGCCGGGAATGTCGGTGCGCTCGGTCAGCCAAGCCATGGCGACCGCAACCGCAATCGACAGCGGGATCGTCAGGAGTTCGAGATAGACGGTGCTGAGAACGAGTTCGCCGACGCGCGGGCGGAAAACCAATGTCTTCACCGTCTCCCAGCCGACATCGTAGGTCACCCAGCCGATGAAGCCGAGCGGCACGAGGCTGAACAACGCCACCAGCCCGGCGAGCAGGGTGACGGAGATATTCGGCAGCGATGCGCGCAAGCGCCGCCGGACCGGCCACGGCCGGGCGACGATCTGAATTGTACTATCCTGCAACAAGGCCCATGCCTTCATGCCATGAGAACGAGCGGACGATTGTTCGCACGCGACGGATCGTCCGCTCCTGCCCTAAGGATTTCTTGAGTGAAAGGCAATGGTTTGCACCGACGAGATCTCCGCCTGCGGCGTGGTGACACTGGCGCGGGACAGGGCGGCGCGATAAGTAGAGCGCTTCTGCCCAGTTTTGCGGGCGGTATCTCGGCCTTGTGAAGGAGACCATCATGACCCTGTCGATCCGATTGACATTCGCTGCCCTGTCGCTTGCCGCGGCCGCCTCGCTGGCCTCCGGGGCAAAGGCACAGGATGCCGGCGAACTCGTCATCTACAATGCCCAGCACGAGGGGCTTGGAAAGGCGTGGATCGATGCGTTCACCAAGGAAACCGGCATTCAGGTCGTCGTCCGCAAGGGCAGCGACATGGAATTTGCCAACCTCATCCTGCAGGAAGGCGATCTGACGCCCGCCGATTTGTTCCTGACGGAAAATTCGCCCGCCATGGCGCTGCTCGACGCAGCCGGGCGGTTTGCACCCGTCGACAATGAAACGCTCGATCAGGTGCCGGCGGACTATCGTCCGGCGGACGGCATGTGGACGGGCATTGCCGCACGCTCGACGGTCTTTGCCTATGACAAGACGAAGCTGACCGAAGACAAGCTGCCGAAATCGATGCTCGATCTTGCCGATCCCGCCTGGAAGGGACGCTGGGGCGCATCGCCGAACGGCGCGGATTTCCAGGCGATCGTCGGCGCGCTGCTCCAGTTGAAGGGCGAGGATGCAACGGCGGCCTGGTTGACGGCGATGAAGGAAAACGCGACCCCTTACAAGGGCAACAGCGTTGCTATGAAGGCGGTCAATGCCGGTGAAGTCGAAGGGGCCGTGATCTACCACTATTACTGGTTCGGCGATCAGGCGAAGACCGGCGAAAACAGCGGCAACGTGGCGCTGCACTATTTCAAGAACCAGGATCCGGGCGCCTTCGTCAGCATTTCCGGCGGCGGCATCCTGAAAACCAGCACCCATCAGAAGGAGGCGCAGGCCTTCCTGAAGTGGATCACCGGCAAGGCCGGTCAGGCGATCCTGCGCGACGGGACGTCCTTCGAATATGCAATCGCCGGTGATGCCAATCCAAAGCTCGTTCCGCTCAAGGATCTGGATGCCCCGAAGGTGGAGGCCTCCACGCTCGACAGCAAGAAGGTCGTCGAGCTGATGACGGCCGCCGGCCTGCTCTGAGACAGCGATTCCACGCGAGCTTATCGTCGCGTGGCTGTCGGCCCGCGCGCTGACGAAGTGGAACGGGCCGGATGCCGTCCCGGGTGGTCTCAGCCACGTGCCCATTCGGGCAGCCACGCGCCATGAGCGGCCGTCAGCTGGTCGACGAGGCTCCAGATCTGGTCGAGATCCAGCTCGGCGGCGGTGTGCGGGTCCATCATCGCGGCATGGTAGATGTGCTGGCGGTTTTCCGTGGTCAGCGCCTTCACCGTCAGTTCCTGCACGTTGATATTGGTGCGGATCAGGGCGGTGAGCTGGGTGGGCAGTTCGCCGATATAGGTCGGCTGGATACCGTTCTCGTCGATGAGGCAGGGCACTTCGGCGGCGCAATTGGCCGGCAGCGAGGTGATGCAGCCGTTGTTGCGCAGGTTGCCGTAGATCACCGAGGGCTCGCCGGTCCAGACCGAGTTCATGATCGAGGAGGCATATTCGTGGCTCTCCTTCACCTCGATCGTGTCGCTGCCGGTGAGCGCGCGCGATTCTTCCTTCCAGCGGGCGATCTGCTCGACGCAGCGCTTCGGATATTCATCGAGCGGAATGCCGAATTTCTCGATCAGGTCCTCGCGGCCCTCCTTGATGAACCACGGCGTATATTCGGCGAAATGCTCCGAGCTTTCGGTGACGAAATAGCCGAGCCGCGTCATCATCTCGTAGCGTACCTTGTTGGGGCAGCGCGGGTTCCAGTGGCTGGGCTTGGGGAAGCGGCCGTCGCGGTAACCGGCGAGAAGGTCCGGATAGAGATCGCGGTAGCTGCCGTCGGCCTGGCGATGCTCGAACTTCAGGAAGAACGCCATGTGGTTGATGCCGGCGGCGCGGTAGCGGATCTCGCCTACGGGAATGTCGAGGTCGCGCGACAGCTCATAGGCCGTGCCCTGCACCGAATGGCACAGGCCGACCTGGCGGATGGCGGGGAATTTCTCGGCGATCGCCCAAGTGTTGATCGCCATCGGGTTGACGTATTGCAAAAGGATCGCGTTGGGGCACACCTCCATCATGTCGGCGCAGATTGCCCAGAGATGCGGCACGGTCCTGAGGCCGCGCATGATGCCGCCGATACCGAGCGTATCGGCAATCGTCTGGCGCAGGCCGAATTTCTTCGGGATTTCGAAATCCGTCACTGTGCAGGGCTCGTAACCGCCGATCTGGAAGGCGACGACGACGAAATCCGTGTCGGCAAGGGCTGCACGGCGATCCGTATGGGTCTCGATCGTGGCACGCGCGCCGAGCGTCTTGATGAGCTTGCCGGCAACGATCTCGCTTTCGGCGAGGCGCTCGGGATTGATGTCCATCAGGGCGATGACGGCGTCCTTGAAGGCGGGACGATGCAGCACGTCACCGATGATGTTCTTCATGAAAACGGTGGAGCCAGCGCCGATGAACGTGATTTTGGGGCGTCGCATGACGGATCCTCGAAAGATGATGTTGCGGTCAAGTACGTGATTGTTCAGCGGGGCGCCTGATAGGGCCGCG
Source organism: uncultured Shinella sp. (assembly GCF_946479415.1). The sequence goes on along the minus strand of NZ_CAMLFY010000001.1, from coordinate 679 downwards.
TTGAGGTGCTGACACGTGTTATTCTTCAAAAATTACAGACTAACACGTGTTAGTTTGAATAGCGACATGGCGGCTCTGTTGTCAAGCGCCCGAACAGGCGATACTCCGTCGGAAACGCGAAGAGATTGAAGATGCATGGAAAAGTCGCGTCTGGCGAGGTTTCCGGGGGGAAGTGGAATGGCAAGCAACCGCGTGACCAGTCACGATGTGGCCCGTCTGGCCGGCGTGTCCCGTGCCACGGTCTCCCTCGTGCTCAACCGTTCGGAAAGCGTGACGCTGAGCAAGGAGACGCGCGAACGTGTGATGCAGGCGGCGGCCGAGCTTGGCTACAAGCCGAATTCCGCCGGCCGGATGCTGGTCAGCGGGCTGACGGAAACGATCGGCCTCATCGTCTCCGACCCGTCCATCCTGCTTGTCGACCAGTATATTCCGCAGGTTCTCTACGGCATCGAGAAGGCCAACCGGCAGATGGGCTTTCATGTGCTCGTTGAGGGGCTGGAGGCAAGCGGCGAGGCCGGGGCCTATGACAATCTGGTGGAATCGCGCCGCATCGACGGACTGATCGTCGCCAACCCGCGGGCCGGCGACCAGGCGCTGGTCTCGCTGATCGAGAAGGATTTCCCGCTCGTGCTCGTCGGCTCGGTGCGTCACCCCGCCGAGGTTTCCGTCACCTTCACCA